>JBDTSW010000030.1:0-20263 GCA_039930945.1 bacterium
CCATGATTGGCGCCACCGCGTGTGTGGTGGTCGGGCTGCTTGCCGTCCCCGCCGCGAGCGCCGGTGCGCCCGGCCCGACGGTCAGCCTCGGCAAGTCCCACGGGCTTGAGTACATGAAGGCGAAGTTCCGCGGAGTCGTCTCCCAGGCGGGGCCCCCGGCCAACTGCGACGGCGACAACCAGGTCACCGGTGGCGGCGGGTCCATCAGCGGGGACCCTGCGACGGCCCGGCTCAACGCTACGTACCCCCTCGACGGCGCGAGCACCGGCTGGCAGTCCGAGGGCACAGCCACCAGCGGCACGGCGCGCAAGGTCGCCGCGTGGGCGATCTGCGGCACGAAGGCGGTCGATTACCGCAGCCAGCTGGGGGCGGCGCTCGGCGACAACACCGTCTCCTTCGGGCTGATCCCATGCGTCCCGGCCGCGCCCGACCCGCTCTCCGGCGGCGGCCGCGCGACGGGACCCGGGATCCTGATCATCGCCAACCAGCCGGTCCTGCCGCCGAGCACCGTGGGCTGGCAGACGGTCCCCTACAACAACAGCGGCAGCGACACGGTCTGGAACTCCTACGCCGTCTGCAGCGGCGACTACGAGGTCCGGTACCGCAGCTCCGCGCCGACCAAGCTCAAGGCCGGTGAGGCGGGCGGCGCCGTGGCACGGTGCAAGCCCAACGAGGCCGTGCTGGGTGGTGGGTTCGTGGGCACCAACGACGAGGTCGTTGGGTACCGCACCTCCATGCTTGCGACCAAGCCCTGGGATTCGAAGAACGACGCCAAGAAGGTCCCCGACGACGGCTGGTCCGCCCGCGCTCGCAACATCGAGGCCGCCCTCAAGGTGAGCCTGGTCGCGCAGGCCACCTGCCTGCACCCCTGATCGGCGTGGTGCGGCCCTAAGCCCTGGCGCCGACGGCGCCGCGGATGAACTCGACGATCTCGTCGGTCGAGGCGCCGGGGGTGAAGATCTCGTCCACGCCGAGGCGCTTGAGCTCGGGGATGTCGTCGTTGGGGATCGTCCCCCCAACGGTCAGCACGACGTCGTCGACCCCCTGCTCGTTGAGCAGCTCGACGACGCGAGGCACCAGGGTCATGTGCGCGCCGGAGAGGATCGACAGCCCGACCGCGTCCGCGTCCTCCTGGATCACGGTCGCAGCGATCTGCTCGGGCGTCTGGTGAAGGCCCGTGTAGATCACCTCCATGCCGGCGTCGCGAAGGGCGCGGGCGATGATCTTCGCCCCGCGGTCGTGCCCGTCCAAGCCGGGCTTGGCCACCACCACGCGGATCTTGCGCTCGTTCGCTTCCTCGCTCATCGGCGCGGCAAGCCTAGCGCCGAAGCTGGGCTCAGAAGACCGGCTGCTCGGTGTAGGTCCCGAAGACCTCCTGCAGCGCCGCCACGATCTCACCCTCGGAGGCGCGGGCGCGGGCGGCGGCGAGGATCGGCTCCATCAGGTTCTGGCCCTGCGAGGCGGCCTGCTTGAGAGCTGTGAGCGTGGCCTCGGCCGCGGCGCCATCGCGTGCGGCCCTGGTCGCCTGAAGGCGCCCGGCCTGCTTTCGCTCCATCTCCGGGTCGATCCGCTGGGTCGGGATCTCGTCCTCGTCGCTGACCTGGTGGTCGTTGACGCCGACGACGATCCGCTGGCGGCTGTCGACTTCGTGCTGGTAGCGAAAGGCGGCGTCGGCGATCTCGCGCTGGGGAAAGCCGTGCTCGATCGCGGCGACCATCCCTCCGAGCTCGTCGATGCGCGCGAAGTACCGATAGGCGGCGGCCTCGATCTGGTCGGTCTGGAGTTCGACGAAGTAGGCACCGCCGAGGGGGTCGATCGTGTTCGTCACGCCGGTCTCGTTGGCGATCACCTGCTGGGTTCGGAGGGCGATCCGAACGGCCTGCTCGGTCGGCAGCGCCAGGGCCTCGTCGTAGGAGTTGGTGTGCAGGGACTGGGTCCCGCCCAAGACCCCGGCCAGGGCCTCGATCGTGGTGCGGATGATGTTGACCAGCGGCTGTTGGGCGGTCAGCGACACTCCCGCGGTTTGGGTGTGAAAGCGCATCCGCATCGCCTCGGGGCGGGTGGCGCCATATCTGTCTCGCAGCTCGCGCGCCCAGATGCGCCGGGCGGCGCGGTACTTGGCGATCTCCTCGAAGAAGTCGAGGTGGGCGTTGAAGAAGAAGCTCAACCGGGGGGCGAAGTCGTCGACGTCGAGGCCGCGCTCGATCGCGCGCTCGACGTAGGTGAACCCGTCCTTGAGCGTGAACGCCAGCTCCTGGGCGGCGGTCGAGCCGGCCTCGCGGATGTGATAGCCCGAGATCGAGATCGGATGCCAGCGCGGCATCCGCTGAGAGCACCACTCGATCATGTCGGTGACCAGTCCCATCGCCGGCTCGATCGGGAAGCACCACTCCTTCTGGGCTATGTACTCCTTGAGGATGTCGGTTTGGATCGTGCCCCCGAGCCGCTCGGGTGCGATCCCGTTCTCCTCGGCGGCGACCACGTAGAAGGCCAGGAGGATCGCCGCCGGGGCGTTGATCGTCATCGAGACGGTGACCTCGTCCAGCGCGATCCCGGCGAACAGCGTCTCCATGTCGTCGACGGTGTCGATCGCCACCCCCTCGACGCCGACCTCGCCCAGGCTGCGGACGTGGTCTGAGTCGAGGCCCATCAGGGTCGGCATGTCAAAGGCGGTCGATAGCCCCGCCTGGCCGTGGTCGAGCAGGTAGCGGAAGCGCTCGTTGGTCTCGGAGGCGGTGCCGAAGCCGGCGAACTGGCGCATCGTCCACAGGCGGCCGCGGTACATCGAGGGGTAGACGCCGCGGGTGTAGGGGAACTCGCCGGGGTGGCCGAGGTCGCGCTCGGCCGACCACTCGGCGAGGTCTTCCTCGGTGTAGAGCGGCTCCACCGGCTCGCCGGAGATGGTTTCGAACAGGGCGTCGCGCTCGGGCTTGTCGGCGTAGGACTCCTGCCGCCACTGGTGCGCGCGCCGGCGTGCCTCGGGCTCGATCGCCATGCCCGAAAGTCTAGATGGGCCCGGAAGACGTCAGGAGACCGGCGGCCGCGCGTCCGCCCAGGGGCGCTCGGCCTCGATCTGGGCCGCGAGCGACAGCAGCGTCGCCTCGTCTCCGGGCCGGCCGACCAGCTGCACCGACCGCGGCAGCCCGTCGTCGCCGATGCCCGCCGGGACGGCGGCCGCGGGCTGGCCGGTGTGGTTCCACACCGGCCCGAAGCAATAGGTGCGGCTCATCCCGAGCAGGGTCCGCGTCGCTCCCCGTCCCTCCCAGCGGCCGACCTCGAACGCAAGCTCGCCCGCCACCGGCGTGATCAGCACGTCGAAGTCGTCGAAGAGGGCGTTGATGCGTCGCGCATCCGACTCGGCCGCCCGGCGGGCCCGGCGCACCACCGGCGCCGGGTACAGCGACCCGAGGCGGCCGAAGCCGCGGGTGCGGGACTCGAGCCGTTCCGGGTGGGGCACCGCGGCGACGTCCAAGGCGATCCCGCCGAGGTAGCGGGGCACGAGGTTGTTGCCGGCGAGGCCGTAGGCCGGGTCGCGCTCGCCCACCCGGTGGCCCAGCGAGCCCAGCAGTTCGCCGGTGTCGGCGACGGCGCGCTTGACCTCGTCGGTGACGATCGGAGGTGCCACCGCGCGCAGCGGCTTGGTCGAGAGGGCGACGCGCAGCTTCCCGGGCGGCGTCCGGGCGGCCTCGACGAAGGGCCGGGCCGGCGGGGGCGGCGCTCCCGCCTCACCCTCACGGGCCATCGTCACGTCGAGCCAAAGGGCGGTGTCGAGCACCGTCCGCGTCACGCATCCGGTGACCGACAGGCCATGCCAGTGGTCGGCCGGGTCAAAGGGGATGCGGCCGTGCTGGGTCTTGAGGCCGAACAGGGAGCAGAAGGCCGCCGGGTTGCGGATCGAACCGGCGCCGTCTGACGCCGATGCCGCCGCGCAGAGGCCAGCGGCGACCGCGGCCGCGCTGCCGCCGCTGGAGCCGCTGGTGGTCCGCTCGGTGTCCCAGGGGTTGCGGGTGACGCCCCATGTCTTCGACTCGGTGAACCCGCAGATCGCAAGCTCCGGGAGGTTGGTCTTGCCGAGGAACACGGCCCCGGCCTGGCGCAGTCTCGCGATCATCGGCGAGTCGGTGGCCGCCATGCCCTCGAAGGCGCCGGTCCCCAACGCGGTCGGCTCGCCGGCGATGTCCTCGACATCCTTGATCGCCAGGGGCACTCCCAGGAGCGGCGCCTCCTGCCCGCTCGCGATCCGCCGGTCTGCCTCGTCGGCCTGGGCCAGCGCCTTGTCGGCGAGTACCAGGCAGTACGCGTTCAGCCTCGGGCCCAGGCGCTCGATCCGCTCCAGGTAGCCCTCGGTCAGCTCGCGCGAGGAAACCTCACGGTCGCTCAGCATCTGCGCCTGGCGGGCGCTACCTGCGAAGGCGAGCTGCTCGTCCATGAACACCTGCGGCGGCTTCGCCGCCTGACACGCCAGTTTCGGTACTGAAGTACCTCATCGCCAACCCCCGCCGAGGCTACCTGACCGCCGGCGCGAGACGAGCAGGCTGCCGATGCCGCCGGCGGCGGCCGCGGCGATCGCGCCGCCGAGGATCGCCAGCCGCCTGCCGAGCTTCTCGAAGCGCATCACCCGCCATCCCTCCTGGCGGGCGACCGTGGCGAGCTCGGTGTCGGGGTTGACGACCACCGGGCTGCCGACCGCCCGCAGCATCGGCAGATCCGAGGCGGAGTCGGAGTAGGCGAAGGACTCGGCCAGGTCGATGTCGTGCTCGTCCGCATAGCGGCGCATCGCCTCGACCTTGCCCTCGCCGTACATGAACGGGCCGTCGAGCTCGCCGGTGAAGTGGCCCTCGGAGTCGATCTCGTAGCGGGTGCCGATGCCGCCGTCCATGCCGAGGACGCGGGCGAGCATCTCGACGAGCTCGATCCCGGCGGCGCTGACGATGAAGGTCGCGCGGCCCTGATCCTGGTGGCCGTGGACCTCGTCGAGCATCTGCGGATAGATCCGCGGCAGTACCCCGCCGAGCACCAGCGGCGCGAGGCGCTCGAGGTCCCGGGCGCGCATCCCGCGCATCAGCTCGCGCACCTCCTTCATCACCTCCGCCGCCGCCTGATCGCTGGCGCCGCGCAGGCGGTAGCGCAGATGGTCCAGTGCCCAGCGCGCCAGCAGGCGGCGCGAGATACCGCCCGCCTCGTAGGAGATCCGCGCCCAGACCATGCCCGACGAGCCGGCCATCAGCGTCTTGTCCAGATCGAAAAAAGCCGCCGAGCGCGCGGCCATGCCGCTAGCCCCCGCTGACTTCGATCACGATTGCATCGCCCTGACCGCCGCCGGAGCAGATCGCGGCGCAGCCCAGGCCTCCGCCGCGGCGCCGCAGCTCGTGCACGAGGGCGCCGACGATCCGCGCCCCGGAGGCTCCGATCGGGTGGCCGAGGGCGATCGCGCCGCCATTGACGTTCACCTTCTCGTCGTCCACCCCAAGCATCCGCACCGAGTTGATCGCGACCGAGGCGAACGCCTCGTTGATCTCCCAGAGGTCGACGTCTTCGGGCGTCTTGCCGATCTTCTCCAGTGCCAGCTTCGCCGCCTTGGCGGGCGTCCGCGCGAGGTATGCGAAGTCGTCGGCGACCGCCCCGTAGGCGAGGACGCTGGCGAGTGGCGTGTGGCCCTCGCGCTCGGCCCACTCGCTCGAGGCGACCACCACGGCGGCGGCGCCGTCGTTGACGCCGGAGGCGTTGCCGGCGGTGTGGGTCGCGTCCGAGCCGCCGATCGCGGGCAGCTTGGCCAGGCCCTCGATCGAGGAGTCGGGCCGGATCGCCTCGTCGGCCTCGACGACGGTCTCGGCCTTTCGCGACTTCACGGTGACGGCGACGATCTCGTCGGCGAGGCGGCCCTCGTCGGTGGCCCTGGCGGCGAGCTGGTGCGAACGCACGGCCCAGCGATCCATGTCGGCGCGGGTCATCTCGAGCTCGTTCGAGACGTCGCTGGCCTCGTGGATCATCTGCTTCTGCGTGAAGGGGTTGGTGAGCCCGTCGTGGGTCATCGCGTCGACCGCCGTGACGTCGCCCAAGCGAAAGCCGAAGCGCGCTCCCGGCAGCAGGTAGGGAGCGGTGCTCATCGACTCCATCCCCCCGGTGGCCGCGACCTCGACGTCGCCGGCGCGAATCGCCTGGTCGGCGAGGCCGGCGGCGCGCATGCCGGAGGCGCAGACCTTGTTGATCGTCTCCGAGGGCACCTCCTTCGGGATCCCGGCCGCGATCTGTGCCTGGCGCGAGGGAATCTGACCCTGTCCCGCCTGCAGAACCTGTCCGTAGACCACCTGCTGCACCTGCTCGGGATCGACCCCGGAGCGCTCCAGCGAGGCCGAGATCGCCGCGCCCCCGAGCTCCACCGCGCTCTTCGAGGCGAACGCCCCGCCCATCTTCCCGAAGGGGGTCCTGGCGGTGCCGAGGATCACGGTCTGGGGCATGCGTGCATCTCCTTGTCGACGAGAGGGCCGGGGGGCCGAAGGGCCGCCAATGCTAGAACACCACCCCATGCAGGTTGACGTCATCCCCAGCGATTCAGATGCCCAGGCGGATCTCCGCGTCCTCGCGCTCGCCGACGGAGAGGAGCTATCGGCCCCGCTCTCCGAGGTGGCGGGCGCCGCCGATGTGCGCACCGCCGCAAGCAAGGCCACCGTGCTCCGGCCGAGCGCCGGCGAGCGGGTGCTCGTGGTCGGGCTCGGATCGTCCGACGAGCTCGGCGCCGAGGGCCTGCGGGTGGCGGCGGCGGTCGCCGCCAAGCAGGCCCAGCGCTTCGACGCGACCTCGATCGCCTGGGATCTACCCGCCGCGGAGCGCCTGCAAACGGCCGAGGCGGCCGCGGCGATCGTCGAGGGCACGATCCTCACGGGCTACCGCTTCGACCGCTTCCGCGGCCGCGATCAGGACGACCCGGCCCCGATGGACATCGACCGGATCGCGCTGCTCACGGACGACGACGCCGAGGCCACCGAGGCCGCCGCGCGGGTCGCGCTGGTCGCAGCCGAGGCGGCCAACCGGGCCCGGGAGCTGCAGAACCTGCCCGCGAACGTCGCCAACCCCACCTACCTCGCCGACCGCGCCCGCGAGATCGCGGCCACCCACTCCAGCGTCGAGGTCGACGTCCTCGGCCGCGAGCAGATGGCCGAGCTCGGGATGGGTGGCATGGTCGCCGTCTCCAAGGGCACCGTCGAGGAGCCCTGCCTGATCGTCCTCCGCCACCGCGGCTCCGATTCGGGCGAGCGCCTGGGGCTGGTCGGCAAGGCCGTCACCTTCGACACCGGCGGGATCTCGATCAAGCCGTCGGCGAAGATGGAGGAGATGAAGATGGACATGTCCGGCGGCGCCGCGGTGCTGGAGGCCGTGTCCGCGATCGCCGAGCTCGATGTGGCGATCGATCTGGTCGCGGTCATTCCCTCGACCGAGAACATGCCCAGCGGCACCGCCACCCGCCCGGGGGACATCATCACCCAGCTCAACGGCAAGACCGTCGAGGTCAACAACACCGACGCCGAAGGCCGGCTGATCCTGGCCGACGCGCTCACCTACTGCGTCCGCGAGCTGGGCGCCGACCGCGTCGTCGACCTCGCCACCCTCACCGGGGCGATCCTGGTCGCGCTGGGCTCCACCTACGCCGGGCTGGTCTCCAACGACGACGCCTGGGCGGCCGAGGTCGCCGAGGCCGCCGAGAGCACCGGCGAGCTGGCGTGGCGGCTGCCGCTTCACCAGGAGTACAAGGAGTTGACGAAGGGCTCGGTCGCCGACCTCACCAACGCCTCCGCCAAGCGCAAGGCCGGCTCGATCTACGCGGCCTCCTTCCTGGAGGAGTTCGTCGACGCCAAGCCATGGGTCCACCTCGACATCGCCGGCACGGCCTGGGACGTCGGCCGCGAGTATGTCGGCAACGGGGCGACCGGCTTCGGCGTGCGCCTGCTGGTCGCGCTGGCGCGAGACCTGGCCGGCTCCTAGGCGCGACCGGGCTCCGCCGTGGACTTCGGCCTCACAGACGAACAGCGGCTGCTGCGCGACACCGTCCGGGAGTTCGCACGCCAGGAGGTTCGCCCCGTCGCAGAGGAGCTCGACCGCACCAAGGCGTTTCCCTACGGGATCGTCGCCAAGCTCGGCGAGCTCGGGCTGATGGGGATTCCCTTCCCCGAGGAGTACGGCGGCGGCGGCGCGGACACCCTCTCCTATGCCCTCGCCGTCGAGGAGCTGGCGCGGGTCGACTCCTCCGTCTGCATCACGCTGGCGGCTCACACCTCGCTGGGGACTATGCCGATCCACCTCTGGGGCACCGATCAGCAGAAGTCGGAGTGGATGCCCGACCTCTGCGCCGGCAGGCGGCTGGCCGCCTTCGGCCTGACCGAGCCCGACGCCGGGTCGGACGCCGCGGCGACGCGGACCACCGCGAAGCTGGACGGCGACGAGTGGGTGATCAACGGAGCGAAGCAGTTCATCACCAACTCCGGCACCGAGATCTCGGGTTGCGTGACGATCACCGCGCTCACCGGGGCGAAGGGCTCACGCGAGATCTCGAACCTGATCGTCGCCAACGGCACCCCCGGCTACGAGCAGGGCGAGCCCTACCGGAAGATGGGCTGGAACGCCTCGGACACCCGGCCGCTCGCCTTCGAGGACTGCCGGGTGCCGGAGTCGAACCTCCTCGGCCGCCGGGGAGAGGGCTTCAAGCAGTTCCTGCACATCCTCGACGGCGGCCGGATCGGAGTGGCCGCGATGGGCGTGGGGCTCGCCCAGGGCGCCCTCGACGAGGCGATCGCCTACGCGAAGGAACGCCGGGCGTTCGGGCAGCCGATCTCGAAGTTCCAGGCGATCCAGGCGAAGATCGCGGACATCTCGGCCGAGGTCGAGGCGGCGCGCCTGCTGACGTATAAGGCGGCGCTGGAAAAGGACGCGGGTCAGTCGTTCACGCTGACCGCGGCGCAGGCGAAGCTGAAGACCGGCCGGCTGGCGGTTCGGGCCTGCGAGGAGGCCGTGCAGATCCACGGCGGATACGGCTACATCGAGGAATACCCGGTTTGCCGCTTCTATCGCGACGCCAAGATCCTCACCATCGGCGAGGGCACCGACGAGGTTCAGCAGATGGTGATCGCGCGTCAGCTCGGCTGCTGATCTCGGCCCAACTTGCGGTTTCGCTGTGTGCGTGGCGGTTGTTACGTCCTCGGCCGGGTCTAGGGTGGGCGCCGTTCCTGCCTCCTACGAGAGGGGATCTCCCGTGGCAGCACCGGAGGAGAGCGCCGGATTCCGCAGGCGCAAGCCATCACGGCTGGCGCTGCAGCTCGCTGACGCATTCGCACCGCTGGACGAGTGGTCCGAGGTGAAGGTGGTGCGCAACGAGTTCGGGCGCCGCAACCTGGTCGTCGCCCAGACCCCGGCCGCGGGGTCGAAGCCACACCCCTACGACTGGTCGGCCGCCGCCTAGACGACGGGCGAACGGCAGCTAGGGCGTCTGGCCCTCGAGCAGCCGGCGTGCCGCCGTCGCCGGGTCGGTTTCCCGCCTGACGACGCTCTCCAGCAGTCGAGCCCACTCGGGGTCCCCGCTCGCCCTGCTCTCGAGGTCGCGGCGAAGGCGAGCCGCGGCGATGCCGATCACCTCCGCTCGGAGGTTGCGCGCCCTGCGGGCCTCGAGCGTGCCCTCCTGCTCGATGTGGGCACGGTGTTCGTCGATCGTCTCTCGCAGCTGCGCGATCCCCTCTCCGCCGGTCGCCTCGGTCTTCACGACCGGGACTCGCCAGGCGCGGACGGGACCGAGCGCGAGCACGCTTCGCACCTCGCGGACCATCGTCTCGGCCATGGGGTGGTCGCACTTGTTGACGACGATCACGTCGGGGATCTCCATCACGCCGGCCTTCAGCGCCTGGATCGAGTCGCCCGAGCCGGGCATCAGCGCCAGCACGATCGTGTCGGCGTGATCGACGACGTCGATCTCGCCCTGGCCGACGCCGACGGTCTCCAGCAGCACGTAGTCCTTGCCCGACGCATCCATCAGCAGCGCCGCCTGCAGCGCCGCCTCGGCCAGCCCGCCGAGCGAGCCGCGGGTGGCCATCGAGCGGATGAAGACCCCCGGGTCGAGGAAATGGTCGGCGAGGCGGATCCGGTCGCCGAGGACAGCGCCCTGGGTGAACGGGCTGGAGGGATCGATCGAGAGCACGCCGACGTCGCTGCCGTCGGCGCGGATCTGGGTGGTCAGCGCCCCGATCAGGGTGCTCTTGCCGACCCCCGGGGGGCCGGTGAGCCCGATGACGCGCGCGGCGCCCGTCCGCGGGAACAGCTCGGCGACCAGGGCGTCGCCCTGCGGGTCGCGATTTTCGACCATGCTGATCGCCCGGGCCAGGGCGCGACCCTCGCCGGAGATCACCCGCTCGGCCAGGGACTGCTCGGCTGACTCGGTCGACTCGGCCATCGGGCGCGGAGTCTAGGCGCCGCGTAGATTCCAGCGACCTTGATTCGCTCGATTCGTTTCTTCGCCGCCAACGGCATGCTCAACGCCAAGTACGCGCGCCTGCTGTGGCGCTATCTCTGGCGACGGCTGCTGACCCCGGCGGGCTGGCGCTGGGAGACCGACGGCCCGGTGTTCTTCGGCCGCGACCTGCAGATCCAGATCGGCAGGCGGGGGAGGCTGCGCTTTGGCCGCTTCACCTGGATCGGCGACGGCACCAAGCTCCGCTGCCACGAGGGCGAGGTCGAGATCGGGGCAAAGACGGTGATCGGCCAGGAGTGCACGATCTCGGCCTTCAAGCAGGTCCGCATCGGCGAGCAGTGCGTGATCGCCGACCGGGCGATGTTCATCGACTTCGACCATGGGATCGTCGAGGTCGAGCGCCCGATCCGCCAGCAGGGGATCTACAAGCTGCCGGTCGAGGTCGGCTCGAACGTCTGGGTCGGCTACGGAGCCTGCGTCCTGCGCGGCGTCAGCGTCGGCGACAACTCGATCTTGGGGACCTATGCCGTCGCGACCAAGGACGTGCCCGCCAACGTCGTCGCCGCCGGAGTGCCGGCACGCGTGATCAGGGAGCGTGACGCTCCCGCAACCCTGCGCTGGCCGAGCCCTGTGGCTCCGCCGGCCTGACCGCTCAGGCTCGCTCCACCCCGACCAGCTCGCCGTAAAGCGAAGCCGTCTGCTCGGCCACGTCGGCCCAATCAAAGCCGCGGACGTGCTCGAGTCCCTCCTCGATCAGGCGCTCGCCGAGCTTGTCGTCGCGCAGCAGGCGAACGGCGACCTCCGCCAGGGCCTCCGGGTCGCGCGGTGCGAAGCGCAGGCCGGCGCCGTCTTCGGGCACCACCTCGCGCAGCCCGCCCGTGTCGGCGACGATGCAGGGGCAGCCCGAGGCCATCGCCTCGAGCGCGACGAGGCCGAAGGGCTCGTAGATCGAGGGGACGACGCAGACGTCGGCGATCCGGTACAGCGAGTGCAGCACGTCGTCGCCGATCCAGCCGAGAAAGGTCCCTTGCTCCATCAGGCCGAGGTCGCCCGCCTGGCGCCGCAGCTCCGACTCGTGCGTGCCCGAGCCGGCGACCAGAAAGCGCGTGCCCGGGACCTGGGCGACCACGCTGGGCATCGCCTCCAGCGCCAGCTGGAAACCCTTCTCGTAGACGAGCCTGCCGATCAGCAGGACGAGCTTCTCCTCGGGGCCGGCGAACTCGGAGCGCAGGCGTTCGAGCTCGGGGCCCGGTTGGGGCTGGAGGTCGTCGGGGTCGATGCCGTTGCCGATCACCGAGATCCGGTCCTCGGGGACGGCGAAGATGTCGGCCACCTGCTCGCGCATGTAATACGAGCAGGCGATCACCCTGTCGGCGCGGTTACTGATCCAGCGCTCGACCCCGTGGATGTAGGACTGAGGGTGCTTGTCGACCCATCCCTGGTGGCGGCCGTGCTCGGTCGCGTGGATCGTCGTCACCAGCGGCGCGTCGAAACGACGTGCGAGGTGGTCGCAGGCGATTGCCACCAGCCAGTCATGGCCGTGGACCAGATCGAAGTCGAAGCGGTCACCGAGCTCGACGCCGGCGGCGAGCATGTCGGCGTTCATGCGCTCGACCCAGGCGACGAACTCACCGAGGTCGGTCGGTCGCTTGGGCTCGATCACGCGATGGATATGGACCCCGCCGACGAAGTCGTCGGCCGGCGACTCCTCGCCGCCGCGGGTGAGGACGTGGACCTCGACCTCGCGCTCGACCAGGCCCTCCGAGAGCTTGCGGACGTGCCGGGCGAGGCCACCCTCGATCAGCGGCGGGTACTCCCAGGAGAGGATCAGGACTCGGCTCAAGGTTCTGTGAGCGGGGCGAGGCTCAGGTCTGGCGCCAGGTTTCGCAGGCGCGGATCGGGCTCGGTGACGGAGTGTATGGCGTCCAGCATCGCCTCAGCGTGGGCGGTGACCCGCTGGAAGGGGTAGTCGCCCGCCTGCCGGCGCCCATCCAGAAACGCCCAGTCGCTGGCCTGAACCGCGAGCAGCTCGCGCGCGGCGCGCGTCGCCGCAGGGTCGGCCAGGCCGCGCCCGCCGATCTCGCCAAGCAGGCGCAACTCCAGCCGCCGCGCCGCCCAGGCGAGGTCGGCGACCGAGGGCGAGTCCCAGGTACGCAGGTCCTTGCCCTCGCCCCAACTGGATCTGGCCAGCTCGCGCGCCTCGGGACGGTGGCGCTCCAGCGCCCGCCCCAGGGTGGTCATTTCGACGCCCGCGCCGGGGGCCAGCCGGCAGACCTCGGCAAGCCACTCGGGGCCCTCCCACCACCAGTGGCCGAGCAGCTCCGTGTCGACCGCGAAGACCATCAACCCCGGGTGGCCGCGCCCGGCCCGGAAGGCCGCCAGCCGCGCCGATGCCGCCTCGACGAACTCCGCCGCCTGCTCGCGCGCTCGTCGCGTCGCGACCACCGGGTCGTAGGCGCCGCCGCCGATCGCCCAGGGCCGCGCCCCGCGAAGGCTCTTGCGGTGCAGATCGGCGTACAGCGGGTCCGAGGGGTAGCCGTCCAGCGACCACAGCCAGCCCACCGCCTCCCAGTCGATCGTGAACGCCACCGGGCCCGCGCGCGTGGCCGCCGGCACCAGGGCGGCGAGGTCGTCCTGGTGCGCTGACTGGTCGCTGCAGAAGTACCGCAGCGAGCGCTCGGCCAGGAGCGCCTCGAGGCCGGGCTCATACGCGCACTCGGGCAACCAGAAGCCGGCGGCCCCGCCGAAGCGCCGGCGGTGCGAGCGCAGACCGGCGTCGAGCTGCAGCCGGCGCCCGGCGAGCGTCGCCACCAGCGGCAACACGGCGTGCGACGCGGCCGACGCCATCAGCTCGACCCGGCCGGAGTCGGCAGGCTCGCGGAAGATCGCAAGCAGGTCGCCACCGGTCTCGGCCAGTCGCGCCTGCACCGCCCGGTAGCGCTCGGCCTCGGCGCGGCAGGCGGGCTCGAACTCGGCGTCGACGTCATCGGCATCGGCGTCGGCCGACCGAATCCGGAACTCGCGCAGGAACTCGCCGAGGCGCTCGCAGACACCGGGGGCCTCGAGCTGATCGGCGAGGACCGGCGTCACGGTGACGGTGACCTGATCGGCGATGTCCATCACCGGGACGTATGAGCGGCAGACGGCGTCGAACAGCCACTCCTCGCCGAACGGATAGGTGCCGAAGCCCTCGACGTAGGGCATGTGGCTGTGGAGCACGATCGCTAGGTCACCCACGTGCCCTGGCTCGCGGGTCCTGTCGCCGGTGGGAGGGGGCCCGGGGCTTCCGACCCGATAGTTCGGGTCCTCGGACCCCCTCCCCCCGCCGCCACCCGCGGATGCCGCCGAGTGGTCCTCAGGCACGGCAGATCGCCACGAAGTCAAGGGCTCCCCCGAGATCCCTCTGCGTCTCGTCGTAGAGGCGGAAGTCCGAGGCGGCGATCGCGGGGGTGAAGCGATCGTAGAAGGGCCTGGTCAGGCGCAGGGCCCTGTGGGCGCGGTCCCAGCCGGCGCCCAGCGCCAGCTCGTGAGCGCGCAGCTTGCGGGCGTGGAAGAGGCCCAGGACCTCGACCTCGGAGAAGCGGGGAGCAAGCAGGTCGCGGTACTCCGCCAGCGTGTACTCGCGCAGGTGCCAGGGGTTGTCGGACTTGCGCGCTCCGGGCGGGGCCAGCGTCAGCCGGTTAGGGGTCGAGACGTAGGCGACCGGCGCGGCGGCCGCGAAGCCCGCAAGCAGGGCTCCCGGATCGACTATGTGCTCGATCGTCTGCAGGAAGACGATCGCGTCGCAGGGGCCCTCGAAGGCCTCGACCAGCGAGCGTTCGAAGCGCAGGTTCGAACGCACGTAGCGGGCGCGTGCGTGCTCGTGGGCCGCCCGGTTGGCGTCCACCCCGACTACCTCGGCGGCGGTGGCCGCGAGCAGATCGGAGCCGTAGCCCTCGCCACAGGCGAGGTCGGCGACGCGCAGTGCGCCCACCCTGCCGGCGATCCACTCATAGACGGCCAGATGGCGCCGGAACCAGTAGTTCTCGGCGGGCACGTCGGGCAGCGTCCGCTCGCCCGTCAGCTCGAGCGGTGGCACCCCCGCCGGCTGGCCATGCTGCACTGCTGTCACCCGCTGGACACTACGATCCCGGTCCCGATGCCCGCCTCGCCCTCGGCCACCGCTGAGCACATCAAGGACGTCAACACCCGCTATCACGACGTCGCCGCGCCCTCCTACGACGCCAAGTGGGGAATCGACTACGGCGAGGTCGGCCGCGCCCAGGTGCGCGCCAAGCTGGTCAAGGCCCTTGGCCACGAGCCGCCCGAGCCGTTCGGGGACGCGCTCGAGATCGGCGCCGGCACCGGTTACTTCTCGCTCAACCTTGCCCAGCTCGGCCTGATCGAGCGCTCGACCGCCACCGACATCTCAAACGGCATGCTGGGGGCGCTGTCGGGCACCGCTCGGCGCCTCGGCGTGGCGGTCGAGGCGGTCCGTGCCGAGGCGGAGGCGCTTCCCTTCGACGACGCCAGCTTCGATCTCGTCTTCGGCCACGCGGTGCTGCACCACATCCCCGACCTGGACCGCGCCTTCGGCGAGTTCGGCAGGGTGCTGCGACCCGGGGGCGTGGTCGCATTCTGCGGCGAGCCCTCCCGCCACGGCGACCGGCTCGCCGCCGTGCCCAAGCGCGCCGGCCGGCTCCTCGGCCCCGCCTGGCGGCGACTGCTCGGCGCCGCCGCATCCAACGGCGTCGAGGCGGGGCACGAAGACTGCCACGACCTCGAGCCCGAGGTCGACGTCCACGCCTTCACCCCGTCGGACCTGCGCCGGCACCTCGATGCCGGCGGCTTCGAGTCGGCTCGAATCCAGGGCGAGGAGCTGCTGGCGAACCTCTGGGGCTGGACTCTGCGCTCGCTGGAGTCGACCGCCGACCCGGACCAGGTGCCGCAGCGATGGCGACAGTTCGCCTTTCGCAGCTACATCGCCCTGCAGCGCGTCGACGCGGGGCTGCTGGAGCCGCGACTGCCGCCGCAGCTCTTCTACAACCTGATGCTGAGCGCGAGCCGGCCCTGAGCGGCCGGCTCAGCCGAAGGTGAAGGCGTAGGCCTCGATCCCCGGCCCGAAGCGCAGGGTCAGGGTGTGGTCGCCTGCCCGCGGCAGCTCCGCCAGGCGGTAGAGGCGCTGCTTGGTGACCGTCGCCGAGCCTCCGTCGACGTCCGAGCCGGCGAGCGCGTCTGGGATCGGCTTCCCGTCGAGCTCTACCCGCAGTGACCGCGGTCGGCCGGGCGAGCCCAGCACCAGGAAGACGCGGCGGGCCTTGAATCGCGCGCTCAGGGTCGCGTCCGTGACCGCCTTGCCCGACTCGGGATCGATCTGCCAGCGCCCACCCAGGGCGAACTCGTTCGGCTGCAGCGAGGCCTCGCTCGGGGCCCGGTAGTCGTTGACCCCGGGGCGGAGCGGTTCGGCATAGCCCTGAGCTCGCTCGAAGCCGATGTAGGTCTCCGGCGTGCGCAGGCCGCGGTCTACCTGCTCGGCGCCGCTGACCTGCACCGGCTCGCCGAGCCCCTTGTCCCCCGCCTCCGCCAGCAGGCTGCGGATCGCCGCCTCGGTCTCCTCATAGGCGCCCTCGCCGAAGTGGGTGTAGCGCACGTGGCCGTCGGCGTCGATCAGGTACTTGGCGGGCCAGTATTGGTTGGAGAAGGCGGTCCAGGTCGCCAGCTCGTTGTCCTGCACCACCGGGTAGCGCAGGTCGTTGGACGCGATCGCGTCCTCGACGTTGCCGGTGTCCTTCTCGAAGCTGAACTCGGGCGCGTGGACCCCGATCACCGTCAGCCCCTGGTCGCGGTACTCGGCGTCCCAGGCCTTGATGTAGGGCAGCGTGCGGATGCAGTTGATGCAGGTGTAGGTCCAGAAGTCGATCAACACGACCCGGTTGCGGGCGTGCAGCCCCGACAGCGTCAACGGCTTGCCGCCCTGGGTGTTGAGCCAGTTCCCCGGGGCCAGCTCCGGGGCCAGGCCCAAGTCCGGGAGCGTTGTCCCGGCCGCCGCCTCGGTGACTCCGGCCTCTTTGGCGCCATCGCCGCCGCGGACCTGCGCCAGCTCGTCAGCGACCGCGCCGCTTTCCTCCAGGCCGCCGGTCGGGCTGACGAGGAAGGCGGGAAGGTCGTCGGCGATCGCGGTCTGGAACTCGATGTCGAGGTTGGCGGTCATCGCCACGGCGACCGCGACCATGATCGCTCCCATCGCCATCTGGATCCGCCCGCGGTAGGCGGAGAGACGGTCGGCCAGGCGCCGGCCGCCGAGCATCAGCGCGTAGAGGACAAGGACCGAGCCGACCGCGTAGGCCAGCGCGACGGCGAGCTTTCCGGCGGTGAAGTCCTGCGCCGCGGAGACCGTGATCACCCCGGCGAGGATCGGGCCCGCGCAGGGTGCGTAGACGAGCCCCAGGCTGGCGCCCAAGACCAAGCCCGAGCCGAACCCGTCTCCGGCTGCACGCGCGGGGCCGGGGACGATCCGGGAGATGAAGGCCTCCACGCGCGCCGCCAGCGCCGGCAGCAGCAGCAGGATCCCGAAGGAAAACAGGGTGACGATCGCGAGCGTGCGCAGGAAGTCGTCAGGCAGGCCCAGCGCCTCGATCACGTAGACGAGGGCGACGGTGGCGAAGGTGAACGACGCCGCCAGGCCGACGACCACACCCAGCGGCCGGCGGCGCCCGCCGGTGATCCCGGCGCTGAGAACGGCCGGCAGCACCGGCAGCACGCACGGCGACAGGGCCGTGCCCGCGCCGGCCACAAAGGCGAACAGCATCAGCAATGCCACTCGTGCACAGTCCTCCGAGTCGCTTAAGCGCTACTAAGCTCCGCAACTTGAGTCGAAGTGTCGAAGTCGACGTCGCCGTGGTCGGAGGCGGCCTCGCGGGCCTGGTCGCCGCGCGTGAGGTCGTCCGCGGCGGCGCCTCGGTGGTGCTGCTGGAGGCGCGCGACCGCGTCGGCGGGCGGACCCTGAACGCCGACCTCGGGCAGGGCAAGGTGGTCGAGATCGGCGGCCAGTGGATCGGCCCGACCCAGGACCGCCTCGCCGCGGTCGCGACCGAGCTCGGGGTGGAAACGTTCCCGACCCACATCGAGGGCCAGAACGTGCTCGAGCTCGGCGGCCGCCTGCGCCGCTACTCGGGGACGATCCCCCGGCTCAACCCCGCCTCGCTGCTGGAGGTCGAGATCACCCGGAGGCGGCTCGACGCGCTCGGCAAGCGGGTCCCGCTGTCGGCGCCGTGGGAGTCGCCGCGGGCACGCCGGCTCGACTCGATGACCCTGGATTCCTGGCTGCGGCGGACCATGCACACCGCGCCGGCACGGCGCCTGGTGGAGATCGCGGTGCGGACGGTGTGGGGCGCGGACTCCGCCGACCTGTCGCTGCTCTACGCGCTCTGGTACATGCGCTCGGGCGGGGGCTTCGACTCACTGATCGACACCGAGGGCGGCGCCCAGCAGGACCGCTTCGTCGGCGGCTCGCAGCTGATCTCGCTGCGTCTCGCGGCCGAGCTCGGAGACCGGGTGGTTACGTCGGCCCCGGCCACCCGTGTCACCTACGGCACCGGGCGGGTGACGATCGAGGCCGGCGAGGCGGTCGCCTCGGCCCGGCGGGCGATCGTCGCCATCGCGCCCCCCCTCTGCGACCGGGTCGAGTGGCTCCCGGAGCTGCCGCCGGCCCGCTCGCAGCTGGCCCAGCGGATGCCATGGGGCTCCTATCTGAAGTGCATTGCGGTCTACGACGAGCCCTTCTGGCGCGCCGACGGGCTCAGCGGCGAGGCCGTCTCCGACACCGGGCCGGCGACGACCACCTTCGACAACTCCCCTCCCGACGGCTCGCCGGGGATCCTGCTCGCCTTCTCCAGCGGCAGCGACGCCCGCCGGCTGCAGCGCCTCGACGCCGACGAGCGCCGGCAGGCGGTCCTCGACGGAATCGGGCGGGCGTTCGGGCCCCGGGGCCGCAAGCCGGAGCGCTTCATCGAACAGGACTGGTCGCGCGAGCGCTACACCGGCGGCGGGCCGGTGTGCTTCATGGGACCGGGCGTGCAGACCGGCTTCGGCGCGGTGATCCGCGACCCGATCGGCCCGATCCACTGGGCGGGCACCGAGACCGCCGAGGTCTGGTCGGGCTACATGGACGGCGCCGTGCGCTCGGGCGAGCGCGCCGCGGCAGAGGTGCTCGACCGCCTCTAGACTGTCCGCATGGCGGGCGAAGAGGGCCAAGAGTTGCCGATCTTCGAGTTGCCGGCGGTGATCCTGCCCGGCGAGTTGATGCCGCTCCACGTCTTCGAGGAGCCCTACATGCAGATGATCGGCCACTGCCTCGACTCCGAGGAGCCGTTCGGGATCGTCTTCCGCGATGACGAAGGGGGCGCCAGGCGAATCGGCTGCACCGCGCGGGTGACGCAGGTGGTCGAGCGCTTCGAGGACGGCCGTATGAACGTCGTCGTCACCGGCGAGCTGCCGTTCAAGGTCCTCGACCGCTTCGAGGACGCCGAATACCCCAGCGGCGAGATCGAGCCGATCGACGCCGAGCCCACCGCCGAGGCCCAGGGGCGCGAGGAGGTCGCCGAGGTCGCCCGCGACGCCTTCGCCGAGCTGGTCGAGCGCGTCTCCGGCGAGCCGCCGGACTCCGACGACCTCGCCACCGACGACGCCGACGCGATCGCGGCCAGGGTCGAGCTCCCGGCCGAGACCAAGCAGCGCCTGCTGGAGCTGCGCTCCGAGCCCGAGCGGATGCGGGTCCTCGGCGACGCCCTGCGGGCGCTGGTCGACGCCGTGGACCGCTCCCAGGAGATCGCCGAGCGGGCCCGCATGAACGGCAAGGTCATCGTCGGCTAGATGTAAGACCCGAGCAGGTTGTTCAGCTCGCCAAGGCGAGCTGCGGGCGGTCTTCGGCCGAGAGAGCCGAGCGGTCGTCTGAAGTTGTAGCGCCATAGCCAGCCTTCCAGCGCCGCGGTGCGCTCAGTCGAGTCGCGGTAGATGGCGCCGTAGGCCCAGCCGCCGAGCATCGTGCGGATGAAGCGCTCGGCCTTGCCGTTGGTCTGAGGCCGGTAGGGCCGGGTGCGAAGGTGGCGGATCCGCACCGATCTAGAGGCTTCCTTTTCGCGCCGAGCAGGGGGCGTTCTCGGTCGCGTCACGCAGAGCCCGTGCGGGCGTCGGCGGATCGACTAGAGCAGCAAAGAGAAGCGCCCCCAATTTGGGGCGCTTTCGGGTGACGCTCGGAAGCCCTACTACGCGCCTGCCGCAGCAGCCTCCGGAAGGCCAACAGCGCTCTCCTCGTCAACCTCGATGTACGTGTTCTCAGTCACGCCGACGGTAGCCGGGTCGAGGTAGTTCCGGAGGTTGTCGATCGAGTCCGCCTGCCACACGCAGGTTGCCACCGACCCGTCCTTGGGCGGGAGGAACTGTCGCAGTTGAGTACCCGCCGGCCCCCCCCCAGCAACCGCCTCGGCGTCCATCGAGGCGAACTTCTCCGGATCGGTGATCCGGTGCTCCACAACAATATGCATACCTACCTCCATGTAGTCGATACCGCGACTCTATCCCAGGTGTCCCGCCTCCGCTTCTTGCACCGAGGCAGCGCTCTCCTCGGGGAATCGAACCACTGCTCCCTTCGCGTGAAAGCAGGATGGGCTCGATCGTGCGCGTTGGGACTTCGTGGACGATGTCATCGGCAATCCGGAATCGGATCTCATCCATGGCTACAACGTAGCGCGCCCGCTCCAGCCGGGGATGCTGCTTTGGACCTTGACCTCAACCGGTCAATGCACCGCCCCTGACGTCTCGCATCGTCTCATCTAG
>JBDTSW010000031.1:0-20238 GCA_039930945.1 bacterium
GGGATGATCGAGCCCGGCTTCGCGACGATGCTCTGCTTCGTGCAGACCGACGCGCTCGTCGACGATCCGGACGCGGTGCTGCGACGGGCCGTCGCTGGCTCGTTCGAACGAATCACCGTCGACGGCCAGCTCAGCACCAACGACACCGTGTTGATGCAGGCCGGCGGCGCCAGCGGGCTGGCGCTTCCGGAGGGCCTGCTGGAGGCGGCGCTGCTGCAGCTCGCGCTCGAGATCGTCGCCGACGGAGAGGGGGCGACCAGGGTCGGGCGGGTCGAGGTCTCCGAGGCGGCCTCCGCGGAGGAGGCCGAGCGGGTGGCCCGGGCAATCGCCAACTCCCAGCTCGTGCAGACCGCGCTCCACGGCCGCGACCCCAACTGGGGGCGGGTCGCCCAGGCGTCCGGGATGGCGCTCGCCGGGGAGCCGCTCGGCGAGCTGGGTCCGGACCGGATCGACGCCGCGGAGCTGGGGGCCGAGGTGCCCGAGGCCGAGCTGGGAGTCCGCCTCGGCCGCGGCGCGGCGAGTGCACACGTCTTCTTCTCGGACCTGAGCTGCGACTACGTCCGCCTGAACGCGGAGTACACGACGTGAGCCCGACCGACGCCGGCTCGGGGGCACGTGTCAAAACGCTGCTCGAGGCGCTGCCGTACATCCGCGAGTTCCATGGCCGCACCGTGGTGATCAAGTACGGGGGCGCGGCGATGCGAGAGGAGGCTCTGCGCGAGGACTTCGCCACCGACGTGGTCCTGCTCAAGTACGTCGGGCTCAACCCGGTGGTGGTCCACGGCGGCGGCCCCGACATCACCAGCTACATGGAGCGCCTGGGACTGGAGGTGCGCTTCCACGAGGGCGTTCGGGTCTCGAGTCCGGAGACGGTCGAGGTGGCGAAGATGGTCCTGCTGGGCAAGGTCAACTCCGACATCGTCCGCAGGCTCAACCGCCACGGCCAGCCCGCCGTCGGCCTCTCCGGCGACGACGGCGCCCTGTTCGAGATCCGCCCCCACGCCAAGGCCGCCGACGTCGGCTTCGTCGGCGAGATCGAGCGGGTCGACGTCGATGTCCTCAACCACATCGCCGAGGACTACATCCCGGTGATCGCCTCGGCCGGGGCCGACACCGACGGCAACTCCTACAACGTCAACGCCGACACCGCCGCCGGCAAGGTCGCCGGCGCGATCGGCGCCTACAAAGCGATCTTCCTCACCGACGTCGCCGGCTGGCTGGCCGACCCCGACAGCCCCGAGAGCCTGGTGTCGCAGACAACGGTGGCCGAGGTCGAGGCGGCCCTGCACGGCATCGCCGGCGGCATGCGCCCCAAGCTCGAGGCCTGCGCGGAGGCGATCCACTCCGGGGTCGAGTCGGTCCACATCGTCGACGGCCGCCGGCCGCACTCGCTGCTGCTGGAGCTGTTCACCCGCGCCGGCATCGGCACCATGGTCACCGCATGACGGTCCCCGAGCTGCAGGCGCTCGAGGCCCGCTACGCGATGCCCACCTACTCCCGCGCCCCGGTGGAGTTCGTGCGCGGCGAGGGTGCGCGGCTTTGGGACTCGGAGGGCCGGGAGTACCTTGACCTCTTCGCCGGGCTCGCGGTCCATAACGCCGGCCACTGTCATCCCGCGATCGTCACCGCCGTGCGCGAGCAGACGGCCCGTTTCGCCGGCAGCTCGAACCTCTTCTACTCCGAGCCGGGGCTGAGGCTGTGCGAGCGGCTGGTCGAGTCGAGCCTCGGCGGCGAGGCCTTCCTCTGCAACTCCGGCGCCGAGGCCAACGAGTGCGCGCTCAAGCTGGCGCGAAAGCGCGCCCACGGTCGCGGGGTACAGCGGCCCGAGGTCGTCGTGCTCGACGGCGCCTTTCACGGCCGCACCCTCGGCACCCTGGCGGCGACGCCCAAGCTCGCCCGCGACGACCTCTTCGGGCCGCTGCCGAAGGGATTCGTCGCCGTCGCCCGCGACGATGCCGAGGCGCTCCGCGGCGCCGTCGGGGAGGCGACGGCGGCGGTCCTGCTCGAGCCGATCCAGGGCGAGGCGGGGGTCTTCCCGGTCGCCGAGGAGGTGCTGGTCGCCGCGCGCGAGGCCTGCGACGCGGCCGGGGCCGTGCTGATCTTCGACGAGGTGCAGACGGGGATGGGGAGGACCGGCTCGCTTTGGGCCTACGAGCAGCTCACCGTCCGCCCGGACGTGATCACCTCCGCCAAGGCCCTCGGCGGCGGCCTCCCCGTCGGCGCCTGCGTCAGCTCACCCGATCTCGGTGATCCGCTCGAGCTCGGCGATCATGGCTCGACCTTCGCCGGAGGGCCGATCACTGCCTCGGCGGCTCTGGCGGCGCTGGAGGTGATCGACCGCCCGCAGTTGCTGCGCGGGGTGCGCGAGCTGGGGGGGCAGCTGATGCGCGGGCTCGGCGAGCTCGACGGCGTCGCCGAGGTGCGGGGACGTGGCCTGATGGTCGGCGTCACCCTCGCCGAGGGCCTCGACGCGGCCGCCGTGGCCCGTCGATGCCTGGAGTCCGGCCTGGTGATCAACGTCCCCGGACCGGGGATGCTGCGCTTGCTGCCGCCGTTGGTGATCGATCAGGCCGATCTGGGAAGGGCGCTCGAGATCCTTCGTGAATCCCTCGCCTGAAAGCCCTCCACCTGCGCCCGACCCACGCCGGGTGCTCTCCCAGCGCCAGGACCTCGATCCCCCGAGCGGCGAGGCGGAGGCCGCCGCGACGGGCGGGCCGGCCGGCGAGGGGCCGTCAGGCCGCGAGCGCGCGCTGATGATCGGCCTCGCGTCGCTGGCCCTGGGCCTCGGCGTCTCGACCGCCGTCCTCGCCGCCGGCGGGTCGGAAGAGGTGACGACGACCAACACCAAGACCGAGACGAAGACGTTGAAGCCGACGACCACCACCGTGGTCACCGAGGTGCTGACGACGAACACCAGGACGACCACCTCCACCGAGACCACCGACACGGTCACCGAGACCAAGACCGTGACCGAGCAGGTGCCGGAGGGCAAGTCGAGGCCGGAGAAGGCCGACCGCGGCGGCCCGTAGACTCGCCGCCATGAACGAGGATCCAACCCGCCACATGGGCCAGTCCGCGGGCGGCGGCGAGCCGCCGCAGGGATATCCACAGCAACCGCACGGCTACACGCATCCGCCCAGCGGCGGCGGGCTAAGCGGGGGCATGAAGGCCGCGATCGCGTTTCTGATCGCGGCTGTGGTCGGGCTGGGCGTCGCCCTCGCCGTGATCGCGTCCGGCGACGGCGACTCCGATCAGCCGACCACGACGTCGGCGCCAAGCACCATCACCTCAACCACCACCACGTCGACCCAGCCGCCGCCGACCAGCACCACCACCGAGACCGAGACGACGACCACCACGACGGGGGACGGAAGCGGTGGGACCGAGGCGCCGTAGTCGCCGTCACTGGCTCGGCGAGCGGGAGGCTGTCGGGGCATGGGCCAGTGGTCGCCAAGGGCTGCAGAGGCCGGCCCCGTACAATCCCGGCTGTTGAACCTGCCTTCTGAGCCAGACTCGGGGCGGCCGAGCGAGGAGGGCGCGATGGCGTCCTACCTCGGCGCCGTTCGCGCCCACCCGCGGGTGGTCGCGCTGGTCACCCTCGCTGCGGTCGCCGCGAGCGGCCTGCTCCTCACCGCCCGCTCCCCGAGCTATGAGGCGACGGCCGACCTTCTGGTTGATCCGTTGCCGCAGGACGACCAGACGTTCCGGGGGATGCCACTGCTGCGCGATACCGGGGACCCGGTTCGCACGGTCCAGACCGCGGCGTCGCTGGTCGAGTCGCGTGCCGTGGCCGATCAGGCGGCGGAGAGTCTGGGGGGCGGCTGGACCGGGGCGAAGGTTCTCGAGGCGGTTGTTGTGGAGCCGGTCGGCGAGAGCAACATCCTCGGCGTTACCGCAACCGCCGACGATCCCCAAGAGGCGGCACGACTCGCGGACGAGTTCGTGACCGCGTCACTCAAGGTCCGTGAGCGGGTGATCATTGACCAGGCGGAGACGGAGATCGCGGCGCTCGACGCCCGCCTCAAGGCGCTGTCCGGCAACGAGGTCGCTGAGGCGGACCTCATCGCTCGGCGCGACCAGCTCCAATCGGTGGCGGCCACGGGAGACCCCACCCTTATGAAGTCGCAGGAGGCGGTTCCACCCTCGGCTGCCAGCGGCCCTTCGGGGCGGTTGGTCCTCGTCCTGGCGTTGCTCGCGGGGTTCGTGCTGGGCTGCGGAGCCGCGATGCTGATGGAACTGGCGGCCCGGCGCGTGCGCGACGACGACGACGCGCTCGCAATCTACCCTCTGCCGGTCCTGGCCCGCGTGCCCGAGCTCCCGGCCCGCAAGCGCCAGGGGCCCGCTGGTTCCACGTGGTACATGCCCCCGGAGATTCGAGAGCCGTTCCGAACTCTCACCCTCCAGCTGGATGAGCCCGAGGGCCCGCGCGCCTTGATGGTCATGAGCGCATCGGCGGGGGACGGCAAGACGACGACGGCCGTCAACCTCGCGGTCTCGCTGGCCGCGAGCGACAAGAGCGTCATCTTGCTCGACTTCGACCTGCGCAAGCCGCAGGTGGGCGCCGCACTGGGCCTCAACCAGGGCCCGCGCGTGTCCGACCTGCTCGGCCTCGGGCTCGACCTCGACCCGTTCCTGCAGAGACCCCCTCACCTCGGCCCCCTCAGGGTGCTGGCGCCGGCCGGCGAGCCGGGGGATGCGGGATTGATCGACTCGGTCGGATACAGGATGCCCGGGTTGCTCGCCGCCGCCAGGGGGCTCGCGGACTTCGTGATCGTCGACACCGCTCCCCTCGGGGAAGTCGGCGACGCCTTGCTGCTGGCCCGCGACATCGAGGACCTCCTCCTCGTCGTCCGGCCAGGAAATACGGCCCGATCGCAGCTCGAGTTCGTTCGGGATCTGCTGGAGCGGGCGGGGCGGCGGCCACGTGGCTACGTAATGCTGAGCCGCGCCGAGCGACTCGCTCGCGGCTACTACAGCTACGGGTACGCGCAGCCGCGACCCTTCGGCCTGCCTCAGCGTAGCGATCGCCGGCCCCAGGAGGTCCCCAGCGAGGCTGAGTACCCCGTAAGAGTCGAGCGCGAGGGCTGAGGCCTGCTCGCGGGGCAGGATCGAGGCGTGGCCACGCGGGGAGGCGGGCGCTTGGGCTGCTTGCCGGCATGCGTTAAGTTGAGCCGGTGCCCGATCTGAACGCCCTGAGGAGACGCCTGCGCCGGAACGCTTCCGAACAAGGCCCGCGTGAGGCACAGGTCTCGGGCCGTCCCGGCTCGGCAGGGTCCGGGAGGGCCCAGCATATCGCCGCCTGGGGGTTTCGCGAGCACGGCGTGGTCGTCTTCGACCGGGTCATCGACGAAGACATACCCACCCAGGGCCCCAGGGCGACCTGACGAGCTCGGCCAATGGGCCCCCGCGTCAGGAAAGCGGTCGCTCGCGCCTACCGCCTGACGACTCGGCCACCGGGGCTGGAGGAGATGGTGGAGGTCCAGCCCGGGCTCACGGTGCCCCGCTTCGTGCTCGAATGGTCCAAGCACGGACCTGAGGAAGCCCGCGCGTTTCTGGGGTGCGTGCCCGGGTTCGTCGAGCTCGACGGTAAGTCGGTGCTCGCGCTCGGGCGAGGCGGCGCGGACCTGGGGATCGAAGTCGCCCGCCGCCGCGCACGACGCGTCGTGGCTGTGGACATGGCGGCGCGCCGGATGAAGCTGACCGAGGCAAGGATCGAGGAGGAGGAGGAGGCTCGGCTGCCCGTCGAGATCAGGCCCTTCGCGGGGAGCTTGGCGGAGCTCGGCGACGAGCGCTTCGACGTGGTGCTTGCCGCCGACGCGTTCAGGCGCTATGGCGCCGAGCGCTCGAGCCGCCATCTCGAGGAGCTGGTCGGGGAGATGTCGGCGCACCTGGAGGAGGGGGGACTGCTTGCCGTGGGCTTCAGCCCGCCGTGGAAGTCTCCCTTCGGCGGCTCCGGTGACAGCAGGGTGCCCTGGGCCCACCTCGTGTTCCCCGAATCGGTGATTTTCGAGGAGTTCCGTCGGGTCCGCAGCGGGAACCGGGCGCAAACGTTCGACGACATCGGGATCAACAGGATCACGGTCGCGCGGTTTCGCCGCGCGATGAACGAGAGCAGCCTCAAGTGCCTGTGCTTCGAGACCAACGTTCGCCAGAGCCGCGCCGCCCCGGCGATGCGAGCGCTGAGTCGCCTAAAGCCGCTCGAGGAGTACTTCACCCTGAACGCGTACGGCGTCTGGCGCCAGCCGCGGTCCGACGCCGCTTGACCTCAGGGCGGGGGCTGCGGGCCGCCGCGCTCAGTGCCCAGCTCGGCCGTCTGCTCGATTTCCACGGGCGCGATCGGAGGGCTCGACCTCCAGCGTGCGGGAGCGAGGGAGGTGGACAGGACACGGCGGTGCAGGAGATCGTGAAGCTCGGCGTACTCGCGGCTGGCGAAGACCCGCAGCGTGATCAGTCCGCCGATGCCCGACACGAGCGCTGCGAGCACCAGTGGGCCGACCGAGGGCTCGGGCAGAGCTGTTCGCACCGCGATGCCCGAAAGCGCCACGCCGGAGGCGGCGGCACATGCTGGACGCAGCATTCCTGCGACCGTCGCCAAACGGAGGTCGAGAACACGGCTGATGAGTACGATCCAGACCACCCCCTGCGCTGCGGTCACCCCGAGCCGCGCCCACGCGACCGCGACGATCCCCGCGGGCGCGGCAAGCAACATGGCGCCGACCGCAATCGGCAGCGTAATCGCGTTCACCACGACCATGGTCGGTTGCCTGCCTAGCGCTTTGAACGTGTCCCCCAGGGGGAACACGATGCAGACGAGCCCGTACATGATTGCCAGCGGCGTCATGATGGCCCCGGCCTCGAGCCACTTCTCGGAGAACAGCACGACAACCAGGGGTGTCGCCAGGACCGCCATCCCCGCGCCGATGGTCATGCCGAAGAGGGCGGAGTACCGGATCAGATTGAGCGTGGTATCGGTGAGCCTGCCGTCGGCTTGGTCGCGCCGCTGTGAGAGCGCCGGAAAGGCGACGATCGAGAGGTTCCAGGTCACGTTCCCCACGATCAGCTCCGGCAGGCGCTGAGCGATCGTGTAGAGGCCGAGCGCGCGAGCGCCGAGCGCGCTGCCGATCACAGCGACGTCCGCGCGCTGAGTGAGGGCGGCAAACACTGCGAGCACAGAAGCCCACCCGCCGTACGTAGCGATCCCTCGGATGGCGCTTCGCTGGATCGTGAGGTTGGGCCAGAACGGCTTGACGATCCACAAGGTGACGGTCCAGACCGCGCTCCCGATGATGAAGCCGATCACGAGCGCGCTGGCCCCGAGCCCGGCCACGGCCAACAGGATCGTGGCGACTCCGCGGATGAGATTGCTCACCAGCACAGGAATCATCCGCCGGCGGAACTCCATGTCTCGCAGCAGCAGGGCGTCGTGGATGTTTCCCAGGCCCCGGAGCAGCAGGTCCAGTGCCGCGATCTGGAAGAGGATCGTGTCGGACCCGGCACCGAAGAAATCGGCGATGCTCGGGCCCAGGAGGACGGCAAGGACCGTCAGGAAAGCGGTGAAGAGGAGGTTCAGCGTGAATGCCGTGTGGACGCGACGGGTTATGCCCTCCTCGCTCTCGTAGATCACCGTCGCCTTCATCCCGAGATCGCTGATCAGCTCGAGCAACGTGATGAAGGCCAGGACCGCGGCCAGGACCCCGAACTCGGATGGGGCGAGGAGCCGTGCGAGGACGAGGGTCGCGATGAAGGTCAGCGCCTTGCTCCCTACGAACGAGAGCAGCGACCAGAAGACCCCGCCGCGCAGCGACGATGACTTCTGTCGGTCGGCGGTCACCTCAGGGCTGCGGGTCTGGCGTGGTCGTGCGGCTGGGCGAGAGCCTTCGCACGAATGGACGCAGCTTGTGCCGGTACACGAAGGCGGGAAGGGCTGAGCCCCGGTAGGCGCGGACCAGCAGACGCTCGCTAAGGTCTCCTCCCCACTGAAGTTTGTACCGGTCCGGCCCTCCCCCGAACTCGTACCGGGCCAGACCCGCTTCGATCGCCGCGCGCAGCGCCTCGCCACGGACAACCGCACCGGGGGACAGATGCGCATAGCGCTCGTCGAAGCCGGTCTTAAGCAGGAACGCGGCATCCCCGAGCACGCAGCTGTAGTCCCCCGCGATCGCGACTCCGCCGAGCTCGAGCAGGTGAATCCGCAGCCAACCCTTACTGGCGGCCGCGCGCGCAAAGTCGGTGTACAGCCGCAGCGCCCGGGGATCCTGGAGGATCGCGGTGCCTGCGGCGCCCTTCCATCCCGATGCCTCCAGTTCGAAGAACCGATCGAGGTCGGTGTCCAGGTCGGCGGCCGTCGTGGTTCTGAAGACGAGGCTGCCCTCGCGCTCGACACGCTTTCTCTTCCGGCGCACCTGGGATCTCTGGTTTCTACTCAGCGTTGCGAGGAGCTTTTCCCAGGTCTCCGGGAGCGCGACGTAGGGACTCAGCTGCTGGCGTCCGACGGCAACCCTGTAGCCGGCGGCCCTCAGCGCCTCGGGGGCGATCGCAGCAGTTGGGCTGGCGGCGGGCACGCCAGCGAGCCTGAGCCTGGGACCGGACAGCGTCGCTATCCGGTCCCACAGCAGACGTCGCGCGGTATCGTCGACGGCGACGACGTCCCAGGCCTCGGTGTAGTCGTTGGCTGCCGCCTGGACAAGCTGGCCTGACCGCCGAAGCAGGCTCGCGCCGGAGAGAATGCCGCCGTCTGCACTTCGCAGGACGACGGCCATCGCGTTCCTCTCCCCGAATGCACGCCACCACGAGCGAACCCACTCGTGCGTGACGAAGGGTGTTCCCGCGCGCAGCGCCAGTTGGTTCCAGGCGGACTCGAGCGCGACGAAGCCCTCGAGCCTGTCGCAAACGAGGAATGTGGTGTCGGTATCGGCTTGCGTCACCAGGACCATACCCGTCGTTCTGGAGGCCAGAGGCGACCGAAGGGGGCCGAGATCGCGAATCCGAGATGCCGGGGCACCCCGCGCAGTCGGACGCCCTACCCTTACGGCTTCGTTGACGGCATCGGCTCACTCCCATCCCACCCCAGTCTTCGTCCTCGGATGGCAGCGATCGGGAACCACCTGGCTGGCCAACATCCTGGCCAACCACCCGGGGACCATCGCGGTCCAGTCGGAGGATCACTTCGGCGTGCACGAGAGCATCTTCTTCTCCCATTTCGCGCGCGCCTACGGCGACCTCCGCGACGAGGCCAACTTCCGCCGCTTCGCGGCGGACTTCACCACTAGCGACTACTACCTACTGACCGGCCTGCCGCCCGAGTTTCTGATCGAGCGCCGCCCCCGCAGTTATCCCGAGGCCTTCCGGGCCGTGATGGAGGAAATGGCTCGCCAGCGCGGCGACGTCGAGGCCTGGATCGAAAAGTCGCCCCAGCACACCCTGCTGGGAGAGGAGTTGTCGGCGGCCTTCCCCGACGCACGGTTTGTGGGCATCGTGCGCCGGCCCCAGGGGGTGATCGCCTCCCACCTCTGGCTCGATGGGCAGCCTCCTGCGTATCCCTCTCGCCTCGTCAGGCTGCTCGGGCTGAGCTTGACCTGCTCCGTCTACGAACGCTGGCTCGCACGCTTCTGCAGGGATCACGACGAGTGCTACCTGACGAGCTACGAGGTCCTGGCCGCCGATTCGGCCGCAGAGACGGAGCGCATCTGTACCTTCATCGGCATCGAGTTCGAACCGGCGATGCTCGACGTGGAGTGGGGCAGGAACACCAGCTTCAAGTCCCCTCGACGCTCCGCCGGATCCCTCACCACGCCCGATCGGCAGTTCGTCGCGGCCGCGTTGACCGCGCTGCGCTTGATCCCTCTCCCCGTCCTGCGGGCGCTAGTCACAAGGCGCCATGCGCGCCGGGGCATCGAATGGCCACCGTGGTGCTGGCGTCGCCGCGACGCCGGGATCGCTGTTTAGCCTCGTGAGACTCCTGATCCTCGCCTCGGAACGCCCCGTCTCGATGCCGAGCCGTCCGCGGGTCGCGAAGCGGACGATGGCGGAGGCGCTCGTGGGTTCGCCTGCCATGGAGTGGCTGCTGAAGCTTCCGTCTCTGTGGCGGGGGGTGCTGGTGCTCGCCTACCACCGCATCCAGGAAAGCGACCAGGAAACGCCGTTTGACTCGGGCGTGTTCAGCGCGACCCCGTCGACCTTTGAGGCTCAGCTGCGGTTCCTGACGCGCCACTTCCAGGTCGTTTCCCCCGAGTCGATCAAGCGCAACCCCGACTCGCTCGGCCGCCGGGTGGTCGTGACCTTCGATGACGGCTACCGCGACAACTATGAGCTCGCCTTCCCGCTCCTGCGCGAGTACGGCATGCCGGCGACGTTCTTCCTCGCGACCGGTTTTCTGGACAACCCGAGAGTGCCGTGGTGGGACGAGCTGGCCTGGATGGTGAGGCGCAGCCCTCGGCGGGTCCTGGAAGACAGGGAGTGGTTTGGGGGTCGTCTCTTGCTGGACGGCGACCGGCGACCGGCGATCGACGAGCTGACCCGTACGTACAAATCCCTCCCAACCGAGCGTACGGAGGCCTTCCTGGATTTCTGCGCCGACGCGGCGGGCACCGGCAGGTGTGACGCGAGCGCTGGCGCGGACCTCTGGATGACCTGGGAGATGGCGGCCGAGCTGCGCGACGCCGGGATGACGATCGGCGGCCACACCGCGACGCACCCCGTGCTCGGGAGGGCACGACCCGAGGTGCAAAGCCGGGAGGTCGAGGAGTGTGCCCGGCGCCTCCGCGAAAAGCTCGGCGTCTCCATACGGTTCTTCGCGTATCCGGTGGGGTTGATCGAGAGCTTCGATGACAGCACGCGACGCATCCTTCGTGAGGCCGGGGTCGAACTAGCGTTCAGCCTGTACGGCGGATATCTTCGGCCAGGCCGGCTCGATCCCTACGACGTGCCGCGCGCCAGCGTCGGCCGCGGAACGAGCCCGAGCGGTTTCCGCGCAATGCTGACCTTCCCCAGACTGTTCGCACGCTGGTGATCGGCCCTGAGGAAGCGATGCCGCCGCCAGGCGCGCGGCTGCGGGTTCACGCCCTCGTCGACAACCTCCGATCCGGGGGGGCGGAGTTCCTGCTCGCGGACTTCGCCCAGGTGGCCGCGACCACCGGGATCGAGCTCTCCGTGGCTGCGCTCAACCCGATCGATGCGCCCTCTCCGGCCGCCGACCGCCTACGAAGACTTGGGTTCGAGCCCCAAGCGGTACCGGTCACTAGCATGGTCAACCCCAGGGAGCTTCGCCGGGTGAGGGCCCATCTCGCGCGCCTGCGACCAGATCTGTTGCACACGCACCTCATCACCTCCGACTTCCTCGGTGGAATAGCCGCTCGCTCGCTAGGCATCCCCTCGGTCACGACGATTCACGCCGACTGGTTTCCGGTGGCAGGGGCGGACCGCCTCAGGACCTGGGTGAGCTCGAGGGCGCGCAGGCACTGCGCTGACACGGTGATCGCGGTCAGCGAGAGCGCCCGCAGCGCATATCTCGGCGAAGGCCGCGACGTCCCCACGCACGTGACCGTGGTGCGCAATGGGATCGTCGATCGCTCACGCCCGGGAAGCGGAGCACGCCTCAGGCAGGAGCTCGGCCTGCGCGACGACGCACTGGTCATCACCGCCCTGTCCAAGCTGCGACCGGAGAAGAACTTCGAGGCATCGATCGACGCGGTGGCGCTGCTTCGCGATCGCTTCCCGCAGGCGCGACTGGTGATCGTAGGCGACGGCCCCCACGAAGAGGCCGTGCGGGGCTACGCCGCGCGGCTGGGCGACGCGGTTCTGCTCCTCGGGCACCGGGAGGACGCGATGGAGCTGCTCGACGCGAGCGACGTGCTCGTCCACCCGTCCCATTTCGATGCCTTTCCCACCACGCTTCTCGAGGCCATGGCGGCACGGGTGCCGGTCGTCGCCACCGGGGTCGGCGGGATCTTGGAGATCGTCGAGCCGGACGTCACCGGAATCCTCATCGCCCCCCCTTCGTCGGCCGAGGCGCTGGCCGGCCCGCTGGGGCGATTGCTGGAGGACAGCGAGTTGCGGGCGCGACTCGGCTCGTCGGGGCGCGCGCGGTACGAGCGCGAGTTCAGCGCCGAGTCGTGGGTCCGCCGGGTGCGCGGGGTCTACGACCGCGTCCTCAGCGCGCGGGAAGGACGTCCGCGACGCTGGACCAGCGGAACTCCGCGAGCAGGGAGCTGAAGCGCTTCTCGGCGCTGCCGAGCCCGACGTAGTGCCGGAAGCGATGAAGCCTCGAGAGCCCGCCGACGCGCGGCTGACCGGGGTCGATCTCCCAGGGGTGGATGTAGAAGACGTAGGGCTCACCGGAACGCAACACGCGAGCCACCCCGCGCCGGAACACCGAGTAGGGGATCAGCCGGAAGTAGCCGCCACCTCCCCATGGAAGGCCGCGGGAGCCCACCGTCAGGCACGAGATGCAGACCTCGTGGAAGCCGGGTGCCAGCTCCACGACCTGCTGGCCCGCCACGACCCCGTCGAGGCGCCCGTAGCGGTGGTGTGCGAGGGCGGGGAAGGCCGGGTAGACCGACGAGTCGTACTCGAAGCCGAGCTCCTGCAGGATCGAGATCGACCAGTCGGTGATCGAGAAGCTGGGGGCCCGATAGCCGCGCACGCGCGTGCCCGTGAGGTCCTCCAGCAGGCCCTTGCAGCGCCGCACGTCCTCGCGGAACTCCTCCGGGGTGAGCTCGTAGACGAGCTCGTGCCCGTAGCCGTGGCAGGCGACCTCGTGGCCGGCGGTGGCGATCCGCTCCACCAGCGACGGGCATCGCTCGGCGACCCAGCCCAGCACGAAGCACGTGCAGCGCGCCTCGTTGCGGTCGAGCAGCTCGAGCATCCTGTCGGTGTTGCGCTCGACCCGCAGCTCGCGTTCCTTCCAGCTGTCGCGCGGGATCGCGGGCTTCAGGTTCTCGACGTGGAACCAATCCTCCACGTCGATCGACATGGCGGCCGGAGGAGTTGGTCGGGATGTGACGGAGGCGCGCTCCACGATGATGGACGCAGCCCAGGCTAGAGCAGCGCGTGTCCGCGGTTGCGGAGCGCCCTTGCGTCCCCGGGGCCCGGGAACGAGAAGTAGGACGCCTGCGCCATTTCCAGCGGCTGGCGCTTTGCCGTCCCGGCCTCGAGCTCTCGCAGCACCCGGATCAGCAGCTTGGCTCCCTCCCGCTTGCCCTCCATCATCAGGCGAGAGAGGCGGTCGTTCGGGCGGATCGGATGCTTTGCCGTTCCCAGCACCGCGCCGGCGTCGAGCCTCGTCGCCATCTCGTGCACGGTGATGGTGACGTGTGACTCGCCGCGGAGCATCTGCCAGAACGTCGGCATCATGCCTCGATAGGTCGGCAGCCGACCGGAATGGAGGTTCACGCAGCCGATGCGGGGTAATGCGAGTAGCTCCTGCCCGAAGATCTCGGGCGCGGCCACCGAGACGATCACGTCGGGAGCGAGGTGGCGAACCCGGCGGAGGTAGGCGGGATCGTTCACCGACGAGGTGGGCAGCAGCGGGACCGAGTGCTCGCGCGCCAGCGTCGAGATCGAGCGGCGTCGCAGCTTGGCGGCGGCGTATCGACCGAGCAGGCGCACGAAGTCCGCGGTCCCATAGAAGCGAAGCACCCGCCGCGCGGTGGCCAGCTTCGACTCATCGAACGCCCGGCTGACGGTGATCCCCACGATCTCGAGTTGCTCCCGCGGGTACTCGTCGAAGAAAACGTCGAAGAAATGAATCACGTAGAGCGGATCGTCCTCTGTCACGAACACAAGGCGCATCAGATCAAGACCTCGGTAGCTCGCTGATCAGCTTCAACCAGCGATTCGTGACGGCGTCCGGCCCATGCGTGGACTCGACGTAGGCTCGGACGCGGCGCGAGACCTCCCCACGGTCGTCGCGCTCCTCCCACAGCCGCCGCGCGCCCGCCTGGAAGCGTTCGGGTGAGCCCTCCGCGACGATGCCCAAGCGTTCCCGCGCGACGCGGCCATCCGGGTCGAACTCATAGCTGAGAATGGGGACGCCGCGAATCCACGCCTCGAGGAAGAGGTTCGGCATACCCTCCGCCGCGCCGGTGTTGACCACGGCGACGGCGCGATCGACGAGGTCCATCGCCTCCCGGTGCGGGCGCTGCTCCAGGACCTCGAGGTTGGGGAGGCCCGCCGCGCGCCGCTGGAACTCGCGCTCGAGCTCGAGGTCCCGGCCACCGCCCGGGATGCCCCCCGATCGCTCCGGGTCGAGCTCTCGAACCACCATCCAGAAACGCGCGTCTGGCACCGCCTCCGCGAGCTCGAGGTAGCGCAGTGGCTGCTTGTAGGAGTCGAGGCGGCCCACCCATAGGAAGGCCTCTGGCCGGGCGGTCGACATGGCCGCCGGCTGGGCGAAGCTCGGTACCTCGGCGACACGCGAGAGCCCCGGAAACGCCCGCCTGGCGAGCTCGGCCTGCTCCCGGCTCTGAACGACGACGACGTCGGTGTTCCTGACTCCGAACTTGTAGAGACCCAGCTCCGGCCGCCTGCCGGCGTAGAAGTCGAAGGTGAAGTCGAGATTGTTCGAGCTCGAGAAGACCAGGCGACGGCCCCGCGCCCGGCAGAACAGCGCAGCGATGCCGAGCGCCGCGACGCCGCTTCTGACCACGTACACGGCTGCGTCGGCTTCGGCGAGCGCCGACCAGACGCGACCCAACTGCGTCGCGCGCACGAGCGGTCCGCGCCCGGTGGCGACAAGCCGCCGCTGGACCAGCGTGGGGGCAGGCCCCACGGGGGGGGCGGGGTCCTCGACCGGGAGCACGATGTGCGCAACGCGAAGCCCGGCCCGGGCGAGCCCGGAGGCCAGCAGCGTCGTCTGGCGCTCCGCTCCGCCGGTGACCTGCGGCCGGCGTTCGTACAGGCACGCCGCCGCGGGGGAGTAGATCGCAACGTCCTGGTCAGGCATGGCCCCGAGAGGCGCCCAACAGCCTCGCGACCGCCGCGACCGGAGTGCCGAAGCGCGCGCACCCGGCCAGGAACCCGGCGCCCCAGCTCAGATGCATGACCGCGAAGACGACCGGAATCCACACCCAATCACGCGCGTCGCCGCCGTCGCGGGCGGCCTGTGCCGTTCCGACGGTCACGGTGCCGCCGTAGAGGAGCAGCGCACGGCGCGCGAGGTGTCCCGCGCGTCCGGGCGCCAGCACCGCCGCAGCCAAGACGAGCGCCAAGAAGGGGGGAAGGACGTGAGAGCGGCGAAGCGCCGTGGGATGGTGCCGCGCCGTCTTCGCCCGGTACATCCCGTAGCGCCAGTACTGCAGCGCGAGCCCGGAGAGGCTCCGGCGAGGGACGTAGCGGGCGGCCATCTCGGGGATGCATACGTACCTACCGCCCGCCTCCTGGATCCGGGCAGCCAGCTCCGCGTCCTCGTTGATCGGCCATCCCTCATCCCAGCCTCCGAGCTCCAGCAGCCTGCTCCGGCGCCACACGCCGGTGAATGCCGTATCGACCTCGATTTCGGTCGTGGCGTTGCGAAAGGAGGCTCCGCCGATGCCAAGCGGCGTGCTCAGGGCGAGCGCCACGCGGCTCGACCACAGGTCCTCCCCGTGCGGGACCTGGGGCCCACTCACGCAGTCGACGCCGCCGCCGCCGAAGCGTTCCACGGCTCGGGCTATGTAGTCGGGCGGGTAGTAGGTGTGTGCGTCCATCCGCACTACATACTCACCCCGGGCGGCGTGAAGGCCGATGTTGAGGGCGTTGGGGATGCGCCGCCCCGGGTTGGCCAGGATCCGCACTCGGTCGTCCTCCCCGGCCAGCCGCTCGGTGATCTCTGGAGTGCGGTCGTCGGACCCGCCGTCGACCACCAGCACCTCCAGGCCACGCTCGAAGCGCTGGCTCAGTATCGCCGCGATGCTGCCCTCGATGTGCGCCTCCTCGTTCAGGACAGGCACGATCACGCTCGCACCCAGATCGCCGTCAGTCATGCGGGGAGCCTCGCGGCAGTGAGGGCCCGCCGGGGCGGTGCCGTGGGCGCCACGGAGACTCCGTCGTCTACGCTGTCGCCCCAGTGTGCGGGATCGCGGGCAAAGTGTGCCTCGACGGCGAGGTCGATGAGGCGCTTCTGGAGCGCATGTGCGAGGTGATCCGCCATCGCGGCCCCGATTCGCGGGGAACTTACATCGGTGAGGGGGTCGGGCTCGGAGTTCAGCGGCTGGCAATCATAGACCTGCATACCGGCGACCAGCCGATCTCGAACGAGGACGGCACGGTCGTCGTCATCCTCAACGGCGAGATCTACAACTATCGCGAGCTGCGGATCGAGCTCGAGCGGGCAGGGCATCGGTTCCGTAGCCGCAGCGACACCGAGGTGATCGTCCATCTCTACGAGGACCTCGGCGACGAGTGCGTCCACAGGCTGCGTGGCATGTTCGCATTCGCTCTCTGGGACCGCCCGCGCCGGCGGCTCTTGGTCGCCCGCGACCGCCTCGGAAAGAAGCCGCTCCTGTACTCGCACCGGGGCGGCACCCTGTGGTTCGGCTCGGAGGGCAAGTCCATACTTCAGGACCAGGCCGTCCCCCGCGACGTTGATTTCGACGCCGTGGACGCGTTTCTGCAGTTCGGCTACGTGCCCGATCCGCTCAGCACCTTCGCGGCGCTGCGCAAGCTCCCTCCGGCTCATCTGCTGACCTGGGAGCACGGCAAGCTCGAGATCCGCCGCTACTGGCGGCTTTCGTACACCCCCAGGGCTGCTCATCGCACGCCGGAGGACGCTCACGAGGCGATCCGCGAGGCGCTGCTCGAGGCGACCCGCCTGCGGATGCGAAGCGACGTGCCACTTGGCGCGTTCCTGTCGGGGGGAGTGGACTCGACCGCGGTGGTTGCGGCGATGTCGATGCAATCGAGCGGGACGGTGAAGACCTTCTCGGTCGGCTTCGATGTCGACCGCTTCGACGAGACGGGGAGCGCACGCGAGGTCGCCGAGCTGTTCGGGACGGAGCACAGCGAGTTTCGCCTGGAGCCCGATGCCGTGGAGGTGCTGCCCACGCTCGTCTGGCACTACGGCGAGCCGTTCGCGGACGAGTCCGCGATCCCTTCGCTGTACCTGGCCGAGGCTGCGCGACGCCACGTCACGGTCGCGCTCAACGGCGACGGGGGGGACGAGAGCTTTGCCGGCTACGACAACTATTGGGCGGGCATGGTCGCGAGCCGCCTGAGCTGGGTTCCGGCCTCGGCGGCGGGGGCGTTCAGGGCGGTCACGGGAGCGCTTGCGGGCGATCCACCACGTTTCGGCCCGGTGCGGCGAGCCCGCTGGCTCGCCAAGGCGGCGACGCTCTCCCAGGCCGAGCTGAGCACGTTCATGGCGTCGCGATTCAACCAGCGGGAGCGAGCCGCGCTCTACACCGAGGAGTTCAAGGCCGAGCTGGAGCGCCTCGCCCCGCTTTCGGCGCCGCGAGTGATGTCGCACGCCCTCGAGGGGTCGGACGCGCCGACGCCGCTCGAGCGGTTCCTCGACGCCGACGTCAACACCTACCTGCCGTCGGACCTCCTGGTGAAAATGGACATCGCGACGATGGCGCACTCTCTCGAGGTCAGGTCTCCGCTGCTCGATCACGTCTTCATGGAGCTGGCGGCCGGGCTTCCCGCCGCGATGAAGCGGCGCGGGCGGACCTCGAAGGTGGCGCTCAAGGACGCGCTCAGGACGTGGGTGCCCGACCACATCCTCGACCGACCGAAAATGGGATTCTCCGTCCCCCTCGCCGACTGGTTCCGAGGCAGGCTACGGGAGCTCCCGGAGGAGGTTCTGCTCGACGACCGGTCGCTGGGGCGGGGCATCTTCCGAGAGGAGGCCATCCGAGCCCTGATCGATCATCACCTCGCAGGCAGGGCCGACAACTCTCGGAAGCTCTGGTCGCTCCTGCAGCTGGAGCTCTGGTTTCGCACCTATATTGACCCTGCCGTGCCCGCGGCTCCGGTCCTGGTCGTTGGCTGAATGAGACCCCGACTCGTCGCATACGTGACTTCCAGATTCCCGGAGGTCACGGAGACATGGATAGTCCGGGAACTGGATGCGGTGGCGTCCGATCCGGGCATCGAGTGCAAGGTGTTCTCGCTGTTTCCACCGACGACGACAACCGTCCATCCCGCAGCGGAATCATGGTTACCCCATCACCGCCGCCCGCGGCCTGCGAGTGGGGTGCTCGCCCTGTTCTGGTGGCTGACCCGATCCCCTCTTCGGTTACTCGCAGCTGTCGTGATGGTCATCGGGGGCTATGCCCGCCACCCGGTGCTGCTCGCGCGCGCTGTTGCGACGCTGCCGGTCGCCGCCGCCAACGCCCGGTCGCTGGCGATCCTTGGCGTCGATCACGTACACGCGCACTTTGCGACCTATCCTCTCTTGACGGCCTGGCTATGCCATCGCCTCACAAGCGTTCCGTATAGCTTCACCGCACACGCGCACGACATCTTCATCGATCAGTCTTTTCTCCGACCGCGACTCGCAGCGGCGGATTTCGCGGTGGCGATCTCGCATTTCAACAGGGGGTTCCTCGCCGCATACGGCGGTGACCGCGCCACCCCCGTGCACGTCATCGGCTGCGGCATCGATCTGTCCGAGTATTGGTACCGGCCGCGGGCGCCGGGGCCGAGCGGCGCCGTGCGCGCTCTCTGCGTAGCGAGCCTCAAGGACTACAAGGGTCACCGGTTCCTGCTCGAGGCGCTGGCAGGTGGGCCTCCGGAGCTTGAGCGGGTGCAGGTCGATCTCGTGGGAGACGGTCCCCTGCGCGAACCGCTGCGACAGCTCGTACTCGAGCTGGGGTTGGGTGACCGCGTGCGCTTCCATGGGGCGCTGCCGGAGCCGGCGGTGACACGCCTCCTCGACGACGCCCATCTCTTCGTGCTCCCGAGCGTCGTCGCACCGAACGGCCAAATGGAGGGCCTTCCGGTCGTGCTCATGGAGGCGCTCGGCGCCGGCGTCCCGGTGGTGGCGACCCGCACCTCCGGCGTTCCGGAGCTGATCCGGGACGGCGAGACTGGCCTGCTGGCCGAACCGGGCAACCCGTCCGACCTTCGCAACGCGATCATGCAGCTGCTTGCCGATCCCTCCGCTGCCCTCCGCCGCGCCGATGCGGGCAGGTCACTGGTCGAACGCGACCATGACGTGTGCCGCTCGGCTGCGGTCCTCGTCCGCCTGTTTCAGGGCAGTGCTCCCTGGGCGGACGAGGACCGCTTGCCTCACGAGGCCAGCCCCGCTCCGTCGAAGTAGACGGTCGTGTTGCCGTTGCCGGGCCAGAAGTACGACAGCCCGGCGTTGTAGAAGTGCAGCGGGCGCTCCGAGAACATGTTGCGCTCCGTTGTGGAGGTGACGAGTCGGCCGTCAATGTAGACCTCGGTCAGTGCCTGCCCGTCGGTGGGCGAGAGCTTGAAGTGCAGATCCACCGTGAACCAGCGGCCCTGGGGGACGGGATGCTGGGCCATGAGGATCGACTGGCCGGCATCGCTCTGGTATTGGCGGGCACGGACTTCCATCTGCCCGGGCTGGGTGACCAACAGCGCCAGATACCAGTTGTCCGGGTCGCCCGACGCCTCGAAGTGGCCGAGGTTCATCAGGCGGGACCAGGCGAGCTTCGACGGGTCGGGAACTAGCCATGCCCCGCGCATCCAGACTTCGTCTCCCGGACCGTAGGAGAATCCGTCCTCGAACTTCATCCGCGGGCACGAGCACCCCGAATCGCCGCCGTTGGTGACAATCTTGGAGGCGTAGGAGCCATCGGTGCCGCCCACCTCGTTCGTCCGCGTGACCACGAAGGGGGAATCGGCGCGCCAGCCATCGGTGTCGCCGGTAAGGATCGACTCGAACGAGGCGAAGCGCTGCCAAGTCGATGGGATCATGCCGCCCGACGGGGGGGCGGGCGTGGTGGTGTCGACGGTAAACGAGCGTGTTGCGGGGGTCGCGTCGGTATTGTCCGCCGCGTCCGTCGCACGCACGGACAACGAGTGGGAGCCGTCGGTGAGCGCCGAAGAGGTCTTCGGGCTCGAGCACGCGGCGTACGCTGCCGAGTCGAGCTGACATTCGAAACTCGAGCCGACCTCCGATGACGAGAACGCGAAACCGGTCGTGTCCACCGCGATCGTTCCCGACGGGCCGGAGGAGATCGTCGTTTCCGGCGGCGCCGTGTCGGCGACGGCCCTCGGCCCTCTCTTGGGTTGAGCGTCCGCGCTCGGGACCAGGGTTGACACGGCGAGGGTGGTGAGCAGGGCCACTAG
>JBDTSW010000032.1:0-19746 GCA_039930945.1 bacterium
GGGCGAACCTCTCGACCTCGCTGCTGGTGGTCGCGGCGACGCCGTTCATCGCCGGCGTGCAGTTCATGGTCCTCTTCGACCGCGCCCTGCACACCAACTTCTTCCAGGCGGCCTTCGGGGGCGACGTCCTCAGCTACCAGCACATCTTCTGGTTCTACTCGCACCCGGCCGTCTACATCATGATGCTGCCCGGGTTCGGGATCGTCTCCGAGGTGATCTCGACCCACGCCCGCAAGCCGATCTTCGGCTACCGGCTGATGGCCCTGGCGCTGCTCGGGATCGTGGTGCTCTCCTACACCGTCTGGGCGCACCACATGTTCGTCTCCGGCATGTTCAGCTGGCTGCGGGTGCCGATGATGATCACGACGCTGCTGATCGCGGTGCCGACCGGGATCAAGGTCTTCAGCTGGCTGGCGACGCTGTTCAACTCGGTCCTGCACCTGTACTCGACGGCGATGCTGTTCTCGCTCGGGTTCATCATCACCTTCGTGGTCGGCGGGATCTCGGGGGTGATGCTGGGCATGGTGCCGCTGGACATCCACGTCTCCGACACCTACTTCATCGTCGCCCACATCCACTTCGTCCTCTTCGGCGGGTCGATGTTCACCGTCTTCGCCGGGATCTACCACTGGTTCCCGAAGATCACCGGGCGCATGTACGACGAGAAGCTCGGCCGGATCCACTTCTACCTGACGCTGATCGGGACCTGGGGGACCTTCGTCCCGATGCACTGGATCGGGATGGAGGGGATGCCGCGCCGCGTCGCCGACTACTCGGCGCAGTTCGGCGACTGGAACCTGGCGATCTCCCTGTTCGCCTTCATGCTCGGCGCCGCTCAGCTGATCTTCCTCTACAACATGGTCGTCTCCTGGCGCTTCGGGCCGCGTGCGACCGCCAACCCGTGGCGGGCGAAGACGATCGAGTGGCTGGTCTCCTCGCCGCCTCCGACCTTCAACTTCGACGAGATCCCGCGCGTGGTCGGAGGTCCCTACGAGTACGGGGTCCCCGGCGCCCGGCACGCGATCCTCTCCGGCGACGACGAGGCCAAGGTGATGCCGCCGCAGCCCGCGCTCGCGGGGTCCGGCGGGGGCGGAGGCAGGCCGCCACCGCCGCCCGGGGGCGAGGGATGAGCGATCCCCAGAGCAACGGCGCGCCGCCGCCCCCCGGCACGATCCTCGCCTTCCTGAACGAGGTCGCGGGAGGGCGCAAGCTGCTCGGGCTGGTTCGCGAGCGGGTCGAGGCCGGAGCCGGGCCGGTCGCCATCGTGGCGCCGCAGAACCAGCCGGTGGCCGGCCAGATCGTCGATCGCGACGAGCTCCGCGAGGCGGCCCAGAGCCGGGTCGAGGTCACCGAGGCGGTACTCGCCGAGTTCGGCATCGGGGCCGTCGGCGCGGTCATGGACCCGGACCCCTCGCTGGCCCTCGACGACGCCGTGCGCGCCTTCCGGCCCTCCGAGATCCTGCTCTCCTGCCTGCTCGAGACGCGCTTCGGCCTGATGCGCCGCGACCTGGTCGAGTGGGCGAAGGAGCGATTCGACGCGCCGGTGACTCACGTGCCGGTGCGGATCGACGACGACGCGGTCCGCTGGGACGTCACCCACACCCTGGTGGTGGCCACCAGGACGGTGGCGAGCGCGGCGCTGATCGAGGCGCTCAAGTCAAAGGCGGCCGACTCGGCGCATCGCTACACGGTGATCTCCCCGCGCTCCGGCGACCTCGGGCGGGAGGACGTCTGTGAGCGGCTGGCGCGCCTGCTCGCCGAGCTCTACCACTCCGAGATCGACGCCACGGGCCAGCCGATGAGCCCCGAGCCGTTCGCCGCGATCGAGAACGCGATCGTCCACTACCGTATCGACGAGGTGCTGATCTCGACCCTCGCCGGCGAGCAGTCCAAGTGGCTGGCGGACGGGCTGATCGAGAAGGTCAGGGCGATCACGGACAAGCCGGTCGAACACTTCGAGGCCTCCGACGACGTCGCCGCGCCCCCGGTGCCCGAGGTCGCCGAGCCCGCCGTCGATCTCGGCGCGGAGGGCGACCAGAGCGAGGAGCGCAGCGGCTGATGGAGAGCGCCACGGTCACCGCCGATCACGCCCACCACGGCCCGCCCGAGGCCCACCAGAGCTCGCGCATAGACCGGGCGACGCTCGGCATCCTCATCTTCATCGTCTCCGAGGTGATGTTGTTCGGGGCGTTCTTCGCCTCATACTTCTTCCTTCGCGTGGTCGCCTCGGATGGCCCCTGGCCCCCCGAGGGGTTCGAGCTGCCGAAGGCGGTCGCCGGCGTCAACACCGTGATCCTGGTCTCGTCCAGCTTCACCATCCACTGGGCGCTGGAGTCGATCCGCCGGGGCAACCGCCGCGGCATGTACGCCGGGCTGGCCCTCACCTGGCTTTTGGGCGCGACCTTCCTCTTCATCCAGATCAACGAGTACATCCACATCGGCTTCAGCGCCCGCGACACCGCCTTCGGCTCGATCTTCTACGGCCTCACGGGGCTCCACGGCGCCCACGTCTTCGTCGGGCTGATGCTGCTCGCCTTCGCCAACATTCGCGCCTGGCGCGGGCACTTTGGCCCGAAGGCGAAGGACCACCTCGGGGTCGAGCTACCCGGGATCTACTGGCACTTCGTGGACGTGATGTGGATCATCGTCTTCACCACCGTCTACATCATCTGAGGCGTGGACAATCCCCTGCGATCCGAGGCGGCGATGTTCCGCCTGGTCGTGATCGTGATCGCCGCGGCCGCGGTCGTGATCGCGGCGGCACTGCTGATCGGGCCGCTGGCCGGTGCGCTGGTCTTGCTGGCGGAGGTGCTGGCGGCGGTGTGGCTGGGGCTACAGGCCTGGCATGGGCGGGAGCGGAAGCCCCCGGCCGAGTGACGATCCGGCGCTAGCTGCAGCCCTTCGCCTGGGGGTCCCCGGCGCAGTTGAGCAGGAAGTCCACCAGGAGCTTGAGGTCGGGCGGCGCAATCGAGGTCCCGTAGATGGCGGGCATCACCGGGTTGAATCCCGCCACGATCTCGGCGCCGGGGTCGATGATCGACTGCTCGATCAGCTTCGCGTCCTGGCCGGGGAGGCTCTCGTCGAGGTCGGGGCCGACGTTGCCGGCGCTGCCGGCTGCCTCCAGCGTGTGGCAGGAGCCGCAGCCGTTGTTGGCGAAGACCTGGCCGCCCTCGCCACCGGGGGCGAGCGGGGGCTCGATGCCCGGGACGCCGGCGACCGAGCCGACGTAGGCGGCGACGTTCTCGGCGTCGGTGCCGCTGACGAGGTTGGCGGGCATGTAGATGTTGGTCTGCTCGGGCGACGCCGGGCGGGGGTTCTCGATCTGCGACTGGACTACGCCCTCGATCGTGTCCTGGTCCATGCCGGAGCCGCGGGCGCCGGCGAAGGCGGCGTCGAGGTCCGGGCCGACCTCGGCGGTGGTCGCGGCCTCGGCGAGCTGATGGCAGGTGCCGCACTTGGCGACGAACAGATCGCGCCCGCGTTCGAGGTCGGCGTTCTCCTGTAGGTCGCATCCGGCCACGCTCAGCACCACCGCGAGGGCCAGGCCCGTCGCGGCCAGCATCGACTTGTGCCGCCGTCTTGGTCGAGGGCCAACCACGAAGCCAATCCTATATTCCCGCGCCCTCGTCCTCCTCGCCCGTGTCGCCGGATTTGGATAGGGTTGCGCCGATCTGCACTAACGGACCGCGGACGGACCGCGGCAACTGACCGGAGCCTGACCCGCGCCCTCAGCCAATGGAAGTTCGTGAAGGCATGTCGAGCGTGATCCTCATGGTGGGGCCGGGCCACACGCTGCGCGAGGCGGCGGTCCTGATGACCGACAAGGGCGTCGGCGCCGCGGTCGTGGTCGACGAGGAGCAGCCCGGGCCCCGGGTGGTCTCCGAGCGCGACATCCTCAACTCGCTCGGGCGCGGCGAGGACCCCGACACAGAGCGGGTCGCCGCCCACATGAGCGACACGGTGATCTCGGCGGCGCCCAACTGGAGCCTGGAGCGCGCCGCGGTGGAGATGTCGCATCGCCACATCCGCCACCTGGTCGTGGCGGAGGGCGGCGCGGTGATCGGGGTGCTCTCGATGCGCGACATCGTCCGCGTCTGGACCTCCGAGGGTGCGACCTCGGGAATGACGCCGCCCGACGCCGCGTCGGGCTAGGGCTTAACGCCGCGGCGAGCCGCGCTGCGCATCGGCGTCGCCGGCAGGGGCGCGGTGGTCGGCTGCTGGCGTCGCGGCAGGCGGGCGAGGTCGCCGGAGACGTCGTGGATCCAGCGGCGAAGCGCGAGCAGCATCAGCGCCGCGCCGGCGACGATCCAGACCCAGCCGGCGAACAGCCCGACGAGGATGCCGGCGAGGCCGAAGGCGACGAAGGCCGGGGTCCACGACGAGCCCGGGGCATAGACGAGCTCGGTCGGATCCGGCGGGCGATCTGCGGCTGTCATCAGCCGATGTAGAGGGTGGCGAAGACGAAGGCGAGCGCCAGCGCCAGCAGCGCCAGCGCGGCCGTGGCGAGACCGCTCCTGAGGTTGCGCTGCGCCAGTTCGCGGTCCATCGCAGCGGGTTGTATCAGAGGGCCCTGTCGAGCGCCATCGCACAGAACAGCAGGGCCAGGTAGGCGAGCGAGGAGAGGTAGAGCCTCAGCGCTGCCCGCCGCGAGGGGTGCAGGGCGAGCCGGGTGGCGAGGGCGATGAAGGCGCCGCCCAGCGCCAGTGCTGCGACCAGGTAGGCGGCGCCGAAGAGGCCGGTGAGGTAGGGCATCACCGTGAAGGCGACGAGGATCACGCTGTAGGCGAGGATCTGGCGCCGGGTTGTCGCCTCGCCCTTGACCACTGGGAGCATCGGCACCCCGGTGCGGGCGTAGTCGTCCTTGATCAGCAGCGCCAGCGCCCAGAAGTGCGGCGGGGTCCAGAGGAAGACGATCGCGAACGGGTAGAGCGCGTCGAGCGCAAGCGAGCCGGTGGCGGCCGCCCATCCGACCAACGGCGGCACCGCGCCTGCGGCCCCGCCGATGACGATGTTCTGCGGCGTCAGCGGCTTCAGCCACATCGTGTAGACGAAGACGTAGCCCAGCAGCCCCGCCAGCGCCAGCACCGCCGCCAGGGTGTTCACGGTCAGCGCCAGCTGCACGGTCGCCAGCGCGCCCAGCGCGATCCCGAAGACGAGCCCGTGCAGCGGCTTGATCCGGCCCGAGACGAGGGGGCGCGAGCGGGTCCGCGCCATGCGGGAGTCGCGGTCGCGGTCGAGGTAGTGGTTGATGGCGCCGGCGCCCCCGGCGGCCAGATAGCCGCCGAGGATCGTCCAGAGGATGACCTCCAGCGGCGGCCCCGAGGGATCGGCGACGAACATCGTCGCCACCGTCGTCAGCAACAGCAGCGCGATGATCCGAGGCTTCGTCAGCGAGATGTAGTCGCGCGCGGTCGCCGCCAACTCCGTGATCGCGGGCAGCGACGCCGGCGATCCGTCGACGGGCCTGGTGGTGCTGGTCGCGCTCTCCATCGGTCAGCTCAATTCCATCAGGCGGCCGCCGCTGGCGCCGGCCCGGCCCGGCCGAGGTCGCCGCGGGCGAGGGCGGAGGCCGGGAGCAGGGCGCCGGCCGCGGCCACCATCGTCCCCCAGAGGATTGTCCCGAGCGCCAGGTGGCCGACGATCAGGCCGGCATGCTCGCCCAGCCAGACGTTGATCGCCCCCAGCAGGACCTGGCAGAGGAGGATCACCGAGGCGATCCAGAAGGCACGCTCGCGGATGCCCTGTCGCAGCGCCATCGCGGTCATCGCCAGGACGGCGATCGCCGCCAGGTACATGAACAGGCGGTGGGTGAGCTGGATGTCGACGAGGTGACCCTCGTCGAAGGGCATGAAGCGGCCGAGACAGGCCGGGAACTGCTCTCCACAGGCCGTGTGGGCGCCGAGCACCGGCTCCGAGGGCCGGCCCATGCCCTCGGTCCCCGCGACCAGGCCCCCGGCGACGATCGTCGCCAGCACGAGCACGGTGGCGGTCATGGTCACGGCCCTTAGCCCGCGCGAGGCCGGAACCGGTTCCCGCCCGGGACTCGCCGAGCGCCGCACGACGATCAGCAGGCCGAGCAGGAGCATTGCCAGGCCGAGGTGCGCGGCGACGAGGTATTCGTGCAGCCCCTCCTCCACGGTCAGGCCCCCGAGCGCCGCCTGGGCGAGCACGAGCACGCCGGCGGCGATCGAGCCGCGGACGATCAGCCGGTGGCCCCGCAGCCGGCGGAAGGCCTGGATGACCATCGCCAGGATCAAGACCGAGACGACCGTCGCCGCGGCCCGGTGGCTGAACTCGATCAGCGACTCGGCCGAGCCGGGGGGAACGACGCCGCCCTCGCACAGCGGCCAGCCGTGGGTACCGCTGCCGGCGGCTCCACAGCCCAGGCCGGAGTCGCTGACGCGGACGATTCCGCCGATCAGGATCAGGATCAAGGTGGCGATGATCGTGGCGCCGGTGAGTCGGCGGAAGCGTCCAAGCTCGTCCGCTTCGCCACGCGGGGCGACTGGGCTCATCGGGCTCAGGATAGGGAGGCGCCGTCACCGTCGGTGCTCCGGCGGACCGCTTCGCGGATGTCGCGCAGCGGCTCCGGGCTGCGCACGTCTGGGACGGCGTCGAAGTTATGCGCCGGCGGCGGCGAGAGCGTGAACCACTCGAGCGTCGAACCGGCCCACGGGTCATGCCCGGCACGGCGGCCGTTGCGGTAGTCGTGGGCGACGCCGCCGAGGGCGACGAAGGCGCCGATGACGAAGGCGAGAGCCGCGATCGAGGCGATCGCGTTGAGCGCGCTCAGGCCGGCGCCGCCCGGGTACTCGAAGACGTCGACGGTCTGGCCCTCGAGGCCGGCAAGGAACATCGTGATCGCGTAGACGTGGATGCCGGCCAGCATCATCAGCAGGGCGAAGTTGGCGATTCCCTGTCCGAGCAAGCGGCCGGTCATCTTCGGCAGCCAGTAGTGCAGCGCTGCGAGGCCGCCGAACACGGCCCCTCCGGCGAGCACGTAGAGGGTGTCCGCCTGCGAGGCCGTCGTGTTGGCGAGCTGCCAGCCCACCGGGATCACCGAGTAGGCGAGCTCGCCCGCGAGGCCGAAGGCCAGTGTCGAGATCGCGGCGACGGCGTAGAACAGAGGGGTGTTGAGGCGCACTGCCCCGCGCCACAGAGTCGCCACCCAGACGAAGATCAACACCCCGATGGGGACGACCAGCGCCAGCGCGAAGCCCATCGCCATGTAGGTCCAGCCCTCGGGAATCGGCGCCGAGTACATGTTCTGCATCCACGCCAGCGGCGCCAGCACCCCGATCGCGATCATCGAGGCCGCGACCGCGCGGTGGCTGAAGATCGGCTTGCGCGCCATCGTCGGCAGGATCTCGGAGACGACTCCCGCAGCGAAGAGGACGACGATCGCGTAGATGCCGCTGACGAAGATGTACGCGAGGTGCCCGTAGAGCAGCGGCGCTCCGCCCTCGCCCGCCTCGAAGAAGACGCCGTCGAACTGGCGGTCGATGGTCAGCATCGCCAGCGCCGCCAGCATCACCGGGCCGATGAACAGCAGCAGGTAGCCGATCACCGCCGCCGCCCAACTGAACAGCGGCATCCGCCGCCAGGCCATGCCCGGCGCGCGCATGTTTCGCAGGGTGACGACCAGGTTGATCGCGGAGCAGACGAATCCGGTGACGGCGAGGGCGACGCCCATGATCCAGTTGTCGATCCCCCGGCCGGGATTGAAGGCCGTGTCCGAGAGCGGGGCGAGGCCGAGCGTGCCGCCGTCTCCCGGCGTGTAGGCGAAGCTCGCGTAGAGGACGACGCCACCGGCGATGTAGAGCCAGGCCCCGAGCAGGTTGAGCCGGGGCAGGGCCACGCCGCGGGCGCCGATCTGCAAGGGCACGATGTAGCTGATCATGCCGAGCACGATCGGGATGCAGAAGAGGACGGCGAAGGTGGCGCCCGAGGCCGACAGCAGGCGGCCGAAGATCTCGGGCTTGATGATCGTCGAGTCGGGAACGAACAGCTGCACTCGCATCAGCGCGAACTGGGTCAGCGCCAGTACCAAGAACGTCAGCGCTGCGCCGAGGTAGAGCTTTGCCACCGACTTGTGGTCAGCGCTGGTGACGCGGGTCGCCCAGTCGGGGCGGCTGGACGCGACTCCGTCGCGAACGACGAGCTCGGGACGGGCCTCGGTCGCGGCCGGCGATGGGGTCACGGCGTCGTCTCCTCCGCGGCCCTCGCTGCGGCTTCGGAGGCGGCCGCGACCTCGTCGCGGACGATCCCCTGGGCCTCGGCGATGCCGTCTGCCAGCGCTTCCACATACGCCTGGTAGGTGGTTGACTCGACCACCCGGACCCGGATGGCCATGGCCGGGTAGGAGGTGCCGTTGAATACCGTCGGACGGCCCTCGTAGACCCCGACTTCGTCGGCCTTGAACCAGGTCTGGGCGACGGTGCCCGGGACCGCCTGCACCTGGCCGGTCAGGGACGGCACCCACCAGCCGTGGATGACGTCGGTCGAGGTGATGTTGACGACGACCGCGGTGTCGACCGGAACCGTCAGCTCGCCGTAGGAGAAGGTGCGCTGTCCGGGGACGCCACCCGGGTACTCGAACCGCCACAGCCATTGCTGGCCGATCGCCGAGATCTCCAGCGGCGTGCCCTCCGCGGGGATCTGGAGCGCCGGCCCGCCTCCGGGGGGCGCTTCGCTCAGGGTCGCTTCGTCCGCCGTGGCCGTCGCGGGCACGGAGACGCCCTTGACGCCAACCTGCGCCGTTCGCGATGCCGCCGCCGCCAGCCCGTCGGGGCCGCTGGGCTCGACCGTGCGGGCACTGTCGGTGAGCACGATCCCGAAGACGAAGATCGCCATCCCCCCGATGGCGAGAGCCACCGCGATCCGCGAGATCGCGTGGCGCCCGGCGGTGATCCGCGCGGGAGCCCGGCCGCGGCGCTCGCGGAAGCGCACGAGCGCGCCGATCAGGGCCACGTTGACGACCACGATGACGGCGATGGTGACGGCGATCATCACCCAGTAGGCGGTCGACATGTCGTCGGTGTTCGGGGAGTGCGGGGGGTCCGGGCTGAGCTGGACGGCGCCCGCCGGAGCGGCGAGGATCGCCGGGGCCACCGCCGCCGCAACAGCAGCGCGGCGCGCCAACCGCAGGGCCACCGCGCGGGCGGAGGCGAGGCGGCCGCAGGACGTGTCTTCGCGGGGCGCCAAGGCGCGAGCATTCTATGGGCCCGCGCGTCGGCTGCGCCGCCTGACGCCCGGCGCCGGGGATGGAGCCGGGCGAAGCCCTAGGCCAAGCCCTCGGCCCGGGCCCACTCGGCCGAGCGGCGAAGGCCCTCCGCGAGTCCGACCTGCGGCTCCCAGCCAAGCTCGGTGCGAATGCGTTCGGTGGAGACGGTGCCGCGCCGGTCGACGAAGGCCGGGGCGCGGGAGGTGAACGCCGGCGTTCGTCCCCGCAGTCGCGCGACCAACTCGGTCGCGGCGCCCGCGGCCTCGAGGATCGGCCGCGGCAGCGTGCGCGGCGCGGCGCCGCCGGCGATCTCGGCGATCCGCGCGAGATCGTCGGCGAAGGCGACCGGCGTCCCCTCCCAGGCGGCGTAGGCGCGGCCCGGGAGGCCGGCGTCGGCGCCGAGCAGGACCGCTTCGACCAGATCGTCGATGTAGACCGGGAGCATCACCCCGTCGCCGGGCGAGGGGACGGCGAGGGCGCCGCGGCGGGCGAGCTCGAGCGGGCGCACGATCCAGGGGATCGAGCGTGGCCCATAGACGTCCCCGGGCCGGATGACCACCGCGCCGCGCCGGGCCGCGAGCCGATCCGACGCCGACTTGGTGTCGATGTAGGGGATCCCGTAGGCACGGCGGAAGACGTCCTCGTCCTGCTCGCCGGCGTGGTCGTAGCCGTAGACGACGACCGAGCTGATCTGGACGAAGCGGTCCACCCCCGCCTCGCGGGCGGCGTCGAGCATCGCTGCGGTTCCGGCGACGTTGACCCGGACGAACTCCTCCATCGACCCCCACTCGTGCACGTGGGCGGCCGCATGGACGACGATCTCGGCCCCGTCGAGGGCCACCGCCACCGCGCCTCGGTCGCTGACGTCGGCGACGAACGGCTCGGCGCCGACCCCGGCCACGCGCTCCGCCGCGCCGACGCTGACGTCGAGGCCCGCGACCGACGCTCGCTCGGCGACCAGCGCCGCACAGACGGCGCCGCCGATGAACCCGCCGGCGCCGGTCACCACCACCCGCGTTCCCTGAAAGCGCCCTGCGCCGGTCACGCCCCTCTTATACTCGCCGCGCCTTGAGCCGGGTTCTTGCCCACCGCCGACGCCCGCCCAGCAGGGGCATGCGCCTGGCCGTTCGCGCCGGGGCCGCCGCCGCCCTCGCCGCCGCCCTGGTGGTGCCGCCGATGCGCCGTCGCTGGCGTGTGCCCGCGGCCGTGACCATGGCGGCGGTGGTGGCCGGGCCGCTTGCCCTGGCGGTGCTGAGGCCTCGCACCCCGCGCCGTGACGTCGCCCTGTTCGCACTGCAGATGTGGGGCTTTGCGATGGCTCACGAGCTTCCCTACGACGACCCGCAGGCGCTTCGCCGGCGGCTGCACGTCCGCTATCCGATTCGCGCCGACCGCTGGCTCGGCGCCGGGGACCTGCCGACAGTCCGCCTGCAGCGGGCGCTGGCCAAGGAGGGGGAGGTGACCACGCTCGACCGCGTGCTCAGCGCGGCCCACTGGGCCTGGTTTTTTCAACCGCACCTGTCGCTGGTCTACCTGCTCGTGCGCGACGGCGACCACTTCCCCCGCGCCGCCCGCCAGATGGCCGCGACCTACGACCTCGGCTGCGCGATCTACTTCCTGGTCCCGACCGCGCCGCCGTGGTGGGCGTCCCAGCAGGGGTACGTGGACGAGGAGCTGAAGCGGGTGCGCACCGGCGTGGCCGAGCAGGATCTCCCTCCCGGTTTGCGCCGGATCATGGTCGACGTCGGCGAGCAGGTCTGGGGGCGGGCCTGGCCGCGGCTGTTCGGGTCGCTCAACGGCAACCCGTGGGCGGCGATGCCCTCGCTTCACTTCGCCACCTCGCTGATGTCGGCGCTGCTGCTCGCGGAGACAGGTCCGCTCGCCGGCGCGGCCGGCTGGGCCTACGCGCTATCGCTCGGGTTCGCGCTCGTCTACCTGGGCGAGCACTACCTGACCGACGTGCTGGCGGGAGCGGCGCTGGTGGCGATCGTCCGCAAGGGCGAGCCGCTGGCGGAGCCGTTGGTCGCGAGTGGGAACCGGGTGCTGCAGCGCCTCGAGCGCATCGCCAACGGCTGAGCGAGCCCGCGGCGGCGTCCCGGGCGCCTCCCGCCGGGCTCGCCTGCGAGGATGGAGCAGATGGCCGTGCCCGGCGCAGATCGACCGGTGGAGGGGGGGCAGGTCTCGGGCACCCAGCACGATGGCTCGGGAGCCGGCGACGAGAGCGAGGCCGAGGGCGAGCCCTCGTTCTTCGCCGACCCCAGGCGCCTGGTCCAGACCGGGCTGATCGTCGTCGTCCTGATCGGCGCGATCTACTTCCTGCTGCCCAACATCGTCGGGCTCGACGATGCGCTCTCCCAACTCCAGCGCGCCGACTGGGTGTGGATCACGGTCGCGCTGGCCTTCAACGTGCTCGCCTTCGCTTCCTATGTGGCGCTGTTCCGCGGGGTGGTCGGCGAAAGCACGCTGCACCTGGAGTGGAGCGAGTCGTACCAGATCACGATGGCCGGCCTGGCGGCCACGCGGCTGTTCTCGGCCGGCGGCGCGGGCGGCATCGCCCTCACCTACTGGGCGCTGCGCAAGGCCGGCATGCCCAGGCGCCAGTCGGCCTGCCGGATGGTCGCCTTCCTCGTCCTGCTCTACGCGGTCTACCTGCTGGCCCTGATCATCGACGGGGTGCTGCTGGAGACCGGCGTGCTCCACGGCCCCGACCCGGCGGGCCTGACGATCATCCCCGCCGCGATCGCCGGAGTCGTGATCCTGGTCTTGCTCGCGATCGCGCTGCTGCCGGAGGACTTCGAGCGCCGGATCTCGGCGGAGCGAGGCGGCCACGCCGGCGCCCTGCTGCGTCGCGTCACGACGGTCCCGGCGACGCTGGCGAGCGGCATCCGCACGGCGATCGACTTCGTTCGCAACCCGTCGCGGGGAGGATTGGCGATCGCCGGCGCCGTCGGCTTTTGGACGGCCAACATCGGCATCCTCTGGGCCGCCTTCCACGCCTTCGACGTCCAGGTCCCGCTCGGGGTGGTGATCCAGGGCTTCTTCATCGGCATGGTCGCCAACCTGATCCCGTTCGTGCCGGGGGGAGTGGGGGCCGTCGACGCCGGGATGATCGGCACCTTCGTGCTCTTCGGCCTGCCCGCCAGCGAGGTGTTCGCGGCCGTCCTCGTCTATCGCCTGATCGCCTTCTGGCTGCCGATCCCGCCCGGGATCGTCGCCTTCTTCCAACTGCGGCGCACGGTCGCCCGCTGGGAGCAGGAGCGGGGCCGGGCGACTTCCAATGCTTTACAAAATGAAGTAACGTATGCGTAGCGGATCGGCCAGCAAGGAGACTTGAGTGAGATGAGCGAGCAGCGAGTGGAGAACGTGATCATTCTCGGAGGCGGCCCGGCCGGCTACACCGCCGCCCTGTACACGGCGCGCGCCGACCTCGCGCCGCTCCTGATCGAGGGCTTCCAGTGGGGCGGCCAGCTCCAGAACACGACCGACGTCGAGAACTACCCCGGCTATCCCGAGGGGGTCATGGGGCCCGAGATGATGCAGCAGTTCCGCGCCCAGGCGGAACGCTTCGGCACCCGCTTCGTCACCGACGACGCGACCCGGGTGGAGCTCTCCGACGGCGAGATCCAGCGCGTCTTCATCGATGACTCGGAGCACCAGGCCCGGACCGTGATCCTGGCGATGGGCGCTGAGCCTCGCCGGCTGGGCATCCCCGGGGAGCAGGAGCTTGCCGGCCGGGGCGTCTCAACCTGCGGCGTCTGTGACGGCGCCTTCTTCAAGGGCGAGAAGGTGGTCGTGATCGGCGGCGGCGACTCGGCGATGGAGGACGCGATCTTCATCTCCAAGTTCGCCTCGGAGCTGACGATCGTCCACCGCCGCGACGAGTTCCGCGCCTCGAAGATCATGCTCGAGCGAGCGCGCGAGCGCGAGAACATCTCCTTCATGACCCCCTATGAGCCGCTCGAGTTCGTCGTCGGCTCAGACGGCAAGATCGCCGGGGTCCGGCTGCGCAACGCCGAGACCGGCGGCGAGTCGGAGCTCGAGGTAGGCGGCGCCTTCGTCGCCATCGGCCACGAGCCACGGTCCGAGCTCGTCGAGGGGGTCGTCGAGACCGACCCCAACGGCTACGTGCTCACCCAGGCGGGCTCGACCCGGACCAACCTCGCGGGAGTGCTCGCCGTCGGCGACCTGGTCGACCACACCTATCGACAGGCCGTGACCGCCGCCGGCACCGGCTGCATGGGCGCCCTCGACGCCGAGTGGTACCTGCGAGACACCCCGCCTCCCGAGGCGCACTCGCAGCGCGACAGCGAGCCGACCGGGATCGCGCCGCCGGTCTCGACCGCCACCTAGGGCTCGCCGCCGAGGGCGCCTAGCGGCACTTGCCCGGGCCCGGCTCGGCCTTCCCCTTCTTGAGGTTGATCGCCACGAGCTTTCGCCTGCTGTTGTTCTCAGCGTCGGATTCGATGATCTCTGAGGGGCCATCGGGCGGATTGGCCGTGGAGACGAGGCAGTAGATCCCCTTCGGGAGGCTCCTGGGAAGAGGCAGCTTCTGGCCTGGTGTGAAGTAGCTGTACGTGTCGGCCCAGCCAACCGACAGGCCCATCCGGCTTGGTCCGTTCTCGGCATCCCCGAAGTTGCATCCCTGACTGGCGTAGCTGGCAAGGGCGGGAGACCCTGGGAGTCCAGGCCGCGCGCGATCCCCATCGAGAATGCAGAATCCGATCTTCCTCGAGGGCCCGGCGACAAGTTCGTCGGTCTTCTTGTCCGCGAGCTTGTACTGGGAGAAGTCCTGGAGATGCCAGTGGTTGTGGACGGGGTGGAACTCAAAGCAGCCGACGGTCGCATCGCCCCCGGGTTCGACCCCTCCGCTGCCGTCGTCTTGGAACAGCACCTGTTCCGCTTCGAGATCCTCGCCGATGTCGTACTGACCTTGATCGGCGCAAGCCTGGGTCGGCTCGCCCGCGAAAAGCTCGAGTGGGCCTTCGCCGGCGTTGACGATGCGATTCGAAAGATGCAGAACCGGCCTGCCGCCGCCGGTCTTGCCGAGGCTGAGGGAGGGGCCGGGGGGCTTGATCGTCTTCAGATCCGGCAGCCGGACGGGCGATCCGGCCGAGACCGTGGTGGCCGCGGCGATCGATGTCGCGCCGCAGATCGCGATCGCCGCCGCAAGGCCTATCCGTCTCCGCTGAGTGACGTTCATCTCCGCCAGTCCCCGGCCGAGCCTAGCACCGCCGATCAGCGGAATCGGCGAGGTCGGCGCCTGCGAGGACGCCCGGGTCGGCTCGGCGCTAAGGTCCGGCGATGGCCGTCGTCGAAATGCCGCAGGTCGACCTGCAAAGCGCCGGGCTGAAGCCGTTCGGAGAGTTCGACGAGGCGAACGCGACCTGGCCGCGGGGCGATCGCCCGGCGGCGATCCGCGAGGCGGCGGCTGAGTTCCGCGCCCGCTTCGCGACGCCGGAAAACCGCGTCCGCGGCATCCGCACGGTCGACATCGCCTCGGCTGGCTACCCGCTCAAGTTCGCCTTCGGCGGCGCGGCCAAGGGCCCCAACCCCTACATCAACATCATCAACCGGCTGCAGGTGATCCAGTTCGAGGGCTTCGACGGCGCGCTGCGCACCCTGGCCTACGAGCCGACGGTCCCCGAGGGCCCGGCCGAGGCGCCCTACTACGCGCAGCAGATCGAGCGGCTGGGCGAGTTCCTCTCCTTCAAGGTGCTGGCGACGATCTGGAACCACCCCGACGAGGCGCTGGCGAAGGCCGGGCTGCGGGTCGAGGACGTCGACTACGTCAGCTTCGACCACCTTCATGTCCAGGATCTGCGCTTCGTCCTCGGGACCACGCAGCCGATCGCGGGCGAGAGCGCGCCCCGTCGGCCGCTGTTTCCGAACGCCAAGCTGATCGCCCAGCGCAAGGAGTGGGACACCTTCGCCTCGCTGCACCCGATGCAGTGGGCCTGGTACGTCGCCGACGGGATCAAGGACCTGATCACCGACCAGGTCGTCCTCGTCGACGGCGACGTCGAGTTGGGCAAGGGAGTGGCGCTCGTCTGGACGCCGGGGCACACCGACGGCAACCACTCGCTCTGCGTCAACACCGACGGGGGGGTGTGGGTCTCGTCCGAAAACGGCGTCGCCGCGGACAACTGGCACCCGCACCTCTCGAAGATCCCGGGGGTGCGGCGAACGGCGGAGTTCTTCGGGCGAGAGGTGATCCTCAACTCGAACACGCTCGAGGACTCGATCGACCAGTACGACTCGATGATCAAGGAGAAGGCGCTGGCAGACCCCAACCGCCGCGATCCGCGCTTCCTCAACGTCTTCCCGTCCTCGGAGATGGCGGGCTGGCGGCGTCAGTGGCCGGTGGCGCCGACCTTCGCCTACGGAGGAATCAGCTCGGGGTCGCTCGAGCGACCCGGCTGATAGTCGCGACCTGAACTGCTGACAGCCGCCCCGCCGCCGGGTCGTAATCTCGCGGGATGGACCGGCGCTCTTGGACACTGCTGCTCGCGCTCGCCGCGATCTGGGGGGCGAGCTACATGCTCATCGAGATCGCGCTGCGCGACCTCTCTCCCGGTGTGGTCGCCTGGGGCCGGATCGTCCTCGCGGCGCTGGTCCTGCTCGCCTTTGCCGGATCATCCGGAGCCTTGCGCGGCCTCGGTTCCCGCTGGCCGATGCTGGCGTTGCTCGCAGCGATTCAGGTCGCCGGCCCCTTCCTGCTGATCGCGGCGGGTCAGCAGGCGATCACCTCTTCGCTCGCCGGAATCCTGGTCACCACGGCGCCGCTGTTCACGGCGCTGCTGGCTATCTGGGTCGATCATGAGGAGCGCTCCTCGGGACTGCGCCTGGTCGGCCTCCTGCTCGGCTTCGTCGGCGTGGTCGTCCTCTTGGGGCTGGACTTGAGCGGCTCGGGCGACGAGCTGCTGGGCGGGCTCGCGGTCGTGCTCGCCAGCCTCGGCTACGCGCTCGGCGGGTTCATCGTCAAGCATCGCTTCGGTGACGCCCGGCCGGTCGGGGTCGCCGCCTGGGTGATGGTCGCCAGCTCGCTCTGGCTCGCTCCCGCGGCCGCCGTGTCGGCGCCCAGTGTGGTCCCCGACGCCGGTTCCCTGCTGGCGGTGGCGGTGCTCGGTCTGGTCGGCACCGGGCTCGCCTTCGCGATCTACTACGAGCTCTTCGCCCGCGTTGGTCCGGCCCGCACATTGCTGGTCGCCTACCTGTCCACCGGCTTCGCCGTCGCCTATGGGACCGTGCTGCTCGACGAGGCCATCACCCTGGCCACGATTGCCGGGCTGGTTCTGATCCTCGCGGGCTCCTGGCTGGCCGTCGAGGGCCGGGTGCGCCTCCGGCTCAGCCGGGCTTGACCGGGGTCATGGCGTCGATCCCGGTCGCGTCGCGGGCGATGATCAGCTTCTGGATCTGTGAGGTGCCCTCGTACAGCGTCGTCACCCGGGCGTCGCGCAGGTAGCGCTCGACCGGATGGTCGTCGACGTAGCCCGACCCGCCGTGAACCTGGATCGCCAGGTTCGCGCACTCGACCGAGGACTCGCTCGCGTACAGCTTCGCCACCGAGGTCGCGATCGTGCTCGGCTCGCCGGCGTCCTTGAGCTCACCCGCCCGCCTGACCAGCAGTCGAGCGGCGTCGCGGCGGACGATCATGTCGGCGATCATCTGCTGCACGAGCTGGAAGCTGGCGATCGGGACGCCGAACTGCTTGCGCTCGGTGGAGTAGGCGACGGAGGCGTCGACGCAGCCCTGGCAGATGCCGACGCATCCGGCGGCCACCGAGTAGCGGCCCGAGTCGAGCGCGGACATCGCCACCCTGAAGCCGTCTCCGACCTCGCCCATCAGCGCCTCGTCGGCCACCTCGACGTCGTCGAGGGCGAGCGATGCGGTGTCCGATGAGCGCAGGCCGAGCTTGCCGTGGATCTCCTGCGACGAGAACCCCTCCGCCTCGGTCGGCACCAGAAAACAGGCCATGCCGCGGTGCCCCTTGGAGGGATCGGTCTGGGCGAACACCATCGCAACCTCGGCGACATTGCCGAGGGAGATCCACATCTTCTGGCCGCTGATCCTCCAGCCGCCGTCCACCTTGGAGGCGCGCGTGCGGACCGACGCCGCGTCGGAGCCGGTGTCGGGCTCGGTCAGCCCGAAGCAGCCGAGCGCCTCGCCGGTGCACAGGCGCGGCAGCCAACGCTGCTTCTGCTCCTCTGAGCCCCAACGCTCGATCGAGCTGCAGACGAGGGAGGTCTGCACCGAGACCACGGTCCGCATCGCCGAGTCGCCGCGGCCGACCTCCTCGACAATCAGCCCGTAGCTGACGTGGTCGAGGCCGCGCCCGCCGTAGGGCTCGGACACCGTCGCCCCGAGGTAGCCGATCTCGCCGAGCCTCGAGGCGAGTTCGCGGTCGAAGCGCTCGGCGCGGTCGCTCTCACGCACCCTGGGGATGACCTCCTTGTCGACGAACTCGCGCGCGGTCTCGCGGATCAGCTGCTGTTCGTCGGTGAGGCCGAAGGTCACGGCGGCAGCCTAGGCGAGGGCGCGCGCGACCACTTGGTCGAAGGCCTCGCGGGCGTCGGCGGTGTGGGCCCCGTCGGCAACCATCTCGTGATCGTCGATTCGTGTGATCGGCTGCACCTCGCGGACGGTGGAGGCGAGGAAGGCCTCATCGGCGGCGAGCAGGTCGTCGAGGGTGAACTCGCCCTGGGCCACATGGAGCTCGTTGATGATCCGCTGGCGGGTGATCGACTCCAGGATTCCGGTCCCGAGCGCCGGGGTGTGCAGGGGGCCGCTCGGGGGCGCCCAGAAGATGGTCGAGGTGGGCGCCTCGAGGATGACCCGGTCCGGGCGAACGAGGAGCGCCTCGTCGGCGCCCCGAGCATGAGCGAGGCGGGTCGCCTGCATGTTGGCGCCGTAGGAGAGCGATTTGACGCCGGTGAGGATGATCGACGGACTGTAGGCCACCGTGGCCAGGCTGACCGTCTCGCCCTTGTCCGGCAAGGCCTCGGTGGCGGCGATCCGCCGTCCGCCCCGGGTGAGCACGATCCGCAGCTGCGCGTCGCCGTCGCCGAAGCGCTCCAGCAGCGCCGCGATCTCCCGCTCGAGCGGCTCGCGCTCCACGGGCAGCTCGATCGTCGCCGCCGACCGCTCCAGCCGGTCGAGGTGGTCGGCCAGGGCGAAGGGCCGCCCCGCATACAGGCGGATCACCTCGAACACCCCGTCCCCGCGGTAGAGGCCGTCGTCGGCGAGGGGGATGGCGGCCTTCGCCGTCGGGGTGATTGCGCCGCTGACGCTTGCCAGCTCGGGGACGTCCATCGCCGGCCGAGGCTATCGATGATGCCGGCCCACGGCGCTAGGGTGGACGGCGGATGGAGTTCGTGCTCGTCTCGATGGGCATGATCGCGCTGATCGTGCTGGTGCTGGTTGTGCTCGGCAATGCCTACCCGGGCAGTGGGGCCGACCTCGTGGACTGGCGCCCGACGCGCTCGCACGAGCTGGAGGCCCAGCTCGAGCTCGACGACGTTCAGCAGATGATGGAGGCCCAGAACGAGATCCGACGCCGCCGTGGGGCCGCCGATCTCACCGACGCCGATCTGCAGCGAATGGTCGACGAGGACGAGGCCGTGCGCGCCCGCGCCCGCCCCGCCGCGGCCCGGGAGCCTGAGGACGACCCATCGCCAGAGCGCTGATCGTCGGCTGCGGCTGCCGCGGCCAAGCGCTCGGGGAGAGCCTGCTCGCGGCCGGATGGCAGGTTCGGGGCACGACCCGAGACCCGCTTCGCGCCGGGGCGATCACCTCCGGGGGGATCGAGGCCGTGGTCGCCGATCCCGACCGCGTCGGCACCGTCTATGACTGTCTCGAGCAGGTGACTCTGGTCTTCTGGCTGTTGGGCTCGGCCGGCGGCGGCCGGGAGGCGCTGGAGGCGATCCACGGCCCGCGGCTGGAGCGCCTGCTCGAGAAGGTGGTCGACACCCCGGTGCGCGGCTTCGTCTACGAGGCCGCCGGCGTCGTTCCGGCCGAGCTGCTGGGACAGGGCGCAGCGCTGGTCGCCGAGGCCGGCGAGCGCTGGCGGATCCCGGTCGAGGTGGTGGCCGCCGAGCCCGGCGATCCGGCGAGTTGGCTTGCGGCGATGCTCTCCGCGGCGCAGCGGCTGACTCGATGACCGAGCCGACGGGGCGAAACATCTAAACTCCGATGGGAATTAGCCCTATTTCACCAAGCGCAGGGTTTGAGAGTTGAGGAGGCACCGATGGGTGACTATGCGAAGGATGTCCTGGTCTCGACGGATTGGGTCGCGGAACACCTGGAAGACGACGCGATCCGGGTCGTCGAGGTGGATGAGAACCCGGCGCTTTACGCCGAGGCTCACATTCCCGGCGCGATCGGCTTCGACTGGAAGCTCGACCTTCAAGATCAGGTCAAGCGCGACTTCCTCGGGCCGAAGGAGTTCGGCGAGCTGATGGCGAGCCGAGGCATCTCCAACGACCACACGATCGTCCTCTACGGCGACCGCAACAACTGGTTCGCCG
>JBDTSW010000033.1:0-19565 GCA_039930945.1 bacterium
AGCGGCGCCACCTCGATGATCCCGCGATCGAAGTAGGTCGAGACCTTCTCCGGGTCGAGCATGTCGTAGAGCGCGTCGAACAGCGGACGCAGGTAGGGGTCCACCTTCGCCTGGATGTCGCCGGGCAGGAAGCCGAGGCTCTCGCCGGCTTCGACCGCGGGCCTGGTGAGGATGATCCGGTTGACGTCACGCGACTCCAGCGCCGCCACCGCCATCGCCACCGCGAGGAAGGTCTTGCCCGTGCCCGCGGGGCCGATCCCGAAGGTCACGGTGTGGTCGCGGATCGAATCCACGTAGCGCTTCTGGTTGAGGGTCTTGGGCGCGACCTTGATCGAGCGGTGACGCCAGATCGTGTCCTCGAGGATCTCCGCCGGAGCCGCCGAGTCGTCGGTCGCGCCGCTGACGACGTCGACCGTCGAGGGGGCGATCTCGTGGCCCCGCTCGACCAGCCCGACCAGCTCGTCGACGATCGTCGCCGCGTCGCGGACGTCGGCGTCGTCGCCGTCGAGGGTGAGCACGTTGCCGCGCAGGAAGATGTCGCAGCCGAGGCGGCCTTCGAGCTCGCGCAGGACCGAGTCCTCCGAGCCCGCGAGCTCCGCGGCGGTGGTGTTGTCGAGGGTGAGCTGCCTGCGGGCCAAGGCTAGGCCGCCAGGCGCCGGGAGACCATCGCGCTGACGCGTTTGCCATCTGCCCGGCCGGCGACCTTGGCCATCACGGCGCCCATCGCCATGCCCATGTCCTGCGGGCCCGACGCGCCCGACGCGGCGATCGCCTCGTCGACGATCCCGCCCAGCTCCGCGTCGCCGAGCTCGGCCGGCAGGTAGGCCTCGATCAGCGTCGCCTCGGCCTCCTCGGCGACGGCGCGCTCGTCGTTTCCTCCGTCGCGGTAGGCGGCCGCCGCCTCGTGACGGCGCTTGCGCTCGCGACGGAGGACCGCGACCTCGTCGTCGTTGCCGGCCTTGGCGTCCTTCTGCAGGGCGTCGGCGACCAGGCGCAGCGCCGAAACCCGGTCGCGCTCGCCGGCCTTCATCGCATCGCGGGTGTCCGCCTGAACCTGTTCGAGGATGGCCACGGGCTAAGGGTAGCCCGGAAGGTCCACGTGCTCGACCTCGCCGAGCGGCATCTGCAGGAACCTGGTGCCGAGCTCGCGGAAGGACTCGACGTCGCCGGTGCAGAGGAAGCGGTAGGCGCCCTCGCGATCGTCGGCCGCTTCGAGCCCCTGGGACTCGAGCACCCGCTGTGCGGTGGCGGCGAGAGCGTGGCCCGCGGTCACCAGCCGCACGTCTCGCCCGAGGAAGCGCTGGAGCATCGGGGCGACCAGCGGATAGTGGGTGCAGCCGAGGATCAGGGTGTCGACCTCGGCCTGCCTGAACGGCTCGCAGCAGGCGCGGGCGGTGACCATCACGCCCTCGTCGAAGGGAAAGCCGCTCTGGATGATCGGCGCCAGGTCCGCGGAGGCGACCTGGGTGATTCGCAGCCCGCCGCGCTGGAGCTCGAGGGCGCGGGGGTAGGCGCCGCCGTCGATCGTCGCCGGCGTCGCCAGCACGCCGACCCGGCCGGACTCGGTGATCGCGGCGGCGATCTCGGCCTCCGGCTCGATCACCGCGATCACCTCCGCCCCGCGCTCGGCCGCGATCTCCCGCGCCGCCTCGAAGCCGGCGGCCGAGGCCGAGTTGCAGGCGATCACGAGCAGCTTCGCGCCGCGGTCGAGCAGGTAGCGCGTGTTGTGCACGACGCACTCGCGCAGTTCGTCCTCGGTGCGGGTGCCGTAGGGAAAGCGCGCCGAGTCGCCCAGGTAGACGTAGTCCTCCTCGGGCAGCGAGACGAGGAACTCGTGCAGGACGGTGAGCCCGCCGACGCCGGAGTCGAAGACGGCGATCGGGAGGTCGGAATCGGGAGTCGTGCTCAGAGGAACGGCTTGGCTGTCATCAGGTAGACCGCGAGGATCACGATCAGGCCCGCAAGGGTGCCCATCCGGCCGGTGCGCTTGGAGATGACCATGTACTCGTCGCTGAGCTTGACCTCGCCATCCCCCGCCGCCGCGATATCGCGCTCGGCCAGCTCCGCGAGCTTTCGCTCCGCGGGCCCAAAGAAGCCGTGAACGAACCCGAGCAGGATCAGCGCGAGGACGATGCCGGCGCCGACGAACGCGTCGCTGAACTCCCAGCGGTCCGCCGTCAGATAGATGCCGGCGGCGATCAATACGAGGATGCCCGGCGTGACCATGACGCGGTCGATGGTGCTCATCGTGCGCATCACGGTCGGCACCGCTCGCGGGTCGGTGCGCTCGGCGATCGCCTGGAAGAAGGCGTAGCCGAAGGTCGGCCCGAAGGCGAGGATTGCGGCGCTGATGTGCACCCACACGACTACGTCGTAGAACTGGACGTTGGCGGCGATCACGAGCGAAACCCTATCGCTGCCCAGTCACCCTGCGCGAGCCGGTCGACCGGACGCAGGCCCGCGCGCTCGAAGGCGGACACCACTTCGCCCACCTCGCGCTCGAGCAGGCCGGAGCAGATCAGCGCTCTGGGCGGGCCCTGCAGCCGGGCACTCACCTCGAGCAGGAGCGGCGCGGTCAGGTTGGCGACGACTGTGCGCGCCGACGGAGGCGCCTGCTCGCGCAGGTTGACCCGGCGTGGCTCGACCTCGACCGCGTTCGCGGCCGCGTTGGCAGCGACGGCCTCGACCGCGGCGACCTCGTGGTCGACCGCGACGACGGGCGACCAGCCGAGCTTGGCGGCGACGATCGCCAGCACCCCCGAGCCGGTGCCGAGGTCAACCAGGCGGCCCGAGGCCTCCCCGGCGTCGGCGAGCTCAAGCAGCAGCTCGACGCACATCCGCGTGGTCGGGTGCGCGCCGGTGCCGAACGCCTGGCCCGGGTCAATCACCACGTCAACCACGGCCTCTCGCTCCACCGATTCCCATGACGGCCGGATCAACACCCTGTCGGCGATCCAGATCGGCTCGTGGAAGTCCCGCCAGCGGTCGGCCCAATCGTCCGGAATCTCCTCCGAGGTGACCTCGATCGGCTCGCCAGTGCTGACCGCCGTGATCGTGCCGAGCTCGGGAAGCTCGCCCGGCGAGCCGTAGATCGCGTACTCGACCCACCCCGGGCCGCCGTCCTCCTCGACTCCGCCGGGAGCGAGTCGGAGCAGCTCCGCCAGCACGCGATCGGCGGCCGCCGGGCCACAGCGGACGGCGAGCCGGATCAAGCGCGGCGCCCGCGCTTGCGCACGCGGTCCCAAAGCCGGTTGCCGTCGCTCGAGCCGGCGAGGTTCGCCTCGGAGAGCGTCCCGTCGAGGCTCTGCGCCAGCTCACGCTGGTCGTCCGAGAGCCGGCCGGGAACCACCACCTCGAGCAGCACGTGCTGGTCGCCGCGCCCGGAGCCGCGAAGCGAGGGCAGGCCGAGCCCCGCGAGGACCACGCGCTCGCCCGGCTGGGCGCCGGCGGGGATCTCGATCTCGCGCTCTCCGTCGAGCGTCGGGACGACGATCTCGCCTCCCAGCATCGCCCGGGTCGCGGCGACTCGGGTGACCGAGACCAGGTGCTCGCCGTGGCGCTCGAAGCGAGGGTCGTCGGCGACGGTCACCTCGACATAGAGATCCCCTGAGGCGGCGCCGGCCTCGCCGGCGTGGCCGGCGCCGCCGATGCGGATTCGCTGGCCGGACTCGATTCCCGCCGGCACGTCCACCTCGAAGCTGCGGTGGCCAGCGTGGCGGCCCCTGCCCTCGCACTCGGCGCACGGCTTCTCGGCGAGCTTGCCGTCACCGCCGCAGGCCGGGCATGCGGACGCGCGCATCACTCGGCCGAAGGCGGTCTGCGCGACCTGGCGCAGTTGGCCGCTGCCCTCGCAGCGCTCGCAGGTGCGGATCGGCGTCCCGGGCTCGGCGCCGTTGCCGCGGCAATGCTCGCAAACGGCGACCGCGTCGAAGGAGACCTGGCGCTGGGTTCCGTCGAGGACCTCCTCGAGGGTGATCTCGACCGAGACGCCGATATCGCCGCCGGCCGCCGGGCCGGCGCGGCCTCCGAAGCCGAAGGCATCGCCGAAGATCGACTCCCCCTGCCCGAACAGGGCCGAGAGCACGTCCTCGACGTTGCCGAAGCCGGTGGAGCGTGGCGCCCAGCCGCCCGTCCTCAGGCCCTCGTGGCCGTAGGTGTCGTAGGTCTGACGACGCTGCGCGTCGGAGAGCACCTCGTAGGCCTCGGCGGCCTCCTTGAACTTCTGCTCGGCCTCGGGATCGTGGCTGTTGACGTCGGGGTGCAGCTCGCGGGCGAGCTTGCGAAACGACCGCTTTACCTCGGCCTCATCGGCTGCCCGGTCCACGCCGAGGACCTCGTAGTAGTCGCGCGCCACCGGGAGCTAGCCCTCGTAGACGGTCTCGAAGAAGCGCGAGAGCTCGCCCGCGGCCTCGCGCACCGAGGCGATCGCGGTGGCGTAGTCCATCCGCACCGGGCCGACGACGCCGACCGTGCCCAGGTTGCGATAGCCAAGGCCGTAGTTGGCGCCGACGACGCTGACCGAACGCAGCTCCGGGGCCGGGTTCTCCCCGCCGATCCAGACGAAGGCCGAGCGCTCGTCGAGCGCCGAGCGCAGCAGCGCCAGCAGGCCGGCGCGGCGCTCCAGCGCCCGCACCAGGGCGTCCGCGTGCGGCAGGTCCGGGGCGTGCTCCGAGGACAGAAGCCTCGCCGCGCCCTCCACGTACAGATCCTGGTCGGCGCGCTGCTCGAGGTCGGTGAAGGCGCCGGCGATCTGCTCGAGGAAGGCCGACTCGCCCGGCGAGAGCTCGGGGTCGCTGATCCGGCCGGGAGTCATACGGGCGCCCAGCGCGAGGCCCGCGAGCCGCTCGTTGAGATAGCTCGAAGCCCACTCGACGAGGCCTGGGTCGACGGCCTGCTCGAAGCTGAACACGCGCTTGGTGACGGCGCCGTTGGAGGCGATCACCATCACCATCACCACCCGCGGCTGCAGGCTCAGCACCTCGACCCGGTGCACCCGCGAGGTCGAGGCGGGCGGAGCCGTGACCAGCGCCAGCAGGTCGGTGATCTGGGAGAGCGCAGCCGTGGTCGCGCGCATCGCCTCCTCGACCTCGCGGCGCATCCGCGACAGGTCGAGGCCTGGCTCGCGCCTGGCCGGCAGCGGACGCTCGGCGAGCAGGGTGTCGGCGTAGAGGCGGTAGCCGGCGTCGGTCGGAACCCGCCCGGCGGAGGTATAGGGGTGAGTCAGATAACCCTCGCGCTCGAGTGCCGCGAGCTCGCCGCGGATGGTCGACGCGCTCCAGCCGACGCCGTCCCCGCCCGCGACGGCCTTCGACCCGACCGGCCGCCCGGCCTCGAGATACGTGGCGACGACCAGCCGCAGGACCTCCTGTTGGCGCTGGGAGAGCATGGTCGGATTCTAGGAGCGCGTGGGCCGCAAGGAACGGGAAGGCCTCCGCTCTCAGGCGGGAAGCTCGAGCTCGGCCTCGGCGTTGCGGATGATCGGCTTGTCGCCCTGGGTGGCGACGGTGTCGGTGACGATGCGCCTGCCGTCGGCCTGCTTGACGGTGGAGGTGACGACGATCTCCTGCTCGGGCAGGCCCATGCCGCGGAACTGGACCCGCAGGCGCTTGAGCGAGCGCGGGTCGCCGCCGGCAGCGTCGGTGTGGGCCCTGGCGATCTGCGCCATCGAGTAGAGGCCGTGAAGGATCACCCCGGGCAGGCCGACCTTGCGGGCGAAGTCGGGGTCGATGTGGATCGGGTTTGGATCACCGGAGGCCTCGGCGTAGCGTTTGGTCAGGCCGGCATCAGGGGTGACCCGCAGCTCCGGCAGCGAGTCGCCCCGGTTGAACTCACCCATCGTCTCTCCCCTCAGGCGCCACGGACGATGTTCGTCCAGGTCGCATGGACGGTCTCGGCCCCGTCCTGGTTGGTGGACACCGATTCGAACACGTAAAAGCCGTTGCCGATGCGCTCGGAGATGCTCTTGCAGGTGGCGATCGTGGTGATCTCGTCGCCGGCGCAGACGGGCTCGCCCCAGATGAACTCCTGGCCCCCATGCACCATCGTCGCAAAGTTCATCGCGACCTCGGGGTCGAAGATCGCCGGGGCCATCGCCGGGGCGCTGTAGACGACACAGAACATCGGCGGGGCGACGAGGTCGCGAAACCCGGCCGCCTTCGCCGCCTCGGCGTCGTGGTGGACCGGGTTCCGCTCGCCGACGGCGCTCGAGTACTGCTGGATCCGCTCGGCCTCCACCGGGAAGGGCTCGCCCGTCCACTGCTTACCGACCGCGTCCGTCTTCAGGGCCATCGCGGCGCGGGAGTCTATTTGGCCGCCTCGCGGGCTTGCGCATCCTCGCGCAGGCGTTCCAGCGCTTCCTGGGCGAGTTCGCGGTTGGGGTAGAGGTGGAAGCGCTTGATCTCGGCGTCGCGGACCTCGATCAGCTGCGTGATCTCCATCTCCACCGGGATCCCGCTGGCCTGACCGATCCCCCGCTGCCAGGCGTCGACCAGCAGGAAGCTGTCCCCGATCAGCTCGACACCGCGCACCTCCAGGGTGATCTCGCGCCAGGCGTCCAGCCAGTTCCGCATCCAGTCCTCGAAGGCCTCGCGCCCGTGATAGGTGCCGGCGTTGACCAGGCCCCGGTGGGCGTGAACCTCGATGTCGTCGCCCGCACGCTGGAGCACGAAGGAGAGATCGCCGCGGTTGTATGCGGCGGTCCCTTCACGCAGAAGCTCCATGTTCCTCGCCCGCTCCGCCTTGTCCATGGCGGCTACTCGCCTCCCAGCTCCAGGACCGAGAGGAAGGCCTCTTGCGGCACCTCGACCTGGCCGACCTGCTTCATCCGCTTCTTGCCCTTCTTCTGCTTCTCCAGCAGCTTGCGCTTGCGGGTGACGTCGCCGCCATAGAGCTTCGCGGTGACGTCCTTGCGAAGCGCCTTGACGGTCTCGCGGGAGAGCACGCGGGAGCCGACCGCGGCCTGCACGGGAACGTCGAACAGCTGCCGGGGGATCGTCTTTCGTAGCCGTTCGACCAGGGCCTTGCCGACCCGGAATGCCTCGTCGCGGTGGACGATCACCGAGAGCGCGTCCACCCGGTCGCCGGCGAGCAGGACGTCGAGCTTGACCAGGTCCCCGGCGCGGTTGCCGATCGGCTCGTAGTCGAGCGATGCGTAGCCGGCGGTTCGCGACTTCAGCTGGTCGTAGAAGTCGAGCACGATCTCGGCGAGCGGCAGGTCGTAGCGGATCTGCACCCGCTCGGTCGAGAGGTAGTGGATGTCGACGTGCTCACCGCGGCGGCCCTGGCAGAGCTCCATCACGGCCCCCACGTGGGAGGCGGGCGCGATGATCGAGGCACGGATGAAGGGCTCCTCGATCGCCTCGATCGAGGCGGGGTCGGGCATCTCCGTGGGGCTGTGGACCTCGACCCGCTGGTCGCCGTGAACCGCGACCACGTAGCTGACGTTGGGCATCGTCGCCAGCAGCTCGAGGTCGTACTCGCGCTCCAGCCGCTCGCGGACGATGTCCATGTGCAGCAACCCGAGGAAGCCGCAGCGAAAGCCGAATCCGAGGGCCTCGGAGGTCTCGGGCTCATAGGACAGGGCGGCGTCGTTGAGCGCCAGCCGATCCAGTGCCTCGCGCAGGTCCTCGTAGCGGTCGGTGTCGAGCGGGAAGAGCCCGCAGAAGACGACCGGCTTCACCTCTCGGTAGCCGGGGAGCGCCTGCGCGGCCGGGTGCTCCCGCGAGGTCAGGGTGTCGCCCACGCGCAGCTTGGCGACGTCCTTGAGGCCGGTGATCACGTAACCGACCTCGCCGGCCTTCATCTGTGGCGCGGCGCGCATCTTCGGGGTGAAGAAGCCGATCTCGTCGATCTCGGCCTGGGTGCCCGTCTGCATCGCCAGGATCGAGTCGCCGTTGCCGAAGGCCCCGTCGACCATCCGAACGTAGGCGACGACGCCGCGGTACTGATCGAACACGGAGTCGAAGATCAGCGCCCTGGGGTCGGCGTCGGGTTCGCCCCGGGGCGGGGGGATCCGCGCAACGATCGCGTCCAGCACCGCCGCGACCCCCTCCCCGGTCTTCGCCGAGATCCGCAGTATGTCTTCCGGCGAGCCACCGATCAGATCGACGATCTCGCCGGCGACGCGGTCGGGCTCGGCGCTCGGCAGGTCCACCTTGTTGAGGACCGGGATCAGCTCCAGCCCCGCCTCGACCGCGGCGTAGGTGTTGGCGACAGTCTGCGCCTCGACGCCCTGGGCGGCGTCGACCACCAGCACGGCGCCCTCGCAGGCCGCGAGCGAGCGCGAGACCTCATAGGAGAAGTCGACGTGCCCGGGGGTGTCGATCAGGTGCAGGTTGTAGGTGTTGCCGTCGGGCGCGGCGTAGTCGACCCGTACGGCCTGCGCCTTGATCGTGATCCCGCGCTCGCGCTCGAGGTCCATCGAGTCGAGCAGCTGCGGCAGGTGCTTGCGCCCGTCGACCGCCCCGGTGATCTCGAGGATGCGGTCCGCCAGGGTCGACTTGCCGTGGTCGATGTGGGCGATGATCGAGAAGTTCCGGATTCGTTCCATGGGAGTGCGGCCGGGGATCAGGCGCGACGGGCGCGGACGAGGTTCCAAAGCTGCTGGGCCTCGGGGATCCGCAGCAGGATGATCGCGACGCCGTAGACGACCGCGCCCGCCGCGAGCCCGGCACCCAGAGAGGCTAGCTGGCCGCCGAGGCTGCGCCCGAGGGCCTCGTCGAGGGAGTCCCAGACGAAGTAGGAGACGCCGGCGAGCGCCACCGAGGCCGCCAGCACCCTGGCCCAGGTCCAGGCGAGGCGGCCAAGCTCGAGCCTGCCCAGCCGACCGCGCAGGACCATCGCCTGGGCGAGGACGCTGGCGGCGGTGGCCAGCGAGGTCGCGGCGACGATCCCCCCCACCCCGAAGGGCTGGTAGAGAAGCAACGAGAAGACGGCGGTAATCGTCAGGTTGGCGGCCGAGATCGCGGTCGGGGTCCAGGGCCGCTGCAGGCTGAAGAAGGTTCGCGTCAACAGCAGGAAGAGGCCGTTGAAGGGAAGCGAGAAGGCGAACCAGAAGAGCGCGGTCGCAACCAGGTCGGTCTGCGAGGCGGTGAAGGCCCCGCGCTGGTAGACGAGCCGGATCATCGGCTCGCTAAGGACGAGGATCGCCGCGGCCGCGGGCGTCAGCAGGAGGACGATCTGGCGCATCCCGTTGGCCATCGTCCTGCGCAGCTCGTCGAATGCGCCGCGTGCCGCGTAGCGCGAGAGCGTCGGAAACAGCACGGTGGCGACGGCGACCGAGAAGATCCCCTGCGGGAGCATGTAGATCCGGAAGGCCTTGTCGATCGCGGCCGGGGCCTGCTCGGAGACCAGCGTGCCGAAGAACGAGTTGACCAGCAGGTTGATGTTGATCAGCCCGAGCGAGATCGTCACCGGCAGCATCAGCACCAGCACCCGGCGGACGTCGGTGTTGGCCAGCGCGGCCCGCAGCCCGGTGCGGAACGGGTCCACCAGCGCCCGGCGGATCCCGAACGGCGTGTTGCGCAGGTCGTAGGTGAGCATCGCCAGCTGGACCACGGTGCCGACGAGGACGCCGATCGCGTAGGCGTAGATCTGGTCTTCCTCCGGGAAGACGGGCGCGAGCCCGACCAAGACGACGACGATCGCCACGTTCCAGAAGAACGGAGCGATCGCGAACACCCCGAAGCGGTCGTAGCTGTTGAGAATGCCGACGACCATCCCCGAGACGCCGAGCAGGACGAGGATCGGGAACAGCAGGCGGGAGAGGCCGATGGTGAGGTCGAGCGTCATGCCCTCGAACCCCGGCGCGAAGAGCTGGGCCACAAGCGGCGCGATGAGGATGAACAGCGCCGTCAGCAGGCCGAGGACGACGGCGACGAGAAAGATCAGGTTGGAGGCGAGCCGGAAGGCTTGGCGCTTGTGCCCGCGCTCCAGCTCCTCGGTGAACACCGGCACGAAGGCGGCCTGGATCGCGGCGTCTGCGAACAGGCTCCTGACCGTGTTCGGGATCAGGAAGGCGATCGTGAACGCCGACATCGCTCCGCTGATCCCGAAGTAGGAGGCGGCGAAGATCTCGCGCACGAGCCCGGCGATCCGCGAGAGGCCGGTCGCGAGCGAGAAGAAGGCCGTCGAGCGAGCCAGCCTGCCCGAAGGCGGCCGCTCGGGCTCCCGCCCCTCGGCGCCCCCTCCCCTGGCGGCGGCCCGGGCGCGATCGGTCCCGCCGATCATCGCCTGCTCGGCCGGGCTGCCGCCCACGCCCCCGTACTCGCTCGACTCCATCAGCCCTCGCCCATGCCCCGCCTGGGAGTCACGGGCACTACACTGCGCCGTCGGCAGATGGCCAATATCGCCTCACAGAAGAAGCGGATCGTGCGCACCGAGCGGGAGCGCGTCGAAAATCGCCGCGTCACCAGCGCGGTCAAGACGCACTTCCGCAAGCTCGAGCAGGCCGTCGAGGATGGGGACGCGAAGAGCGCCGAAGCCGAGCATCGCGCGCTGGTCTCGCGGATCGACAAGGCGGTCGCGGGCGGCGCCCTGCACGCCAACAACGGCGCCCGCAAGAAGTCGCGCGCCGCCCGCATGCTCGCCGGCAAGTCCTAGCGCCCGCAACCGCCGGCCGCAGCCTCATCGCCATCCGCGCTCAGGCGCGGGCGCCGGCCGCACGGCGAACGGCCAGCGTCAGCGCGAGATCGTCCGGGTAGTCAGAGCCACCACGCGTCCACCACTCGAGATCGGCGATCGCGCACGTAGCCGCCCGAACCTCGTCGAGGCTCGCGCCGCGAACCTGGCGGACCAGCATCTTCGCCGCGTAGGGGTGCATCGGCAGGGCGGCCTCGACCTGCTTCGCCGAGCGCCCGCTCTCCAGCTCGGTCAGCGCCCGGTGCGCCTCCCGCAGACGCTTGGCCGCCTGGTAGATCAGCGGGGTCACCGACTCGCCCTGACCGGCGAGGCGCTCGGCCGAGCTCAGCGCCGCCGCGGGGCTGCGCTCCAGGAGCGCGTCGGCGAGGGCCCAGACGGCCTCCTCGGAAGTGTCGGCGATCATCGCCTCCAGGTCCCCGCACTCGACCGTCCCTCCCGGGCCGGCCCAGCTCGCGAGCCGGTCGAGCTCGTTTGAGAGGCGAACCGTCGAGTGCCCCATTCGCTCGACCAGCAGGCGGGCGGCGTCCGGGTCGAGGCTGATCTGTCTGTGGTCCGCCTCAGCGACGAGCCAGGCCGGGAGCTGGCGCGCCTTCGGCGCCTGGAAGTCGAGGATCTCGCCGCCTCCGGCGGTGACCGCATCGGCCAGGCCCTTCGGCGCGCGCAGCTTCGGCGGCGCCTCGCGGGCGGCTAGCACCAGGGTCGTGTCCGGCGGCAGGTCGGCGAGCGCCTCGGCGATCGGCGCCGCCTGCTTGGCGCTCCAGCGTTCGACCCCGTCGGCGAGCAGATAACGACGGCCCGCGGTCAGCGACATCGCCGGGATCGCGGCCAGCAGCGCCTCGGCGTCGGGTGCACCGCCCGGCGCAGCATCGAAGGCCCGCAGCGCGCCCGGGCCGCCCTCGCGCTCGGCGCGGGCGCGCAGCCGGGCCAGCACCGCGTCGATCTTCGCCGCGTCGGTGCCGGAGATCAGGTACGCGGGTCGAAGCTCTGCTGCGGCCACCCGCCGAGTGTATTCGCGCGCCTAGACGGCGCCCGGGGCGCCCGCCCGGCGAAGTCAGGGCCGCCGGGCCGTCTAGATGATCAGCGCAATGCCGGCGAGCACGATCGCGACGAGCGCGACCTGGGCGAACAGGCGGCCACGGCGACCGGTGATCGCGAAGGCGAACCCGAGCACGACGCCGATTCCACCGATGATGCCGCTGGCGTAGCCAAGCGCGGTGGTGATCGAGCGCGAGGTCGCGGATCCGTCGTAGTAGGTGTTGTCGGCCGGGACCGGCTTCTCGCCGCTCTCGATCTCCTCGAGGGTTGGGGTGTCGGAGATCTCTCCGGCGGCAACGATCATCACCGCGGCGCCGAACGCCAGCACCAGCGACAGCAGCACTGCGAGCGCTCGCATGCCGCCGCCGGCCTTGTCTTCCGCCGCCGAGGGGGGGCTGGGGGGCGTCGGAGCCGCCGGCTCCTGGGGCTGGTTCGGAGGGGCAGGGCTGGGGGGCGTCGGAGCCGCCGGCTCCTGGGGCTGATCATTCATCGTCGGCGACCCTATTCGACTCCGTGGACGCTCCAGCCTCCCCTGGAGACATCGATCGCCACATCGCCGGCGAGGTCGGTGCGCAGGGCCTCGACGTCGTGCCCGGCGAGCGCCTCCAGGGTCTCGGGGGTGGGATGGCCGAATGGGTTGTCGGCGCCGACCGAGATCACGGCCACCCGCGGTGCCGAGAGGTCGAGCAAGCCCCCAAGCCCGGGGTCGGCGGAGCCGTGGTGGGCGACCTTGAGGACATCGAGCGGCCCGGGCTCGACCGGCACCGCCTCGGCCTCGGCGTCACCGGTCAGCAGCATCTCGAACCGGTGCCATCGGGCCAGGAGCACCACCGAGAGCGCGTTCGGATCGCTGCTCGAGGCGCCGTCGAGAAGGGTCCGTGGCGGCCACAGGACCTCGAGGCGCAGGGCGCCGGAACGCAGCTCGGAACCCTCCGCGACCCGCGTCGCGGCGACTCCCCCGGCCCGCGCCAGGGCGCTCAGGCGTCGCGACCGCCGCCCGTAGGCGAGCGTGGAGACTGGGATCGCGTCGATCAACTCGGGCAGGCCGCCGGCGTGGTCGCTCTGGTCGTGGCTGATCACCGCCGCCGCCAGGCGCTCGACGCCGCCGTCGCGCAGGCGCGCCGCCAGCCCCGCCCCCACCGGCCCGGCATCGACGAGGATCGGGTCCCCCGGCGCGGGGTCGAGCAGGATCGCGTCGCCCTGACCGACGTCGAGGACCGTCACCCGCAGGCCCGCAGCGCCCGCCGGCGCCGGGGCGCCGGAGCCCCGCAGCTGGAGCGCCACCGCGACCACCAGCACGACGACGGCGGCGGCGAGCAGGTGCGCCCGTCGCGGCCTCAGCGCCCGCCGGGCCCGCCCGGGGGCGGCCAGCAGTCGCCCGCCCGCGACCATCAGCGCGTAGGTCGCCACGACCGCCGGAACCCCGGCCTGCGGCGCCTCGACCTGCGCCCACCCGGGCGCCGCCAGCCAGCGGCCGACCTGTTCGACGTAGGCGGCGCAGAGGCCGGCGAGCGCGGTCAGCGGCCCGACCGGCAGCCAGGGCAGCTGGCCAACGGCCCCCGCCAACATTCCCAGCCACATCGCCGGCGCAACGGCGGGGAGCGCCAGCAGGTTCGCGGGCAGCGAGGCGATCGAGAGGCGCTCGAAGTGGTGGGCCATCAGCGGGGCCGTGGCGATGGTCGCCGCCAGGGTGACCGCCGCGCCCTCGGCGACGGCGGCGCGCAGACCGGTGGGGCCCGGCCGGCGCCCGCGGCCGGGGCCGCCCGCGAACAGGTGGCGAAGCGGCGCCGTCCACAGCGCGATGCCGGCGACCGCCGCGAAGCTGAGCTGCCAGCCGACGTCGCCGCTGGTGCGGGGGTTCAGCGCCAGCGTCGCCGCCGCCGCGAGCAACATCGCGTACCAGCGTGAGGCGGGCCTGCTGGCGAGCGCGGCGACGATCGCGGCGGCGCCCATCACCCCCGCCCGCTGGATCGAGGGGCCGGCTCCCGCGACCGGCACGTAGACGGCGATCAGCGCGAGGACGACCACGAGCCGGGCCCGCAGCGGCACGCCCAACAGGCCGAGGAGCGCGGTGCTGAGCAGCGCCAGCAGGAGCACGTTCTGACCGCTGACGGCGAGGAGGTGTTACGCAAAGGCCAGAAGCTGGCTAGTCGGTGATCCTCCGGGCGCGTTCTGCGTACGGGTCGGGGATCGAGCCTTCGACGGTGACCTCGCCTGTTTCGGGGTCGCCGAGCAACGCCCCTTCTGTCCAGAAGTGGCCGAGGTCCCGGCCCATCTCCCGGCCGTGCTTGGTGTGCATGTCGAGCGCGTAGTCGGGCGGATCGCGGTACTCCGGGTCGGCGGTGTGGACGTAGAGCGCGTTGTCCACCATCCTGGATTTGCGGGCCTTCGCCAGCAGGATCACCGCGTGGATCAGGTAGAGCAGGCCGTCGCCCCGCTTCTCGTTGCGTTCGGCCGACCAGGTCTCATGGAGGGCGCGGATCGTCGCCGGGAGGTTCGGTTCGGCGATGCCGATGTCCTCGCTGACGATCACCCGGATCCTTCGCCAGCAGTAGGCCGGGTAGCGGTCGGCCATCTCGCAGGCCCAGTACAGGCAGTCGTCCAGGTGCGAGCGTCTGACCGCCTTCTGAAAGGCGCTCGCCGCTTTATCGAGCTGGTGACCTTGGCGGGTGGTGAGCTCGGATAGCGGGGTGGATGGGATGAATGAATTCTCGTCGAGAGGCATGCGTATTGCAAGCTGGGAGCGGCGGAGAGCGGGAAGTGCGCCAAGGGGGATGTTGATAGTGGATTGGATCAGTTTGAACTGCACCCGGGTGCGCCGGAACTGCACATGTGCAAGGGGCGCAGTCATCGCCCGTCGTTGTCGTCGTAGAGGTCCACGCCGAGCAGCCTCGCCGCCTTCGACTCCTCCTCGGGGCCCGCGTCGGCGCCGTCGCCGTTGGCCTCCTCCCCGGCATGGCCCCATGGCCCCGGGCCAGGGCCCGGCCCACCCTCCCTTCGGGAGGGGGTGGGGCCAGGGGTGCCCTCAGGGGGGGTGGCCCCGGGGTGGCCCGCTTTCTCGGGGCCAGGGGTCAATGCGTACCCGTCGGGTCCGGAAACGAGTCCTGATGACGGGTCTGCCGCCAGCCCTTGAAGCCATCTACGGAGCTTGGAGTTTCGCCCCTTCACTCCCCGTTCTCGGACGGCCGAGATCAGATCGTCGCGGCCGCGTGGAGCCTGCTCGCGTAGGGCCTCGACGCAGGCGCGGCGGAACTCCTCGCGCCGCTCATGATGCTTGCGAGCGGCTTTCACGTCGGGGGCCTCGTCGCGCGCGGCGGGGACCTCGTAGGTGCCGTCGCCGACCCGCGCTGTCCAGCGGCGATCAACGTCGCCGGACCGTGAGCGGGTGCAGGTCAGCTCGACTCGGCCGGCCTGAACCTCGGTGAACGGCTCGGTGGCTTTGACCTTGTACGCCTGCGGGATCGCGTCGAGCTTCGAGCCAGACCCCTTCGGCCGGTTCTTCGCCTCGTGGCCGGTGTTGTCGAGGATCAGGACGGCGATGCCTCGGCGCACGAGCGGGGTGACGCAGAGGTCGATGAAGCACGAGATATCGGCGTCGGAGTTCGAGTCGCCGCCAAGCTGCGAGATCGCCTCGCGCAGCGAGTCGTAGATCACGAGCGTGAAGCCACGGTCGGCGATGGCCTCTCCGAACTGATCCGGATCCCAGTCGCGATCGAGCCGCGGATAGTGGCGGCCGACGAAGCGTCCTTCCTCGAGGACGTCGGTCCAGTCGTTGGCGTCGAGGATCGACTCGATCCGGTCCCGGGTCATCGCCGCCCCGTTCTCGCGGTCGAAGTAGTAGACGCGCTCGCCGTTCACCGCGGCCGACAGGCCGATGATCTTCGCCACCATCGACTTCCCGGCGCCGCGGTCAGAGAAGAGGACGACCGCCTGCGTGCGGTAACACAGGCCTCCAGTTCCCGGCACCTCCTCGCGCGCGGGGCCGGTCGCGTCGGTGGTCGCCTGCGGCTCGTCGAACAGCGCCCGGCTGATCTCCATGCCGTTCCCCTTCGCGTCCGACGACGACCCTGCGCCGTTCATGTGCGGCAGGCAGGTGTCGCAGACCGCGAGGCCGCCACCCCACCCGTTCGTGCCGGGCAGGATGCCGCACCGATCGCACTGCGGCGGGCCGTCTTCGTCTACGGGCGGGTCGGCGCCGTCAATCTTGACGGACATGAGAACGGCTGGTGAGATTTTCCACATTGACCTCCTTAGGAGGGTTCGACCTGTATCTGCCTCGCTTCGCTCGCCCTCAGGCGGGTGTGGTCAATGGGATGACGCCAACGTACGCGCCCGCTCGGACGGAGAGAAACGAGAACGACGCCCCGGAGGGCGCCGCTCGCGCAGGTCGAGGTGTGGAAACCTCACCGCGAACTCTATCGGCGGCTCCGGCTGTTCCTAGAGGAGCCTTGCGTCGGCTTGCCGCACATGAGGCAGCGCACCTCCGAGACGCCGTGGCGTTCGTCTGCGTCCTCGACCGGGAACGGCGAGTCGCAACGGCAGAGCTCGGCCTCAAGTGGCTCCGTCGCGCCGTAGTGCGGGTCGGTGACATTCGGGGTGTAGGGCTGCTTGTAGCGGGTCTGCGGTCGTGTCATGCGTTTTTGGTTTTTTTTGTAGGAAAGGATGAAAGAGTGGTGGGGTGGGCCTGGAGGTGTGATCAGCGCAGGGGGGTGGCGAGCTGCCTACTTCGCGCAGTCCTTGCGGGCCTGGTCGAGGATCGCTCGCAGGTCGGGTTCGGGGTACTCGATCTTGGCGGCCTTCTCCGGCGACCAGCTCTCCGGTCCACCCAGGTACTCGCCGGTGATCCCGACGTAGCACCCGCTGACCGCCGCAGCGAGGAAGTCGTCAGTCGAAGTCGCCTCCGGGAACTTGTCCTTGGCGTACTTCTCAGCCTGCACGTAGGGGTCGTCAGGATCAGGCTTCTCCTCCTTCGCCTGAGAGGAGCCCTTGTCCTGAGCGGCAGGCTTGTCGCCGGACCCCTGTTGGCCCGATGGCTCGGACTCGTCGCTGTCACCGCAGGCCACGAGCGCCAAGACGACCATCGCCAGCAGTAATGCGGCTCCTGTCAGGGCGAGGTTCCTCACGGTGTCAGCACCCTAACCCAGGCCGTTTCTGGGTGTGGTTTCGACCGGGTCTTACCGCCGTCTCGGAAGCGGAAGCCCCCGGCGCGGAGGGTCAAGCACGCGCCGGGGACGACTGGTCTTCCGCTCCGCTCACTCCATCGACGAGGAAGGTGACGACGGAGAACCCTTTACGCGGCGATCACGTAGGCGCCCTGGACTGCGTTCCGGATGTGGTAGGTGGCCTCAAGCTCGACTCTGGCGCGAACCTGGTTCGTCTCGAGGTTCTTGAACGGATCTACCAGCACCGAGCCGGTGCCCAGATACAAGACACCGAGCACCTGCGGGGAAATCAGCGTGGGGGCGGCGATGCCCGGGACCTCACGGACGATCAGCGACCAGACCGGGCTACCCGACCCGGCGATGTGGGTTGTGAACAGGTAGTCGCCCGATCCCGGCTGCCCCAGCAGGTCGAGGCCAGCGGCGTCGGTCGGCGTCAGAGCCAAGACCAGCGGGTCGCCACCGAGGTCGTGCATCGACTTGATCCCGTTGCGGATCTTCGCCACCAGGTCTGCGCCCGACTCGCTGTTGGGTGGGTTCGCGGCCTCGATCTTGGCGACGACGTGGGAGTCGATCGACTGGTCGACTCGCCGGGCCATCTCGGTGCCGAGCAGCGCTCTGAGCGCCGTCTGCGTGTCGAAGATCTTCGACGGGACGGCATCGAGGACGACCGCGTGCTGGCGGGCTGCGACCGTTGCCATGGTGATCGTCGGCGACAGCTCGGCCTTGGGCGTGATCGCGTCCGGCGCCCGCTCGACCCCGGTCAAGCCGGTCAGCTCGGTCATGTCGAAGGTGACGACGAAGTCGGTTGCCGCGAGGTCGCCGGGAGCGGACCCGAACGGCTGCTGCTCCATCACCGGGTAGAGGAAGCGGCCCCTGTCAGCCGGACTCGACACCGGCAGGTTGCGGGCCTCGGGCGGGGTCGGGCGAAGCGTCGCCTGTCCCCGGATCAGCGACTGCGCGGACACGTCGTAGCGCAGGTCGCCGTCCTGCAGGCTCAGCGTCTTCGAGGCCTCGTCCCAGCCATCGATCCTCGGCAGGGTTGCGGGCTTGAAGCGGCCATAGCCCTCGCCGTCGCCGACCTCCTTGAGGACGTCGATCTGATTGGAGGTCAGCCGCTCGATCTGCTTCTCGATCTGCGTGAGCAAGTCGGATGCGGCCTCGGCGGCGGCGTAGGCCTCGTCGCCGGGGTTGGTGTCGTGGGCCTTGACCGTTGCATCCTTCGCCTTGCGAGCCTTCGCCTGCTGCTCTCGCAGCGAACGCAGCTCGGATTCAATCCCGGACAGCTCCGCGCGTAGGGTTTCCATTCTTCCTCCTCGTGTGTGGGGTGACGCGCTGCTTGCCCACCAGTCAGTCTGCGGGCGCTCTCGGACGCCTAGTTGGACGCGGCTTGGGTGGGTGGCGGCGGGGTGAACTGCCAGTCGCTGGCACTGCCATCGGGACCGATGCGGCGGAACTCGATCCTGCCGCGTGCCGGTCGCTGCTCAATCACGTCGGAGCCGTGTTCGTGGAACAACGACTCGCCGTCCTCGATCGCGACCACGATCTCGCCGGTGAGCACGCTGTTGATCGTGAGCACGCCGATCTCGTTCTCGGGCGAGATCGTTCCCTCGACCTCCGGCACCTCGTCGTCGTTGAGGTCGATCAGGTCAAGCTCCACCAGCCGCAGCGCCAGACGCGTGACCTGGGCGGTGTTGCTCTCGGCCAGGTCTGCGGCGATCTTGGCGCTGGCGTCGCGGATCAACGCCGCGATGCCGCGCTGGACTCGCCGGTCTTGGAGTTCCGCCCGAAGCTCGCGGGTGTGTGCTTCCCGCTTCGCCTTCTGCTCGGCCTCCATCGCGTCGAGCTCGGCCATGCGCTTGCGCTTGCGTTCGTTCATTCGTCCTCCTTGTCGTCGTCTGTTTTCCCTTCCCACGACGTGCCGGGGTGACGACCTCGCAGGACTCGTGCGAAAGCCTCCGCTGCGCGTCTGCGGGCCTCATGCGGTGCCAGGACCGACCGGCCACCGCGTAGGCGCAGCGCTCCATCTGAGCGGTATACGCCGCCGCCACGAAGCTCCCACTCCTCGCCCATCAGCCGATGCTTGGCCTCGAGCAGCAGCGTGGTCGCAGCGTGGTTGTCGTGGGTCCGCCGAAGCTCGGCTCGGACACGGGCCAGCTCGGCGCGGACCTGATCGAGATCGCGATCAGCCACGGTGCCCCCGTTGTCGGCGGTCAGGCTTTTGGACTTCCTCGCCCATACCCCGCCAGATGAGCCGCGACCGGTCGTTGATCGGTCGGCGCCCGGTCGAGAGGATTACGCCGTCGAGGGCTTGCCGGATGATCGCGTTGCGGTCGCGTACGTCGAGGTTCGGCCATTCGTGCCGCAGGTCTGCCTCCCGCGGTAGATCTGCCAGTCCGGCTTGCTCTCTGGCCTGCTCAAGTGCTTCCGTTGCTCGGTCGGAAGCCTCGCGCCGTTGCTTTGCGCCTGCCGAGAAGGCCTCGGCTCCTAGGTCCTCAGCGCTAACTGCGGTCAGGTAGGTGGCTAGCTCGCTCTCGGATTGGGCCACAGCCTTTTCAGCCGCCTCAAGATCGCTGGTGAGAGCCTTCCCCTCGGCTCGTACCCCGCCGAGCCAGAGGAACAACTGCTCCTCCACATAAGGCTCAACCACCCGGCCCAGGACGCTGGCCGGAGCGGGGCACCGACCCTCGGAGCGTTGCGTCCGGCAGCGGTAGAGCCGCAGCTTCTCGCCGT
>JBDTSW010000034.1:0-19453 GCA_039930945.1 bacterium
GATCTTCGTCGGCCTGGCGGTCGGCCGCATCCTCCCCGGCCTCGCCTTCGCGCTGATGAACACCCTCGGAGCGGTCTGGGCCCGAAACGCCGGGGGCGTGCGTCTCGTCGGCATCTTCGGCGCCTCGATCCAGCTCGGAATCGCGCTCGCGTTGCTGTCGGGCAGCGCCCTCTCGGACCTCGGGGTCGACTGGCGCGTCGGATTCGTGATCAGCGCCGCCCTCGGCGCGGCGGCGTTCGTCGCGATCCCGCGCGACGCGGAGGCTCATCCCCCGCCGCGGCACAACACCGGGTTTCTCAGCGCCGCCCTGCGCCACGCCCGCGTCTACCGGCTGGCGCTGCTGTTCATGTCGATCTACGGCGTGCCGATGATCCTCAGCGCCTGGCTGATCGAGTACCTGTCGCGCGACGGCGACGTCGCCACCGCGCTTGCCGGCGTGGTCGCGTTCGCGCTCTTCGGGCTCTCTGCTGCCGTGCGCGTGTTCGGCGCCCAGCTGGAAGAGCGCGGAGTCCCGCACGGACTGATCGGCGGAGCGCTCGGCTTGGCGGCGATCGGCTTGGCGGCGCTGGCCCTCGAGCCCGTCGCGGCGGTCGCGTTCGCCGGCGTCGTCCTGCTCGCGTTCGGATTCGGCATCCCCTACGCGACTGCCCTGACCGAGGCCCAGGACCTCTACCCCGAGGAGCCCTCCGAGCCCGTGGCCCTGATGACCCTCGCCGCCCTGGTTCCGCCGATCGCGGCGATTCCGGTCATCGGTCACGCGCTGGCCCACGGCGACGGCGATCTCGCCTTCGGCATCGTCGCGGCCTTCCTGGTGGTCGCCACCCTGGCGAACCTCCGGCGCACGGGAATCGCGCTGACGGCGCCGAGCACGGACGCCGCCTAGCTCGTCAGGGCAGCCAGATGCCCGCGGCTGCCCGGTCAGGTCCATCGGCCGAGCTCCTCGTTTTGGTCTCGGCAAGAATTCCGACCCGCTCGTTGCTACCGTTCGCCACTGACTGCTGGACACGCGTCCAGCCAAATCGTGCCAGCGCTTCCTCGTTCTCGGTTTCGGCCTCCGTGGTTCGCAGCACATCCCCACGGAGGACACAAGATGCCAACCGGAACAGTCAAGTGGTTCAACCCGGACAAGGGCTTCGGCTTCATCACCCCCGATGACGGCTCCAAGGATCTCTTCGTCCATCAGAGCGCAATCAACGGTGAGGGCTTCCGCTCCCTGGACGAGGGCGACAAGGTCAGCTTCGAGACCGAGGACAGCGACAAGGGGCCGCGCGCGGCGAACGTCGAGAAGACCTGAGGCTGCAGAAGGCCTGAGGCGATCAGGCGCGGTCCTACTTCACCACCGTCCTGCTTCACCAGGCCGACTGCGCCGTTGAGCGGTCTCGGGTACCCGGTCGGTGAGCTCACATAGGCTGCTCGCGGTTCTGACCCGCTGGACCGGGAGGCCGGATGCCTGAGCGCACCGTCGAGACCGAGGTAGCCGTCGTCGGCGCCGGCATTGCCGGGCTGACGGCCGCATCGACGCTTGCCCGTGAGGGGCGGGAGGTTGTCGTCCTCGAGGCGCGTGACCGGGTCGGAGGCCGCCTCTGGAACACCGAGATCGGCGGCGAGGCGAACGAGCTCGGCGGCCAGTGGATCGCGCCGTATCAGTCCGCCATGCACGCATTGGTCGAGGAGCTCGGGATCGAGCTCTTCCCGAGCTTCCGCGAGGGCGACCACGTCTACATCGACCCTTCCGGCCGGGCCCACAGCTACCGCGGTCACGACGCTCCGCTTGGCACGGCCTCCGAGCGCGCCTACGCCGAGGCGGACGCGAAGCTCGACGCCCTCGCCAAGGAGCTCGACCCCGAGGCGCCCTGGGCCCACCCCGACGCGGCCGAGCTCGACGCGATCACCTTCGAGGCGTGGCTTCGCCGCGAGGTCGCCGACGAGCTGGCCCGGGACCTGCTGCGTGCGTGGCTCGCCGGCGGCTTCCTGGCGAAGCCGGCCCACACCTTCTCGCTGCTGCAGGGACTCTGGATGATCGCCGGGGCCGGCGGGACCTATGAGCTGTTCGAGCCCGATCAGTGCCTCGCCCATCGCGTCGTCGGCGGCTCACAGCTGATCGCGATCCGGCTCGCCGAGCGCCTCGGCGACCGGGTCGTGCTCGACGCCCCGGCGCGGGACATCCGCTGGTCGGACGACGGCGTCGAGATCGACGCGGATGGCGTGCGTGTGCGAGCGCGAGCGGTGATCGTCGCCGTGCCGCCCAATCTCACCGGCGCGATCCGCTTCCACCCCGCGCTTCCGGCATGGCGCCTGCGACTCGAGGGAGCCCTCTCGCAGGGCAGCATCAACAAGGTGCTCGCCGTCTACGAGCGGCCGTTCTGGCGCGAGGACGGGCTCTCGGGCCAGGGGTTCGCACCGTACGAGCTGGTGCGCGAGCTGTACGACAACTCCCCGCCGTCGGCGGCGGCAGGCGTGCTCACCACCTTCCTCGCTGGCGAGAACGCGGAGCGCGCGGGGCGGATGAGCTCCGCCGCACGCCGTCAGGCCGTACTCGACGGCATCGCCAAGTATGTGGGTCCGGCTGCCCTGGAACCGGTTGACTTGATCGAGACGGAGTGGTCGGCGCAGGAGTGGACCCGAGGCGCCTACGGCACCAGCTTCGGCGTCGGCGGGCTCAGCCGCTTCGGCGAGGACCTGCGCCGGCCGATCGGCCCGATCCACTGGGCCTGCACCGACATCGCGGGTGTGGGGCACATCCACATGGAGGGGGCGACCCGCTCCGGCGAGCGTGCCGCCAGGGCCTGCCTGACCGAGGAGGAGCAAGCCGTTGCGCTGTGATCTGGTCGTCGTCGGAGCCGGGCTGGCGGGTCTGAGCGCCGCCCGGGACCTGGCCGCGGGAGGCACGGACGTCGTCGTCTTGGAGGCGCGCGGGCGACCGGGCGGCCGGGTCGAGCAGACACGGTTGCCGGACGGGCGGCTGGTGCAGCTCGGCGGCGAGCTCGTCGGCGAGTTCCACACGGCCTACCGCGGCCTCGCCGACGAGCTCGGGCTGAAGATCATTCCCGGGTTCGGGGACACGCAGTCGGGCGAGGACGTAACCCTGCTCGCCGAGGGACGCGTGGTCGGCAGCGGCTGGCCGTGGATGAGCGACGCCGACCGGGCGAGCTACGACGCCGCCGAGTCCGAGTTCGCCAAGCTCGCCGCCGGCGTCGACCCCGACGATCCATGGTCGCATCCGGATGCCGATCGCCTCGATCGAGTCTCGGTCGGCACCTGGATGCGCTCCTGCGGCGCGACGGCGAACGCGGTCCGCGCCCGCGAGCTGGCGATGCTCTCGCTCTCCGCCGAGTCCGTGGAGCGGACGTCGCTGCTGGCCGACCTGCGCAAGGAGGCCGCCGCCGGGGCGCACGGGTTCTACGACTACGGCATCTGGGAGTCGGGGATCGTGGCGGAGGGCTCGGCCACCGTGGCGCTGCGGATGGCCGCAGAGCTCGAGGACCGCACCCACTATTCGACGCCGGTGACCGGGATCCGCATCGCCGCGGACGGCTGCGCGGTCGAGACCGCCACCGGAGAACGCTTCCAGTGTGACGCCGTGGTCAGCGCGGTCCCGGTGGGGCCGCTGCGCCGGATCGCGATCGACGGGGTCTCGCGCGAGCGGCTGGCGTCGCTCGACAGCCAACGGCACGCCCTCGCCGCCAAGGTGTGCTTCTCCTACCCCGACTCCTTCTGGGAGCAACAGGGGCTCAGCGGCACCGCCTACATGGAGACGACGATGATCGGCGGCTCCTGGCCGCAGCGCCAGGGCATCATCTCCACGCTGATCCCGCCCGAGCGCCTCGCCGCCTTCCTCACCACCTCGCCGCGGCGCGCGGAGCGCGAGTTGACCGCCGAGCTTGTCGCCACGTTCGGCGAACAGGCGGGCAAGCCGATCGCCGTTCACATCCGTCGCTGGGGGGTGGACCCCTGGACCGAGGGCTACATCACCTCCTGGCGCCCCGGCGACGTGATCGCCGTCGGCCCACTGCACGGCACCCACGAGCCCCCCTTCTACGTCTGTGGCTCAGACCAGTGGGTCTGCGGCTACATGGAGGGCGCCGTTCGGACCGGTCGGGGCGCCGCCGCCGCGGCGCTCGATCAGACCTGATGCCGGTCGGAGTGCACCCGATGCCCGTGCTGTGGCAATACAGCTTCTCCAACTTCAACGAGAAGGCCCGCTGGGCGCTCGACTTCAAGCAGGTGGCCCACGAGCGCCGCTCCCTTCTGCCCGGCTCCCCACGCGCGATGGCCTTCTCGCGCTCGGGCGGAACCCTGCCGGTACTGGATCTTGCCGGCGAGCGGATCGTCGACTCGACCCGGATCATCGAGGCGCTCGAACGTCGCTTTCCGCAGCCGGCGCTCTACCCCGCCGATCCGGATCAGCGCCGCCACGCCCTGGAGCTGGAGGAGTTCTTCGACGAGCACGCCGGGCACGACATGCGCCGGGTCGGGTTCTGGGAGATCCGCGACGACCCCGCCTATGTGGCCTCGTTTCTCGCCACCGATCAGGGCCGGGCGGCGCACGCGGCTCTGCGGGTGGCGATGCCGGTCGGCTGGCAGTACGTGAAGCGGCGCTACGGGTTCACCGAGGAGGCGTTCCAGGAAAGCCAGGCCGCGCTGTTGAAGGCGCTCGAGCGGATCGAGGCCGAGCGCGACGGGGGCGACCATCTCGTCGGCGAGCGCTTCAGCGTCGCCGACCTGACGGCGGCCGCCCTGCTGTTTCCGCTCGCCTGGCCCGAGCAGCTCCAATATGACTACCCGGACCCGCCGGACTCGGAGTTCCGCGAATCGCTCAGCGACCACCCCGCGGTCGGCTGGATTCGCGAGGTCTACCGCCGATACCGCGGCAACTCGGCCGCGGTCTGAAGCTCTCAGTTCTGGTCGGCGATCATCTCACGGACGTACACTCTCAAGCGCCGTGGGCCTGCTCGATCTCGTTGACCGCTCCTGGCCCGTCTTGCGACGGGCGATGGGCGCGCACACGACGGTCTACCGCGCCACGCGCGGCCTCGTGGGGCACCGGTTCCCCGGCGCTCCGCCGATGCTCCTGCTCGATCACGTGGGTGCCAAGAGCGGCCGAAGGCGAACCTCGCCACTGGTGTACGTCGAGGATGGTGAGGACATCGTCCTCGTCGCTTCGAAGGGCGGCCACCCGAAGAACCCGGCGTGGTTTCACAACCTTCGCGCCCATCCGGACGTGACGATCCAGATCGGCAGCCGGCATCGTGACGTGCGAGCGCGCATCGCCACCGACGCGGAGCGTCCTCGGCTGTGGAAGAAAGCCGTCGCGACGTACAGTGGCTACCGCGGCTACCAGGAGCGCACCGACCGCCAGATCCCGCTCGTGGTTCTGGAGCCACGCGCGGACGCGGCCGCAGTCGCGAGTACCTGACCGACCGCCCTGGCCGAGCGGAAACCCCGCGAGCCGCGCGCTAGCCGGTGATCCAGGCTTGGGCTGCTGCGCGCTCGGCGGTGGGAAAGATCCGGACCTCTCCGGGGATCATCCAGCCGAAGGCGCCCACGGCATGGCCGATCCAGTCGGAATCGGTGATCACTGCCATCCTCTCCCAGCGGCGGAGGTGCTCGAAGCCGAGCTTCGTGTCCTGCCAGGCGGCGCCGGCGCTGTAGCCCGTGAACCTGTCGCCGAGGACGTACATCAGGCGGATCTTCTCGTTCGACCTCAGCGCCTGTTCGACCGCCGGGATGAGGACGTCGCTGTAGTCGTCGGCGCTGACCTCGCCGACCGCCTCGAAGCCAACGACGCCGTGGGGAAGATCATCTATCGGCTCGATCATGAGAACGTGGACGAGACCCACTGCCGTCCGCCGCCGTAGCATTACCCGCTTCGGGGCATGAAGCCTAGGAGCGGACCCTATCGCCTGCTCCGCATTACGAAGTGAAGCAGCTCGCCTACTCGAGCATCGAGTTGAGCGCCCCCACGAACGCTTCCGGGCGATCGCGCGCGGGGTCGTCGGCGCAATCGTCGATCACGTGCAATGGCCAGCCGTGGCGCGCGCTCACGGTCTCGGCGACTCGCAACCTGTTGGCGCGATCCTGGCGGCCCCAGATCAGGCCGACGGGCACGTTGATCCGCCCGAGATCCTCGGGCGAGATTCGCGGCAGGCCGACCCGGCGCATGATGCGACCGACGGCCTTGGCGTTCGGCGAGCGCGCCATTTGCAGGTTGTAGTCGACGAACGGCTGCCAGCGCCCACCCATGCCCTGCCGCAGGCCTTCGAGGTCATAGGAGCATTGCCGCATGAAGCGCTCGTAGCTGCGCTCGCTGGGCCTAGCTTGGAAGCCGAGCATGGTCAGCGCGAAGCGCGGCGCCGGCCAGAACCGCGCCAAGCCGAGGCTATCGACCAACACCAGATGGCTGAGCCGGTCGCCGTACTCGATCGCGTAGCGGGCGGCGAGGGCGCCGCCGAGCACGTGCCCGACCAGCGCGGGCGGCGACGGGCTGGTCCGCCCGATCAGCGCGTCCAGCCAGGCGACCATCGAGCCGACATCGAGCCGGTCGTCGCGATTCTCGCTGGCGCCATGCGCGGGCAGGTCGGGGGCGATCACCCGGCGACTCTTTACAAGCTCGGGGATCACCCGCATCCACTTCCCGCCGAACTCCCCCGGACCGTGCAGCAGGATGATCGGCGGCCCGTCGCCACCCTCGAGCACCGCTGTCGAGATACCGGCCAGCTCGAGCCGCCGCTCGGTGAGCGGAATCTCGGCCAGAAGCCGGTCCCGCGGGTCTGTGCCCGGCGGCGCCTTTGGCTGTTCTTGGTCGACCTTCGTGCTCATTGTGCCTCCTCTGTCGGGTCATCGCTACCGAGGTTAGATTCAGAGGCCGAACTGCGCATCGGGTGAACCACCCAACTTCGGCGGCAGCCGGATCTGGGTGATTCCACTCACATGGACCGGATTCGGCCGAGGTGTAGGCGCGGTACCCGGGTACGTTCAGAGCAGGCGTGCTCGTAGGCGAACGCCGTCGCCGCCGAGCGCGAGGAAACGCCGAGCTTGACGAAGATGTTGCTGACGTGGCGCTCAACAGTGCGTTCGCTCAGGACCAGCTCGGCCGCGACCTCCTTGTTGGTCTTACCCGAGCAGACCAGTCGCAGCACCTCGCTCTCGCGGGGAGTCAACCCGTGGACGGTCCCCGTTGTAGCCGGGCGGCGCAAGGCATCCACCCGCAACAGATCCGGCGTCGCCCCGAGCCGCTCGAAGATCTCGGCGGCCGCCCCCAGCTCGAGTTCGGCCGTCTCCTCGTCGCCCAGCGCACGGCAGGCAAGTCCGGCCAGCTCCCGCCCGCGCCCCAGCTCATAGGGCGCCTCCAGCTCTTGCCAGAGCGCGGACGAGCGGCGTAGCGACCGCAGAGCACTCCGCGCGTCGCCGGCGGCGAGGTCGGTTGCGCCCCGGGCATGGGTTGCCGTTGCCGAGAGGAACACGTTGCCGTGAGCCTCGGCGAGCCGCTCGAGCTCGCGACGGGCGTCGGTTGCCGCATCGGGGTCGCCCGCGTCCAACATCACCTCGACGAAGGCGGGGAGCAGGCCGGCCCGATGGAACGGATCGGTGGTTTCGTCGACCGCCCGGCGGATCGCCGCCGACGCCGCGTGGGGATCACGCTGGCCGAGCCTCAAGAGCGCCAACCCCGGCTGCGGCTCCCAGCCGCAACGGCTCGCCGCCCGGAAGAACTCCTGGGCGCGCTCGTACTCGCCCTTCAGGCGATGCACCTCGCCCTGCCGGTACAGCACCGCCCCCTGACGCGACGCGATCACCGGACGATCGGTCTCCTCGGCGAACCGTCGGCCCGCAAGGCGGGCCTGTTCGAGCGCGTCGCTCCAGGCGCCGCGGCGCTGCAGAACCTCCGCCCTGTGCACCAGGCACTGCCCCGAGTAGGCGACCATCTGCGGCTGGTCGTCGCACCAACCTGTGAGAGCCGTGGTCCACAGCTGGGCCCGGCCGAACTCGTACAGCTCCTGGCAGTAGGCGATCACGTTGCAGTAGACGAGGCCGGTGACGATCGGCGAGAGCTCCCCGGTCGTGACCGCCACCATCGCCTCATCGATCAGCGCAAGGCCTTCCCGGACCCGGTCCTGCTTGGTGATCGCAAAACCCTGCTCATGCAATGCGAGTGCGAGCAGGTCCCGATCGCCGAAGCGGTCGGCGATCTCCGCCGCGTCGGCGGCGATCTCAGCCGCCGTCTCCCATTCACCCTCTCCCTCGTGCTCGAGAAGCTTCGGAATCAGCAGATAACCGGACTCGACGCAATCGTTCCCGGCGCGCTCGACCAGGCGCCTGCCCCGGCCAAACCAGCCACCCGCCCCGGCCATCTCGCCCCGCGTCGCGAGGTTGATCCCGATCCAGAAGGCACAGCGAACGGCGCCCAGTGTCTTCCCCATTCCCAAATGAGCTTCATGGGCTCGCTCCAGCACGGCGACGAACTCACCGTCGCGACCGACCATGTAGGCCGACGTTGCGAGCAGCTCGAGGTCGGCGACTCCCAGCGGGTCGAGGCGGTCGGCCCGCGAGAGCGACTCGAAGGCATCCATCCAGGCTCGAACTCCGCAGGCCTGGCGCCCGCGTGCGAGTTCCTCCGCGGCGTCCACCTCTTCTCCACCGGTCGGGCCAGCTGCTGGATCTGCTCGCTTGCTCCTGGCGCCCATGCCAAGCGGTGATGGTAGATGGGTGGCGCCCGCTCCTCGGCTCAACTCCGGTTCCTTCACCGGATGATCGATGGTGCTGCCGGTTAGGGTTGCGGCTGATGACGGCTGAAGATCGCGGTCAGATGGTTCTGGTCACCGGTGGCTCCGGCTTCCTCGGAGGCTGGTGCGTGATCGAGCTGCTGCGCCGCGGCTACGCGGTGAGAACGACGGTTCGCAGCCTCTCCCGGGAGCCCCAGGTGCGAGCCACGGTCGGTTCCGAGGTGGACCACGGCGATCGGCTGACGGTGCTCGCCGCGGACCTCACCAGCGACGAGGGCTGGCCCGAGGCGGTTGCGGGTTGCGACTACGTCCTGCATGTCGCCTCCCCTTTCCCGCCCAAGCAGCCGAAGGACCCTGACGAGCTGATCGTGCCCGCACGCGAGGGAACCCTGCGGGTCCTGGGTGCGAGCCTGGACGCCGGGGTGAAGCGGGTCGTCGTCACCTCCTCGGTCGCGGCGATCAGGCTCGGCGAGGGTGCGGCCCCCAGGCCGCTCGACGAGGCGGACTGGACGGACCCCGACAGCCCGGGGCTCACGCCTTACGCTCGCTCGAAGACGATCGCCGAGCAGGCGGCCTGGGATCTGGTGCGCGAACGGGGCGCGGAGGAACGCCTGTCGGTGGTCAACCCTGGCGCCATCATCGGACCGGTGCTGAACGATGACCTCTCCTATTCCCTGCAGGTGGTTCAGCGGCTGTTGGAGGGCATGCCCGGTATGCCGAGGCTGGGCTTCAGCCTGGTCGACGTTCGAGATGTCGCCGATCTCGAGCTCAGGGCGATGACGGCGCCCGAAGCCGGCGGCGAGCGCTTCATCGCGGCCACCCGGTTCTTCTGGATGGGTGAGATCGGCGGGGTCCTCCGCGAGCGCCTCGGGGAGGCGGCCTCGAAGGTGCCCACCCGCACGGTCCCAAACCTGCTCGTGCGGGGCATGGCGCTGTTTGACCCCGGCATCCGCTCGGTCGTCGGCGGGCTCGGCAAGCGAACCGAGCTATCGTCGCAGAAGGCGAGGGACTCCCTCGGCTGGACGCCCCGCCCGATCGAGGACACGATCGCCGAGACGGGCGACAGCCTGATCCGCCACGGCGTGGCGGCCACCCCCGCCGACGCTTAGCCGCCCGCGGGCGACGCCGCCTTCTCGCTACCACCCACGGATCGTGGAACGCTCACCCCTGACCGCCTAGCCGGGAGAGGTCGTGGCCGCCGTTCCCACCGACGCGACAGACGACTCCTTCGGTCCTCGTCGCCGCGGCTGCGCCGGGCGTCTCAGCCTCGCCCCCCCGCGATCCGGGCCGCCTCGGGGCTTGCTCGCAACCGCAGCATCGCCGCGATCCCGAGCAGGGGTCCGGGTGCGAGGAAGGCGAATGCCCAGCGCCAGCCGACCTCCTCCTGCAGAACCGGGATCAGCCAGATCGTCGCGACGGTGAGGACGAAGCCCAGCGCGAGCTGGAGCGTCAGGGCGGTGCCGACATAGGCCTGGTCGGCGAGCTCGGTGACGATCGTCGAGAATTGGGCGGAGTCGGCCACCACGGCGAAGCCCCAGACGAGCCCAACCACCAGCACCGTCCAGGTCGGCTCGCTGAACAGCAAGCCGATCGAAAGGGCGCACAGCCCCGAGACGAGCATCATCAGGACGGTGGTGTTGGTCCGGCCCCAGCGATCCCCGAGGATGCCCCCCACCCAGCACCCGAAGCCACCGATCCCGATCACCGCGAAGGTCGCGTACGCCGCCTCCGAGGGGGAGCTGATTCCATGCGACTCGAGGGCTGCCGCAAAGAAGATCTGGAACCACGCCCACATCGCGTACAGCTCCCACATGTGACCGAAGTAGCCGAGGCTGGCGAGCCGGACGCCGCGATTGGCCAGCGCCCGGCGGGCCTGGTGCGGGTCGAAGCGCGCCCGAGGGAAGGGGAAGGGGCCGTCGCCGACCGCCAAGCCCGCGATCAGCCCGCCGAGCACGGTGAGGGCGGAGGTGGCGAGGACCACCTCCTGCCAACCGAGCCCCCCGGATCCGTTGACGAGATGCGGGAGCGCCGATCCGACCGTCAGGGCACCGACCAGCACGCCCAGGGCGGTTCCGCGCTGGTCTCGAAACCAGGTCGCCATCAACTTCAGCGCCGGCGGGTACACCTGCGCCAGGAAGGCTCCGGTCGCGAAGCGAAGCGCGATCGCCGACCCGGGGCCGTCGACGAGGACCAGCATCGCGTTCGCGCCCGCGGCGCCGAGCGCACCGATGAGGATGACCCGCTGGGGCTTCAGCACGTCCGAGAGACTCAAGATCGCCGCCGCGAGCGCCCCGACCACGAAGCCGAGTTGGACCGCGATCGTCAGCCACGCGGCCGCGCCGATCGACAGGGCCCATTCCTCGCGGAGCTGAGGTAGCACCGCCGCGGCCGAGAACCAGGTCGACATCGACAACACCAGAGCAACGGCGAGGAGCCCCAGCGCGCGCGAGCGCCGGGGGATTGCGCCCGTGGCGGTCACCACGGGGGATCCTAGCGTCGGCTCTCGCGGCCCGATGCCCTGCTCATCGGGCTGACACCTCCCGCGTCCGGCTCGCGGATAGCCTGGGGCGATGAGGGATGACACCCCGTATGACCCACAGCTTCCCGAGCATCCCGAGCTGCGCGAGCTGGCACTGGCGATCGAGAGCGCAGATCGCCCCGCCTGGCCCTGTCGGGTGCTCTATAGCGCTTTCATGCGGTCTCGGGTGCCCTGAGGTGAGCTGAGATTCGCTCAGTTTGGTACCACCGCTGATACCTCAGAAACCTTGCGAGAATCGCCATCGGTGAGCCCGGCATCGGCGCCCTCCGCGCGTGGACGACGTCGATCACCTCGGCGTTTTCCTCCAGGGGATCGCAGTCACCTCCGATCGGTTAGGCGACGGTTACCTCAGCCTGGTAGAGCGCCCGAGCCGTTCCCGGCGGGGAGCGCGTCCAACCGGCCGATGCCTGCCTGGCCCCGCGCCAGGTGGCCAAAACAGGACTTGCAGCGGGGAGCGCGGGGAGGTAGGTTACGCCCGGCACAGGGAATCGCGATCCGCACAAGGAGGTACGCCATCGTTCTCCGGAGCCCAGTCGCCATCGTCATCGCCACCGCCGTCCTCGCGGCAGCTCCCGCTGCCAGCGCCGACAGCTTCAGCCTGGGGGTCGCGGCGGGTGAGGTGACGCCGAGCTCGACGATGCTCTGGGGACACGCCGATCAGCCGGGGCAGACGAGGCTCGAGGTCGCGACCGACGACGGCTTCAGCCGGATCATCCGCAGCTTCAAGATCCAGGCAAGCGCCGACAACGATCTGACCGTCCAGCGGCGCGTCGAAGGGCTCAGGTCCAGCACGCGCCACTGGTACCGGTTCACGAGCGGAGAGGCCGCCAGCGACGTGGGCAGCTTCGTCACCGCGCCGAAGCAGAACGACGACGCGGCCATCCGCTTCGGCTGGACCGGGGACTACGACGCCGAGACGGCGGTCGGGGAGACGGAGCCGTTCTGGAACGACTTCGGCGTCTTCGAGAGCATGCAGGAGGAGGGCAACCACTTCAACGTCGCCCTTGGGGACACGATCTACTCCGACAGCGAGGTGCCCGGCAAGCTCAACCCCGTCGCCCTGACGGTCGAGCAAAAGTGGGGCAAGTACAAGCTCAACCTGGGCGAGGAGAGGCTGACCGACCTGCGTGGCTCGGCGGGCTTCTACTCCCAGTGGGACGACCACGAGTTCATCAACGACTTCTCCCGCTTCGAGGACGTCTTCACCAGCGGCACGATCGACGGCCAGGAGCTCTACCAGCGCGGGGTAAAGGCGTTCACCGACTTCGCGCCGGTCGACTACAGCAGCCATGACGGGCTGTACCGAACCCGTCAGTGGGGCAAGAACCTGGAGCTCTTCTTCCTCGACGAGCGGTCGTTCCGCTCGGCCAAGGCGTCGAAGAACGGCGTCTGCGACAACCCGGTGTCGAACGCGCCCGACCTGGCGCCGACCGCACCACAGGGCGTCCGGGACGCCTTCGCGGCCATCGCCCCGTCGCTGGCCGAGCCGGTTTCCCAGGCCTGCCTCGACACCATCAACGACCCGAACCAGACCTTCCTCGGCGAGAAGCAGCTGAAGACCTTCCTCCACGACGTGCAGCATTCGGATGCGCGCTTCAAGGTGATCATGAACGAGATGCCGATCCAGCAGTACTACGCGCTGCCGTACGACCGCTGGGAGGGCTATGAGGCCGACCGCCAGCGCGTGCTGAGCGGGCTCGAGGGCGTGAAGAACGTCGTCTTCCTGACCACCGACGTGCACGCCACCTTCGTCAACGACGCGCGCTTCAAGACCCTCGAGCCCGGTGGCCCGGTGAACAGCGGCATCCTCGAGGTGACGGTCGGGCCTGCGGCCACGGCGCGCTACGCCCTTGAGATCAATGACGCGCTCGGTATCCCGGTGGCGAACCTGATCGACGCATTGTTCTTCGAGCCGCAGCCGCCGGCCGGGCTGGGCATGCAATGCTCGGGCCTCGACCAGTTCAGCTACGGCGAGGTCGAGGTGACCAGCTCGGCGCTGACGATCACGCCCAAGAGAATCGACGGCAACCCGCTGGTGACCGACGACGGCGTCTGCGGGCCGTTCGTCTTGAGCTACCAGCCCTAAGGGAGCGCGTTCTCGCCGGCGATCTCCGCGTAGAGGCGGGCGCTGGGCCTCGACGTGCGCTCGAGACTGTCGGGGTCGACTGAGTAGAGCCCGAACTTCGGCTGGTAGCCGTAGACCCATTCGAGGTTGTCCATCAGCGACCAATGGAAGTAGCCGCGCACGTCGGCGTCGTCCTCGGCGATCGCGAGCCGCAGCTGGCGCAGGTGCTCGGTCAGGTAGACGGGGCGCTGGTCGTCGTCTTCGTCGGCGATGCCGTTCTCGGTCACGTAGACGGGGAGCCCGTAGCCGGCGGCCGTTCCGATCACCCGGCGGAAGCCCTCCGGATAGATCTCGGCGCCGAGCTCGCTGCAGGTGGTCGGGCACGCCGGGAGCGAGGGGTCGGCGGGGCTCGCGTAGGTGGTGGCTGGGATGAAGTCGAGGATCGGGATCGCGGGCGTGAGCGAGAAGCCGAGGGCGCTGACGCGGCTGCGGAAGTAGTAGTTCAGGCCGACGAAGTCGGCCTTGCGCCCGTGGAGTTGCTCCTCGCCGGGAGAGATCGCACCGTCGGCGTTGGCGTCGATGTCGCCGCGGACGACCGCGTTCAGGAACAGCCGGTTGAAGAGGTAGTCGGCGTGCTCGGTCGCCTCCTGGTAGGCCGGTGACGACGGATTCGCGGGCGTGAAGGCGATCATGTTCATCACCGGTCCCACCCGCGAGGCGCTCCCGTCGCCGTCGGCATCGCTGCGGTCGAAGCGCTTGAGCGCGTCGTAAGCGACGGAGTTCGCCTGCTCGAGGTTCAGGAGCGCGGCGATCGCGCCCGTGAAGCTGAACACGCCCGGTGGCCAGTAGGCGCCGATCAGGCCCGGGACGTTGACGAACCCGTTCGTAACCTGGACCAGCGGCTCGTTGAGCGTGTTCCAGTGGTCGGCGCGGGCACCCAGCTTCCAGCCGACGTAGGCCGCGTACTTCTCGAACTCGCCCACGGTCTCGGACTCGAGCCAGCCGCCCGCGTCCAGCTCGGGCAGCGGGTCGTTCGGGCCGCGTCCCGCGAGCGCCGCGCGGGTGGCGATCGGGTCGTGCAGCCAGGTGGGGATCGTCCAGTGGTGCAGCGTGACGAAGGGGGTGATGTCGCGCTTCGCCGCCGCCCTGAGGACGTTGCGGTAGTGGTGGACCGCGCGCTGGTCGGCGAGCTTGTCGAGGCGCTTCAGGTCGGCCTCGTCGATCCGAGCGCCGACGTCGATCTCCTCGGTCGAGCGGGGAAAGATCCGCGACCACTCGATCGAGAAGCGGAAAGCGTTGTTTTGGAGGTCGCCGGCGACCAGGTCGAGGTCGTGGCGAAAGCGCTGCCAGTGGCCGGGACCGTCCTCGGGCACATCGCCGCTGACCGTGCCGGCGGCGATGTTGCCGGGGTCGTGCATCCACACGTACCAGTCGCTCACGGGGTCGGCGTTACGCCCCTTGCCGGCCTCGGCCTGGAAGCCGGCGAGTGCGGTGCCCCAGAGGAAGTCGTCGGGGAACGGCTCGGTCGCGGCGGCGGATGACGGCGCCACCGCGCCCGGCAGCGCCAGAGCGCACCACGCAGCCGCCACCGGGAGCGCACGCCGCCGCATGGCCGGGGTTCGCATCAGCGCAGCGCCTGAGGACGCTCCCCGGCGCCTAGCGCGGGGCCCGGGTGGGTGGCTTGACGTAGTCGGCGAGGAACACCTCCAGCTGGCGCAGGAACTCGTTGGCCGCCGGTGCGGCCGTCAACGGGTCGAGGTGGCTCTGCTCGGGCGCCCCATCGACCAGCAGCGCCTCGCGCTCCGTGGTGCGGGCCAGCTCCACTAGCCGCGCTGCGCCGCGGAGCACGTCGCCGCCGGTGAGATCGGTCTGGAAGGCGTATATGGGCACGTCGATCCGCTCGGCGTGCTCGAGCCGCAGGCCGAGGAAGCGGGCGACGTCGTTCATGCGCATCTGGTCGGCGCCGTTGGTGTCGATCGTCAGCCTTTTCGGGAAGTACCACTCGACGCCGTTGCCGGGCTCACGCCCGAGGATCTGCGCCAAGCGGGCCACCGGGGTGACGCCCCCGTCGACCCAATCGCGGGGGTCGCCAAAGGCCGCAAGCCCGCCGGCGTTGACGTGCAGCAGGGCCAGGTCCTCGGGCGACGTGTCGCGATCGAACGCGTGCCCCAGAAGGGCCCGGTTGGTGACCTCGATCCCTGGATCGAACGCGTCCGGGAGGAGGGGGAACTCCTGCAGCGCGGCGGCGCTCGCGGTCGGCTCGAAACGCGCGTAATAGCCGCCCAGCTCCGCGAACAGCCCCGCGGCCTCGGACACCCCGAGGCCGAGCAGGTCGAGGAACGGGTTCGAGGTCTGGAGCGCGGCGAGCTGCTCCTGAGCCTGCGCGAGGTCGAACCCGTCGACGAAGCTGCCGAGCAGGCCGCCGTCGATCAGCACGAGGCCCACCAGGTCCTTGTAGCCGGGCCTGCCGTCGAAGTCCCAGGCCGCATAGGCGGCCGCGAGCGAGGCCCCCAGCGAGTGGCCGCCGAGGATCACCTTGCGGCCCTGCCGGCCGGCCAAGCGCACCACCTGGCGGGCATCCTCGAGCGCCGTCTCCATCCCCCACTGTCGCGCGAACGGAACCGAGAAGGGGTTAAGGAAGGTGAAATGCTCGGCCGGCATCCCCCCGTTCACGATCCAGCCGAGGTAGTAGTCGAAGGCCTCCTGAAGCGATGCCTCCCCCGCCTCGAGGCGGGCGAAGACGCTCGTGTCCTCGAGGCCCTGGCTGCGACGGTCGATCGACCAGACCTGGAGGCCGGGGATGCGCTCGACCAGCGTCTGCGAGAGCAGCGCGAAGTCGCCCGCCCCCCCAATCGTGCCGGGCATCAGCACGAGCACCCGCCGGGCATTCTCGGCCCCGACCTGGTGCACGTAGACACGGTCGAACTCCGCGGGTCCCGGGCCATCGGAGGGCACCTCGACGAGACGTTCGGCGGCGCTCACGGAGGCGGGAACCAGCGCCAGGCAGGCAACGAGAATCGAGCTGAGGAGACTGAAGCGCTTCACCGGATTCCGATCACATCCTCCCACGGTCGCGAGGGGGCGCATCCTAAGCCCCAAAGCCTGACGGAGGCAGTCTCGCGGAGGGCCCGACGTTCACACGAAATCCGTGAGACATGCAGCGCCTCCGGCGAAGAGCTTTCAGAGAAGGGCCTGGGCTTCTCCCTTCCTGAGAGATGCGGCCCTTTTTCGAAGTAGTCGGGTAGTGAGGAGGAGAACTCGAAGGTGGCCTTCCGCTTGTCGCGGTTGACTGCGGTCGAGTCGATCGTGGTCTCCGGGGGCGTCAGCGCGTTGACTGCGACGGCCCTCGGGTCGCTGGCACCCTTGATGAGGCCCTGTCAGGGTGAAGGCGAGAAACGCGCAGAAGGCCGGCGATTCCTCGCCGGCGAGGAATAGCTTCAAGATCTGGGACGGCTGGCCCCTCCGGACCGCCGACTAGATTCCACCTGGCAGCGGCAGCAACGAAAGGTCGGCGTGCGCTCTTCGAAAGGTTCAGCCCTGGTGCCACTCACGGGTCTCGTGGCGGTGGCGCTTCTCTTCGCGGGCTTGTTGCTCGGGAGTGATGCACCCGACACCGGCGACGGCGGCCGGAAGATCCTCGACTTCTACGTCGCCAACGACTCCGAGCAGACCGCGAGCGCGATCCTGCTGGCCTACGGCTGCGCCGGTCCTGGTGTGATGGCTCGTCGGGTTTGGGGGTAGGGGCGCAGGGCGCGCCGCTCAGGCCGCCGGCCTGCCTGGCGACGATCCCACCGGGGCGAGGTCGAAGTTGACCCGCTTCAGCTCCTTGCCGTCGACGGTTCCGTGGAAGGAGTACCGCCCTTCCTTCTCGAACTGGAGGCCCGGGTTCAAGGTGAACGTCAGGACGGTTCGCTGGGGGGCGCCCGGCGTAAGCCCGGCCGGCCTACCGACCTCGAAGTCGACGGTGAAGACCTCGTGGTCAGGCGCCAGGGCGATCCGGTTGCCGTCCGCGTCGGTGAGCTCGAGGATGAGCTTGAACCGACGGTTGGTGAGATTCCATGGGACAAGGATGCTGGTGGCGATGGAGATGGGAACGGGCAGCGGCCCGGGTAGTCGCGGCGCGAAGATGCGATCCCAGCCGCCCCCCATCACGTAGAGCTTGCCGTTCAGGGCCTCCGCCTTGTCGGCGAGGAACATGAAGTCGATCTGGAGCTCGTTGGGGTCTTCCATCTGTCCGATTCCTCGGGAGGAGATTAGTCAGACGCCGCCTCGGACACCGAAACGGCGCAGCGCCGCCGCAGCGCCTCTTCCTCCAGGCGTTCCTCGAAGGCCCCCGAGTCGCAGCCAGTGGCGGGACGCGAGCCGGCGCGCGCTTTGCCTCAGATGATCGCCGTGCTTCCGATCCTCCGTCCGCGCGAGGGCCCTGGGCTTCGACCTTGCCCGCCGCATACCAGGCGTGGGAGGCCGGATGCCTGGCCGACGGCCGAAGGGGTCGCCGAGCGGGAGCGCCTGTCCCGCGTCCCGGAATGATCAGCGCCGACAAGTCGATACCGAGCGACGAGGTGCCGGACGGAGCCCAGCACTCATCTGGGCCCCGGGCGCGACCTGATGCGGTCCGTCCGGCACTGGGCATGACGAAGCGACCAAGTGGCGAAGTGCCCACTCCCACCGCCCCCGGTCGATCGCTGCGCGCGCCGCGGTAGGAGCCGGGGGCCCTTATAGACTGATCGGCCCCAGGCGATTGAGGAATCCGATGCGCCACGCCCACTCGCCCGTCAGCCGCGGCCGAGCCCCCCTCGGACTGCTGGCCCTGCTCGGCGCGCTCGGAGCGCTCGCCTCCGGCCTAGGCCCGGATGGCCTGCCCGAGCACGCCATCTCGGTGGCCAGCACCTCCAAGGCCACCTCTGAGAAGATCCCGTCGAGGTGGCGACGCTCCGCGTCTTTCGAGTCCACGCTCAGGCGCGGAACAGACGGCTGGCGAAAGGACCGGCCATTCGTCGTCAGGAAGTCGGATGTCGCTCGCCGCGCCGGGGGCCATTCCGCGAGAATCGTCACGCACGAGGTCTCATCGGGCTGCTCCTGCCCGCGGATGACCTTTAGGGATGGCTTTTCCTACGGCTCCGGCGACGAGTTCTGGATGCGCGGCTCTTGGTACCTGCCCGACCCGGACAAGGTCTATTGGTCCAGGCTGATGAACCTCGGCCACTTCGAGGCGTCAGGGGATCCCGACAACTGGGTCCTGGGCCTGTTCCGAGAGGACTTCGAGCCGAACGCCGTGAAGCTGGTCGCGCGCAGCTACGGCAGCGAGACCGGGCGCTCAGACCTGACCCCCGCTATCCCGATTCCGACGGCGCAGTGGTTCACGATCAAGGTTCACGCCAAGCTCTCCCCGACCGACGGGCAGGCGCTCACCGAGGTCTACAAGGACGGGGAGCTTGTGTCTACCTCGACCCAGCGGAACATGTGGCAGAACTCCCCGCTGCATTTCTACACCGCCGGCCTCTCCTACTTCTGGCCGGGCAACGGCAACACGACCGTCTACTTCGACGCGCCGCGGCTGACCTGGTGAGCGTGGGCGAGCCCGCGGTTCAGAACCCCAGCGCGAACTTGGCGTCCTCGGTCATCATCTCCGGATTGCGCCCTGACGACGCGTGTTGCTGCGTCAGAGTCTGGGCCACGTGCTCGCCGAAGTTCTCCCGATAGGTCTTCGCGGCGTCGCGGTCACCGTCGACGGCGAAGACCGAGCGGAAGCGCCCGGTGTCCTCGAAGCCGCGGGTCATACCCCCGCAACCGGCGAAGAGGTCGATCAGGGTGTAGGGCTCCACGGCGCTCAAGATACGACCGCGGGCGGCGTCACCCGCTCGACCGCATCGGGGATCGAAAAGCATTCATGAAGAGCGCCGCAGAGCCCTTCAAGACCTACGTCGAGGGAAACTCGCAGCCGTTCCCGTCGACGTGTTGACATGGGGCGCGGCTGGTTTCGAACCAGCGACCTCTCGCGTGTGAAGCGAGCGGTCACCTGGCCTCGCACAGGGGCGTTGGTACCCCGGTGGTACCTCGGGGCAGTCGATCTGATGACCAGGAAACGTGAAAGGCCCGCCGTAGCGGGCCTTTCTCCAGTAGCGGGGG
>JBDTSW010000035.1:0-19284 GCA_039930945.1 bacterium
AGGCCGATCTCGAGGCCCTCCATCGGCTTCATCGGGCCCATGAACCGCGCGCCGCCGAGGCTCTCGGCCTTGGCCAGCGCCTCCTCGACGTCCGGGACCTCCACGTAGACGGTGACGTGCCCAGGGTAGTCGTCGGGGGTGCCGGAGATGCCGCCGCCGATCCCCACGCCCTCGGCGTTGGTGTTGCCCTCGCGCGCCACCAGGCCGTAGTTCATCGGGTTGTCGGCGTCGATCTCCCACCCGAACAACTCCGAGTAGTAGCTCTGCAGTTTCTCCGGGTCCTTGCCCGCGATCTCGAAGTGGACTACCGGCTGTCCCATGTGGCGCTCCTTTGCGGCCGTGGTTCGGTCTGCGGGAACCTACCGGCGCCGGCGTTCGACCGCTGGCCGGGGGCGCTCAACTTCCCGGTGCCAGGAACCGGCTGAGCTTCGCGGCGCACCGCTCCGGCGCGGTCTCGAACACGAAGCGCCCTGCGCCCTCGATCGCTTCGACTCGCTCGGGAACCGCCGGCAGTCGGCCATCACTCGGCTCATGGGCCGGCCCCGGCAGCGTCGGTCGACCTCGACGGCAAGCTGATCGCCGGCTCGCTTCCGCGGCGCGCGGTCGCGCTTGTGGCTGACTGGGCCCGGCAGCACCGCGGCGAGCTCGAGGCAAACTGGGAGCGAGCGCGGTGTGAAGAGCCGCTTGAGCCGATCGGTCCGCTGCCCTAGCCTTGTGTCAGTGGAAGAGCTGCACGACATCAAGGCGGTTGAGGTGGTCGGCGAGTTTCGGCTCCGCCTCACGTTCGACGATGGGACGGTCGGCGAGGTCGACTTTGCCGAACGGGAGTGGCGTGGAGTGCTCGAGCGGTTGGGAGCTTCCGCCTATTTCGCCCGTGTTCGCATGGGATCCTGAGCTGGGGACCGCCGCTTGGCCGGACGGCGTCGATCTGGCCCCTGAACCGCTCTATGAGGAATCCCGGCGCAACCTCGTTTCGCCGGCCTCCAGCGCTCGTTGAGTCGAGGGGGCGGCCACGCTGCCGGCTGCCCAGATGGCCGGGGCGCTCCGAAGCGGTAGCCGAGCTGGTAGCAGCGCTGCGGCGAACCGCACGAACAAGCCAGATGGCGGGGATTTCGCTCCCATCAGCCGCTTGACGGACTCGATCCGCGGATAGCTCAGGAGCTAGCCGGAGCCAGTCGGGGGCCGGTGGGCCTGGATCGTCGCGATCATGGCAAGGCCGAACAGCGCCGAGCCGCACATCTCGAGCATCTCCTCGGGCACGATCAGGGCCCTGATCGTCCGGATGGCGACCCAGGCCACGAACGGCACGAACGGCAGGTAGAGGAGCTGCCAGGGCACGCCCGTCCAGTCGTGGAGGTGCTCGTGGATGCCCGTGACCTCATCGATCGCCATCCAGGTGAAGACTCCGGCCAGCGCCAGCAGGACGCCGGAGGTGCCGGAGGCCTCGCGTCGCGCGAGAGCGAACGCTGCCGCGGCGGCGATCAGGAGCAGCGCTCCGCTGAACGCTGCCGGGATCGTCCCCTCGGCGTTAGGTCGATCGCCCTCACGTCGAGTTCGAAGTAGCCGCGCACGCCGCGGGCAAACGTGAGCGCAGCGATCGCGGCGGCCTCGAACCACGCCAGGCGCCGGAGCGGGATCCGCGCCATCGCCGAGGCGATTCCCTTCGAGGAAGGGGAACCGTCTCTCCTCGCAGCTCCCATGATGACCCGAGTCCTGAGCGAGCCAAGAGGTGCGCCGGGGAGGTCTGCTCGCCTCGCGGCGTCCAGGCTATAGCCTGTCGGCCCGATGCGCCGGCTGGTGATCATGGGGGCGGGAGGTCGCGACTTCCACAACTTCAACCTCGTCCACCGCGATGATCCCGAGGTTGAGGTCGTCGCCTTCACGGCGACCCAGATCCCCGGCATCGCCGATCGGACCTACCCACCCTCGCTGGCGGGGCCACGCTATCCGGACGGGATCCCGATCCGCCCCGAGGAGGAGCTCACCGCCCTGATCAGCCGCGAAGCGATCGACGAGGTCGTGTTCGCCTACTCGGACGTCTCCTACGAGCACGTGATGCACCGGTCGGCCGCGGTGCTCGCCGCAGGCGCGGACTTCACCCTGATGGGCCCGCGCTCGACGATGATCGAGAGCCCGAGGCCGGTCGTCGGCGTGTGCGCGGTGCGCACCGGCAGCGGCAAGAGCCAGACCAGCCTCGCGGTCGGCCGGGCGCTGCTCGACGCCGGCCTGCGGGTGGGGCTGATCCGGCACCCGATGCCCTACCACGACCTCGAGGCGATCCGGGTCCAGCGCTTCGAGGCGATCGCCGACATCGACGCGTCCAAGCCGACGATCGAGGAGCGCGAGGAATACGAACGGCCGGTCGAGGCGGGCATGCTCGTCTACGCAGGAGTCGACTACGCCGAGATCGCCGCCCTGGCCGCCGAGGACGTGGACGCGATCATCTGGGACGGCGGCAACAACGACCTTCCCTTCCTGCGGCCGGACCTGCTGATCGTCGTCGTCGATCCGCTGCGCCCCGAAGACCAGCTTCGCTACCACCCCGGCGAGGCGAACCTGCGCATGGCCGACGTCGTCTTGGTCAACAAGGCCGACAGTGCCTCGCCCGAGCAGATCGAGCGCGAGCTGGCCGACGTGGCGGCGGTCAATCCCGATGCCGAGGTGCTCAAGGCCGAGTCGCCGGTGACGCTCGAGCAGGGGCCCTCGCTCGAGGGGCGCGCGGTCCTCGTCGTCGAGGACGGCCCGTCGATCACCCACGGCGGGCTGGCCTTCGGCGCCGGCACCGTCGCTGCCCGGGAGGCGGGCGCGACCCTGGTCGACCCACGCCCGAACGCGGTCGGGTCGATCCGGGAGACGCTCGACCGCTGGGACCACATCGGTCCGGCGCTTCCGGCGATGGGCTACTCCGAGACCCAGCTTGGCGAGCTCGAGGAGACGATCAACGCCACCGACTGCGACCTCGTCGTCACCGGGACCCCGATCAACCTTGGGCGGATCATCAGCTCCAGGCACCCGATCCGCCACGCCAGCTACGAGTTCCGCCAAGTCGAAGGGCGCCCGCTCGAGGAGATCCTGGCGCCGATCGCCGCCCGGGCATAGGCTCTCCGCCTTGGAGCTGAAGATCCCCTTCCCGGGACGGGTGCTGCTGCTCGGCTGCGGCTCGGTTTCCCAGTGCTTTCAACCGCTCGCCCTGCGCCATCTCGAGATGGACTTCTCGAAGTTCACGGTGATGGACTTCGAGGACCTGCGCGAGGCGATCCCCGAGACGCTCGCGGCGGGGGCAAGCTACGCACAAGAGCGGGTCACGCCCGCGAACCTGCCGGAGGTGCTCGGCCGCCACCTCGGCCCCGGCGACCTGCTGATCGACCTCGCCTGGAACATCGACTGCGGCGAGATCCTGCAGTGGTGTCACGACAACGACGTCCTCTACGTGGACACGGCCACCGAGGTCTGGGATCCCTACGAGGACGTCGCCTCGATGCCGCCGCCCGAGCGCACGCTCTATGTGCGCCATCTGGCACTGCGCAGGCTGCGCCAGAGCTGGAGCGAGCCGGGTCCCACCGCGGTCGTCGAGCACGGCGCCAACCCGGGGCTGGTCAGCCACTGGACCAAGGTCGCGCTGCTTGACATCGCCGCGGCGATGCTCGAACGGGGGCTACCGGACGAGCCGCTCCGCAAGTCGGCGCTGGAGGCGGCGCTCGCCGACGAGGACTTCGCCCGCCTGGCGATGAACACCGGCACCAAGGTGATCCACATATCCGAGCGCGACACCCAGATCCCCGACCGGCCGAAGGAGGTCGACGAGTTCGTCAACACGTGGTCGGTGTCGGGCTTTCACGAGGAGGGGATCGCCCCCGCGGAGCTGGGCTGGGGCACGCACGAGCGCCGGCTGCCGCGATTCGCCGAGGTGCACCGCTTCGGCCCCGGCAATCAGATCTGCCTGGCGCAGATGGGGGTCAACACCTTCGTTCGCTCCTGGGTTCCGCTCGGCGGTGAGATCATCGGCATGGTCGTCCGCCACGGCGAGGCGTTCACGATCAGCGACCACCTCACCGTCTGGGAGGACGACAAGCCGATCTACCGCCCGACGGTCCACTACGCCTACCTGCCCACCGACTCGGCGATCGCCTCGCTGCACGAGTTGAAGATGCGCGGCCATGAGCTGCAGCCGAGGCAGCGGATCATGAACGACGAGATCGTCGACGGCCGCGACGAGCTCGGGGTGCTGCTGATGGGTCACGACCTGACCGGGTGGTGGACGGGCTCGCAGCTCGACATCCACGAGACCCGGGAGCTGGTCCCGCGCCAGAACGCGACCACCCTGCAGGTGGCCGCGTCGGTGCTCGGCGCGATCTCCTGGATGGCCCGCAACCCGCGCCAGGGGCTGTGCGTGCCCGACGACCTCCCGCACCGCGACGTGCTCGAGGTCGCCTCCAACTACCTCGGCCCGTGCCCCAGCGTGCAGACCGACTGGACGCCGCTTCGCAACCGCTCCGACCCCTTCGAGCGCTTCGGCCGCCCCCGCCCCGCGGACGAGGACGTGTGGCAGTTCGAGACGTTCAGGGCTCACATGTAGCGGCATCGCGCGCGGGTCCGATCTCCCGGGTCAGCGGGCCGGCCGCCCGACCAGGTTTGCCACTATTGACGATGTGACCACCGCTATCCCGGCCGCGATCCGGCCGCGCAGCGCCGATCCCTGGCGCGACACCGATGTGATCGACGAGCACGCTGCTCGTTTCGGACAGGCGACGACCGGGGTGGTGGCCCTGCTCGGCGCCGTCTTCGGCTGGCCGCTCGCCTGGGGGCTGATGTCGGCCCAGCTGTTGATCGGGCTGACCATCGGGCGGCGCTGGTGCATCCCCTGCTTCGCCTACTTCACCCTGCTGCAGCCGCGCTTCGGCGAGGGGCCCCTGGAGGACTCACGGCCACCGCGCCTGGCGAACATGATCGGCACCGTCTTCCTTGGTTCGGCTGCGCTTCTGTGGTGGCTCGGCTTGCCGTCGGCGGGGACGGCGATCGCCAGCCTGGTCGCGTTCCTCGCCCTGCTCTCGGCGAGCACGGGGTTCTGCGCGGGCTGCGAGATCTACAAGCTGGCGGCGAAGCTGCGTGGAATCTCGCCCACCCATCACGACCGGATCGATCCTCTCGATCTCCCCGGCCTCGACGGTGCCCCGCGCAGCTTCGTCGAGTTCACGCATCCGCTCTGCTCGGAGTGCCGGGCTTGGGAGCAGCGGCTGGTGGCCACGGGTGATCCGTTGCTCAAGGTGGACGTCCGCGACCAGCCCGAGCTGGCGAAGAAGTACGGGATCGCGATCGTCCCCACCGTGGTGGCGGTCGCTGCCGACGGCGAGGTGCTCGAGCGCCTCGCGCCCTAGGCTCCGCCCGGGGCCAAGGGGCAGTGGCATCTGCGGGGGTCAGCCGGCGGGCCGGCCGAGCGCGCGGCAGGCGGCCAGCTCCTGGGCGTCCAAGACCGCCTCCTGCGCCTCGTCGGGCAGGTCGGTGGCGTTGACCACCATGCTGATCGAGCCCTCGCCGTCCTCGCTCGCCGCGCCGAGCGAGCGGAAGCCCGGCCACGAGCCGGTGTGCCCCCAGACCTCGCCGCAGGAGATCTCCCAGCCGAAGATGCCGAGCCCGGCGTTGTTGGTCCCGGGCCCCGCAGGGCTGCCGGCCCCGGGGACGGTCTCGATCATCTCCTCGAGCTGCTCGGGTGGGACCACCTCGCCGCCGAGCAGGGCGGCGAAGAAGCTCGAGACATCCGCGGGGGTCGAGATCAGCGCCCCCGAAGCCCAGGCGCCGTTGGGGTCAATCCGCGCGTCGGTGACATCCTCCAGCTCGCCGGAGTCGGGGTCGTACTGATAGCCCTGGGCGTGGGGCTCGGGGAAGTCGAAGCTGGTGGCCAGCTCGGTCTGCTCGAGCCCAAGCGGTTCGATCACGCGGGCATTCAGCTCGGACTCGAAGGAGTTGCCCGTCACCTCCTCGATGATCAACCCGAGCGCGATGTTGTCGCTGTCGGAGTAGGCGTACTGCGAGCCGGGCTCGAACTCGGGCTCGTCGTCGGCGACGAACCCGAGCACCTGCTCGGGCGTCAGCGACTTGCCGGCACCGGCCCGCTCGGCGAAGGCATCGGTCTTCGTGTACTCGGGGAGACCGCTGGTATGGCCGAGCAGCTGGCCCACCGTGATCTCGCCACCCGCAGCCAGCAGCCCCGGGGCGAGCTCGGAGACGGTGTCGCCGAGCGCGATCTCATCCTCGGCGACGAGCTGCATGACGACGGTGGCGGTGAACGACTTGGTCACGCTCGCGATCCGGAACCGCTCGCCGGGGTCGATCGCCTCCTGCGACTCGACCGCGGCGTAGCCGGAGGTCAGGAACTCGTCCCCGGCCGGCCCGCGGATCTCGAGCGCGATTCCCGGCGCCCCCGCCTCGACCGCGGCGTCCAGCGCCGCCTGCACCTCGTCGCTGGTGGGTGCCGCGGACCCTTCATCGTCCGAGCCGCAGCCGGCAAGCAGGCCCCCGAGCGCCAGCGCGCTCACCAGCAGGCCCACGGACCGGCGGCGGGGCCGGGCGACTCGGTCCATCAGCCGTGGCCGCCGAGGAAGGAGGCCACGGCGGCGGCGCAGCGCTCCGGCTCCTGGGCGAAGACGAAGTGGCCGGCGCCCTCGATCGCCAGCAGCTGCGCGCCGGGGATCTCCTGCTTGAAGCGATAGGCGCCCCCGAGCGGCGCGAACTTGTCCTCGGCGCCCCAGAGCAGCAGGGTCGGGACCCCGAGCTCGCCCAGCTTCCCTTCGTAGGGCGCGAGCTTTGAGAAGTCCATCGAGCGGAAGAACTCGAGCGTCGCCTGGCGTCCCCGCCCGTGTTCGAACGGCCGCCAGTAGGCATCGACGTCGTCCTCGGTGAACCCGGCTCCGTCGAGGTGCAGCAGTCCGCCGAAGCCGTCTCGATCGAGCGAGCCGATCACCGCCTCCCCCTGCTCGGAGCGCATCATCTCGGCCATCCCGTGCCACTTGCCGTCGCTGAAGAACCCCGTGTCGCTGATCACCAGAGCCTCGACCAGATCGGGGTTCTCGCTCGCCCAGGCGAGCCCGATGAAGCCGCCCCAGTCGTGGACGACCAGCGCGACCCGTCCCAGCCCCAGCTCGCGGTGAAACGCGGTCAGCGCCTCGAGATTGCGCTCGAAGGTCGCGGGGCCGGGATCGGAGGAGTCGCCGAGGCAGAAGAGGTCGGGAGCCAGCGAGCGCCGCCCGTCCGCCGCCAGCGCCGCCATCACCGTGGTCCACATCCGCGAGCTCTCGGGAAATCCGTGGGCCAAGAGGACGGGGGGTCCGCTTGGCTCCCCCTCGGACACGCTCTCCCGGTAGGCGATCGCCCCGGCGCGCTTCAGCTCGACCTCGGCCACGGGCGCACCCTATCCGTCGCTACGCTTGCCCACCTCGGCGCCTTGGCGGAGTGGTTACGCAGCGGCCTGCAAAGCCGTTTACGCCGGTTCGATTCCGGCAGGCGCCTCTGGCGGAGCGTGCACGGGTAGGCTGCCCCGTCATGGCCCCAGGCAAGACTGGCAGGGGACGTGACTGAGCCCGGGCGCGCCGCCCCAGCCGGCTGGCAACCGCAGAAGCTTCGCCTGCGGCCACTCAGCCTGCTCCTCGCCTGGGTCCTTTCCGCAGCCTCGATCTCCTTCGCCGCCTGGCTCGTTCCCGGGGTCCGAATCGACGACCCGGCCGGCGCGCTGCTGGTCGCCGGATCGATCGCGGTCGTCAACGCCGTGCTGCCGCCGCTGATCGCGGCCCTGCGGCTCCCGTTCACGCTCGTCTCCGGCTTCTTGTTGGTGCTGTTCGCCGACGCCGGGGCGCTGATGCTCACCGACGAGTTGGTCCCCGAGGTGCTGGCCATCGCCTCGTTCGGCGACGCGCTGCTGGCGTCGCTGGTCATGGCCGCCGTCTCGATCGTGCTGCAGGTGATCGCCGGCACCGACGACGACGACGAGTACGCCTTCCGGGTGATCCGCCGGATCGCCGGTCGCCAGGGCGGCGGTGAGGCCACCGACGCAGCGGGGATCATCTTCCTCGAGATCGACGGCCTGGCGCTGCCGATCCTGCGCAGCGCGATGCGCGACGGCAGCGCCCCCAACATGGCGCGCTGGGTCGCCGAGGACGGCTACCGCCTGCGCGAGTGGGAGACCGACCTCTCCTCGCAGACGGGCGCCAGCCAGGCGGGGATTCTGCTCGGCTCGAACGAGAACATTCCCGCGTTCCGCTGGGTCGAGAAGCAGACGGGGACGCTGATCAGTTGCTCGGCGCCGGCCGACTGCGCAAAGATCGAGCGCGAGCACGCAACCGGCATCGGCTTGCTCGCCGACGGGGGTGCCAGCCGTGGCAACCTGCTCTCCGGCGAGGCCGACGAGGTGATCCTGACGGTGAGCCGGATGGAGGCCGAGAAATCGGCGAACCCGGGCTACCGCGCCTTCCTCGCCAACGGCTTCAACGTCACCCGGGCGCTGGTGCTGTTCGTCTGGGAGGTGCTGCTCGAGTGGACGGCGGCGATCAGGGCGATCCGGCGCGACGTCCGCCCGCGCGGCCACCGCGGCGGCATCTACCCGTTCCTGCGCGGCGCGATGTGCGTGATCGTCCGAGACCTGATCGTCTTCGGGGTGCTGACCGACATGATGCGTGGACGCCCTGCGGTCTACGCCACTTTCTCGAGCTACGACGAGGTCGCCCACCACTCCGGCCTCCAGCGCGTCGACACGATGGAGGCGCTGCGCAAGCTCGACCAGCAGTTCGGCCGCATCGAACGAGCCTGCGCCTACGCGGCGCGCCGCTATGAGATCGTCGTCCTCTCCGATCACGGCCAGACGCAGGGCGCGACCTTCAAGCAGCGAAACGGCTACGGGCTCGACGACCTGGTCGAGCGCTCGCTCGCGGGCGGCGAGGTCGCGGAGTTCGCCGGCGGTGATGAGCAGAGCGCGATGGTCGGGCACGCCGTCAACGAGGCGACCGGGCGCGGCCGGGGCAAGCGCCCCAAGAACGACGTCTCCGACCGCTCGGTGGTCGTCCTCGGGTCCGGCAACCTGGGGCTTGTCTACCTGATGGCGGAGCGGCGACGACTCACCCTCGAGGAGATCGACGCGCGCCATCCCGAGCTGATCGGCGCTCTGCGCGAGCACCCGCACATCGGCTGGCTGCTCGTCCGATCCTCCGAGCAGGGCCCCCTGGTGCTGGGGTCGCAAGGCGTTCGCCATCTGGCCGACGGCCGGGTCGAGGGCGCGGATCCGCTCGCCGCCTTCTCGCCGAACGCGCCCCGGCACCTGCTGCGGACCGACGGCTTCGAGCACGTCGCCGACATCATGGTCGGCAGCTTCTATGACCCCGGGCTCGACGAGGGATGTGCGTTCGAGGAGCTGATCTCCTTCCACGGCGGCCTCGGTGGGCCGCAGACAAGGCCGTTCATCCTCTACCCCCCGGCCCTGCGGATGCCCGACGAGCCGATCATCGGCGCTGCCGCGGTGCACCGGGTGCTTGCCGGCTGGCGCCAGACGCTGGAGAAGCGGAGTCACCCGGATCGGGCGGCGCCAGGGACCGCGCCGGAACCTGGGATCGCCCCCTGAGCGGGTGCCTCGAGCAAAGCCCGTGGTTGTCACCCGATACCCCCCGTGGGTAGACTGCCCAATCGATGGCGGAGCGCGGCTACTCGATCGACAAGGAGCGCTTGCTCAAGCGCTTGGCGCGGGCGGGCGGGCAGATCGACGGGATCGCCCGGATGGTCGAGGAGGACCGCTATTGCATCGAGGTGGTCTCGCAGATCAACGCCGTGCAGGCCGCGCTCGACAAGATCGCGCTTGGCCTGCTCGACGGGCACGCCCGCCATTGCATGCTCGGGGAGGGTGACGGGCCAAAGAAGCCGGACGCCCAGGTCGACGAGCTGATGGGTGTGGTCGGGCGAATGGTCAAGCGCTGAGCGCGGGCGCGTAGCGGGAGACGGCCGGCTTCGCCTCAACGGGAGACGTAGCGCTCCGGGTCGGCGGAGAACGCTCCGGCGCACTCCAGCGAGCAGAAGTGGAACTCGGTTCCCGCGTGTGTGAGCCGACCGGTCTCGCGGTTGGGATCGACGGCCATCCGGCAGACCGGATCGACCGGCAGATGCTCGCGCTCTCCCTCCTCCGAGCGCCAGAGCGCCTCGAAGATCGCAAGCGGGCCCCCCACGTTCTTGAGGGTGTGCGTTCCCAAGGCGTGGAGGGCGACGTCGGGCATCGCGCCCGCGGCCTCCCTGGTCGCCTCGCTGAGAATCACTTGATCGCCGCCCGCCAGCGCCGAGATCCGAGCGGCGACGTTGACCGCCGCGCCGATGAAGTCGCGATCGCGCTCGACGGCGGAGCCGGTGTGCATCCCGACGCGGACGCTCGGCATCCCGTGGCAACCGCCGACCTCGTGGGCCAAGCGCAGGCCGAGCCGGACGGACTGGTGGGCGTCGGAGCCGGCGATCATCAACGCGTCGCCGATCGTCTTCACCTCGCGACCTTGGTGTTGGGGGAGCAGCTCGCGAGCCGCGGCGGTGAAGGCCCCGACCAGATCGGCGGCTCCGACGTCGCCGTGAGCCTCGGTCAGGGCGGTGAAGCCGGCGAGGTCGGCGAACAGGAAGGTGTGGGTTGCCTCACTCTCCATCCGCTGTCGATCCGGAGCCCGGGCGCCGCCAGGCGCGCAGACGGTTCGCGTTCGTCACCACCGAGAGCGAACTCAGGGCCATCGCGGCGGCAGCGATGATCGGGCTCAACCGGATCCCGAGGAACGGGTACAGGGCACCGGCGGCGAGCGGGATGCCGAGCGTGTTGTAGCCGAAGGCGAAGGCCAGGTTCTGGCGGATGTTGCGCATCGTCGCCCGGCTCAGATCGAGGGCGTCGGCAACGCCGCGGAGCTCACCGGAGACCAGGGTCACGTCGGCGGCCTCGATCGCCACGTCGGTTCCGGTGCCGATCGCGATCCCGACGTCGGCCTGGGCGAGCGCCGGGGCGTCGTTGATCCCGTCGCCGACCATCGCCACCAGTCTTCCGTCTCGCTGCAGTCGCCTGACCTCCTCGGCCTTGTCCTGGGGCAGGACCTCGGCCAGAACTCGGTCGATCCCCATCTGTCGGGCGATCGCCTCGGCGGTGCGGCGGTTGTCGCCGGTGATCATCACCACCTCGACTCCCATCCGACCCAGGGCCGCGATCGCCTCGGCGGAGCCGGGCTTCGCCGTGTCGGCGACGGCGACGACGCCGGCCGGCCGGCGATCGACCGCGACCAGCATCGCCGTCTTGCCCTCGGCCTCGAGGCGAGCGGCATCGCCTTCCAGCGTTGCCGCATCGACGCCGCGCTCCTCCATCAGCCTGCGCGTGCCGGCAAGCACCGCAGAGCCATCGACGACGGCCTCGACCCCCTTCCCGGTCAGCGACTCGAAGTCGACGGCCCGGGGCGCCTCGACGCCACGCTCGCTCGCGCCCTCGACGATCGCCGCGGCAAGTGGGTGCTCGGAGGAGGCCTCCGCGGAGGCGACGATCCGCAGCAGCTGCCCCTCGTCGATGCCCGCGAGTGCGACGACGTCGGTCAGCGCCGGCTCGCCCTTGGTGATCGTCCCGGTCTTGTCGAGGATCACGGTGTCGAGGTCGTGGGCGTTCTCGAGCGCCTCCGCCGACTTGATCAGAAGCCCGGACTGGGCGCCGTTGCCGGTCCCGACCATGATCGACAGCGGCGTCGCCAGCCCGAGCGCGCAGGGGCAGGCGATGATCAGGACCGCGACAGCGGTGACCAGGGCGAAGGTGAGCCGCGGGTCGGGGCCGAAGTCGAACCAGAGGACGAACGCACCGATCGCGATGAAGATCACGCCGGGGACGAAGTAGCCGCTGATCCGGTCGGCGACGCGCTGGATCGGGGCCTTCGAGCCCTGGGCCTGCTCGACCAGGCGGATGATCTGGGCGAGCATCGTTCCCCGGCCGACCGCGGTGGCGCGGAAGCGGAACGAGCCAGTCTGGTTGATCGTTGCCCCGATCACCTCCTCGCCGGCAGCCTTGCTCACCGGCAGGGACTCGCCGGTGACCATCGACTCGTCGATCGAGGAGCGGCCGTCGACGACCTCGCCGTCGACGGGGATCTTCTCGCCGGGCTTGACAATGACGACGTCGCCGGGCCGCACGTCGGCGATCGGCAGCTCGATCTCGTCGCCGTCGCGCTCGACGCGTGCGACCTTGGCCTGCATCCCGATCAGCTTGCGGATCGCCTCGCCCGTGCCGGCCCGCGCCCTGGCCTCGAGCAGCCGGCCGAGCAGGATCAGGGTGATGATCACGCCGACCGCCTCGAAGTAGACGTCGCGTACGTCCTCGGGAAACAGGCTCGGCGCGACGGTGACCAGGACGCTGTAGGCGAAGGCCGCGGAGGTCCCGATGGTGATCAGCGTGTTCATCTCCGCCGAGCGGTTGCGAAGCGCCCGCCAGCCGGTCGTGTGGATCGGCCAGCCGACGTAGAAGAAGACCGGGGCGATCAGGGCGAGCTGCACCCAGTGGTCGGTGAGCACACCGGGTACCCAGCTCGCGTCGAAGACCTCGCTCGCCATCACCGCGAACAGGACCGGTGCGGTGAGGATTGCGCCCGCCGACACGCGCCAACGAAGGTCTCGGACCTCGGCCTCACGCTCGGCGGCTTCGGTATCGGTCGTCTCGCCCTGACTCGCGTCAGCATGCTCGCGGGCCCTGTAGCCGGACTCGGAAACCGCCCGCTCGAGGTCGGCGATCTCGACCCGATCGGGGTCGTAGGCGACGCTTGCCCGCTCGACCCCGAAGTTGACCGAGGCCTCGCTGACGCCGGGCACATCGGCGAGGGCGCGCTCGACCGTCTGCACGCAGCCGGCGCAGTGCATGCCCCGGATCTCGAGGTCGACCGCGCAAACGGCCGCGGCCTCGGCCGCTGGGGCCGGCCGACTGGTCTCCGTCGCCTCGGCGGCGCCGTTGTCGCCGTTTGGAGACGGCTCGACGACGAGCGTCCCATGGACCATGTTCATGCCGCAGGCGAAGCCGAACTCGCCGGCGCGGTCGGGGAGGAACTCCACGGTGGTGCGCTCGTGGGCCGGAAGCGCGGCGTTGACGCCGAACTCCGGGAAGACGACCCGCGAAGTGCATTCGCCGCTTTCCCGGCGGTCGAACGTGATCCGCAGAGGCACGCCCGCGCGAACCTCGATCAGGTTCGGCGAGTAGCCGCCGCTGACGACCACCTCGACTTCCTGGGCGCCCTCGCGGAGCTCGCTGCGGCCGGCCGTTCTCGCGCCGAAGAAGAACCAGGCCAAGCCCCCGATCGCCAGCAGCCCGCCGGCCGTGATCAAAAGCTCAGCCACCGGTGTCGTCCCGCCTATTGGCGTCGAGCAGCGCGCGCCGCCGCTGGCTGTACTCCTCGATTGAGATCGCGCCCTCGGCGAGCCGCCGGTCGAGGACCTCGAGCGCGGCGGGGTGGTCGTCGCGGCGCGATCTCCGCTCCGCGAGCTCCCGCACCAGCCAGACGCCGCCGGCGATCACGACCCCCCAGAAGATCAGCATGCCCAGGGCCATCACGACCCACCAACCTCCGTCCCAGTCATGGTGGCCATCGAACATGTCCGCCAGGGGCAACAGCGTTGCGGCGACCGTGGGGGAGAGAAGGTTCATGGGTGGCTCCAATGTTCGTCGAGTTCCGGGCTCTGCGCGTCCGTAGTCTATACCCAGGCGGGGTATATGGAAACACTGTAGCCTGCCGTTTGGGATGTTCGCGCCCGATCCAGAACAGGAGGAGGCGGTGCTGGCGGTGCACGAGATCACCAAGAGCTTTCACCGCGGCCTCGGTCCGCGCCGGCGCACGATCGAGGTCCTGCGCGGCGCCACCATGACCGCCCGGCGCGGTCAACTGATCGGCCTCGTCGGCGAGAACGGATCGGGCAAGAGCACGCTGCTGAAGATCATCGTCGGGATGCTCGACCGCGGCGGCGGCAGCGTCAAGCGCACCGGGAAGCTCGGCTACTGCCCGCAGGTGCCGCTGCTGTGGGGAAAGCTGACGATCCTCGAGCACTTCGACCTCTTCGCGAGCGCCTACGGGCTCGGCCCCGAGGAGGTGGGGCGGGCCCGGGAGCGGCTGCTGACCGCGCTTCAGTTCGAACGCTACCTCGACTACCGTGTCGAGGAGCTCTCGGGCGGCACCCGGCAGAAGCTCAATCTCGCGCTCTCGCTGATGCACGATCCCGACCTGCTGCTCCTCGACGAGCCCTACAGCGGCTTCGACTGGGAGACCTACATGCGCTTCTGGGAGATCAGCGCCGAGCTTCGCGACGGCGGGATGTCGATTCTGATCGTCTCCCACCTGATCTCCGAGCGCGACCGGCTCGATCGCATCTACGAGCTTCGCGACGGCCGGCTCGAGGAGTCGTAGCGATGGTCCTCGCGTCTGCCGCGTTCATCCGCGAGCACCTCAGGGCTCCGTTGACGCTGGCGCTGCTGGTGCTGATCCCGGCACTGTTCGTGATCGCCTCGGCGGCGGTGCTCGGGGAGTTCGCCTCGGCGCTCGGCGGCGCCGTCGCGGGTGCCTCGGCGACCGCGCTGGGGGCAGGCTGGGCGGCGGCGTTCCTGGCCGGAGCGCTGGGCTTCTTCCAGGTCTCCTCCTCGCGGGAGGCCGACCGCCGCCTGGCCTTGGCGGGGCTCGGGCCGGCCGCGGTCGCCTGGGCGAGGATCGGGGCCTCGGTGGCGCTGGCGCTGGTCGTCTCGGCGGCCGCGTTCGTCACGCTCGAGCTGCGCGAGCCACCACTCCATCCAGCGCATGCGGCGGCGGGCGTGGTTGCGTTCGCGGTGATCTACGTCGGCATCGGCACGCTGATCGGCTCGTTCGTCTCCGGGCAGCTCGAGGGCTCGCTGACCGTCGCGCTGATCTTCCTCGTCGACATCTTCTCGGGGCCGGGCATGACCGACAGCGGCGGCGTTGCCGCGGTCCTGCCCACCCGGCAGACGGCGGAGCTTCTGATCGCGGCGGGTGCCGGCCGGGGGTCACCGACGGAGGATTGGCTCGTCGTGGTGCTGACGGCGGCCGCGAGCTTGACCGCCGCGTTCTGTGCCTTCTGGTGGTCGGCGAGGCCGAGGAGCGGCTGATGAGTGGCCGGGTGATGACGGCAACCAGGCTCGGCTTCGCCGAGCAGGCACGGCGGCCGTTGCTCTTGGTGTTACTGGTCACCGTGCCGTTCGTCTTCATCAGCTGGAGCTTCTGGGTGACCGAGGCGATCCCCCGGGTGGTCGAGCTCCCGGGCGGGAACACCGTGCCGACGACGATGCGCGACATCCACGGGGCGATCATGGTCCCGATCACGGTCGGCTTTCTCGCCGGCCTTGTCGGGATGTTCGTTGTCCGCTCGGCGCTCGAATCCGATCGGCGGCTCGTGGTTGCCGGCTTCAGCCCGAGCGAGGCGGTCGCCCCCCGCCTGGCGGTGATCGCCGCGGCGACGGTGGTGGTCCTCGGGGTCTCGATCGCCGTCACCGCGCTGGACTTCGTGCCCGCCTCGTGGTGGCCGTTCGTGGCCGCCAACCTGCTCGCGGGCCTCACCTACGCGTTGATCGGAGCGCTGGCGGGGGCCACCATGGGCGCCCTGGGCGGCGCCTACTTCATGTTCTTCTTGCCGATGGTCGACTTCGGGATCGCCCAGAACCCGATGTTCTTCGACGGCCGTCCTCCCGAGTGGGCGGCGGCCCTGCCCGGCTGGGGGTCGACCCGGATGATCGTCGACGGGGCCTTCAGCTCGAGCTTTGAGGCGACGGTCGGTTTGCTGGCCGCCCTGGGATGGACGCTCGCGCTCACGGTCGCCGTCGTGCTCCTGCTCAGACGCGCGGTCGCTCCGCGTCATTGAGACGCCGGCCGAAGCGAGGGTCAGGGCGAGATCGACTCGAAGCTGTTCGACGAGGCGCTCTCCGGGCGGCTCGGATCCCCGTGTAAGTTCTGCACGCGCCCGGCGGAAGACAGGTCCGTCGGCAAGAACGGGAGGTTCAGAGTGACTGGGCAAACCGACCGGCCCAAGCCCCGGAAGTTCCCGAGGGCGTTCGGCAAGGAGATCGCCGAGGCGACCGGGATGCATACGATCAAGGCGGTTCTCGCCGCCACGCCGGCTTGACCGCTCCCGCCGGGGCTTCGTCGCTGCCGGTCGCGGTGGTCGCACTCGGCGGCAACGCGCTGCTGCGGCGTGGCGAGCAGGCGACCGCGGCGAATCAGCTGCGCGCCGCGAAGGAGGCCGCCCAGATCCTCGCCCCGGTCTCGCATCAGACGCGGCTGGTGGTCACCCACGGCAACGGCCCGCAGGTGGGGCTGCTTGCGCTGAAGGAGGACGCCTACGCGGAGGGCGCCCCGTATCCACTGGACGTCCTCGACGCGGAGAGCGGAGGCCAGATCGGCTACGTCGTCGAGCTCGAGCTCGACAACGCCATCGACCACCAGCACACGGTCGCCGTGATCACGCGCGTCGTTGTGGACGCCGGGGATCCGGCTTTCGCCGATCCGACGAAGTTCATCGGCCCCGTCTATGACAAGGACCAGGCGGACGCGCTGGCGGCCGAGCGCGGCTGGGTGGTGAGGCCGGATGGTCGGCGCTGGCGCCGGGTGGTGCCGTCACCCGACCCGAAGGAGATCGTCCAGCTCAGCGCGATCCGCCGGCTGGTCGACGGCGGCTTCCTCGTTGTCTGCGCGGGCGGGGGAGGTGTCCCGGTCGTCCGCGTCGAGGGCGGCCACGAGGGGGTCGAGGCGGTGATCGACAAGGACCTCGCCTCCTCGCTGCTGGCGGTCGGGCTCGAGGCCGACGTGCTCGTCCTCGCCACCGACGTCGATGCCGTCTACATGGACTGGGACACGCCCGATCAGCGCGCCGTCGCCCGCGCCGGGCCGGATTGTCTGCGCGCCCAGAGCTTCGCGGACGGCTCGATGGGACCCAAGGTCGAGGCCGTGTGCCGCTTCGTCGAGGCGACCGGACGTCGCGCGGTGATCGGGCAGATCGAGGATCTCTCGGCGCTGATCGCGGGAACGGCGGGAACCCAGGTCGAAGGCGCGGGCGCCGAGGTCGAGTTCCGCGGCTGAGCGGGCCGTTGCAAGCGGAGACGCGTCTGGAAGACTTCCGGGGGCGAGGCGATGAGCTACGAGACAATCCTCTACGGCGTCGAGGGCGCGATCGCGACGATCACGCTGAACCGCCCCGGCGCGCTGAACACGATCGTGCCGCCGATGCCAGACGAGGTCGAGGCGGCCGTCACCGAGGCGGTCCGCGACGCAGACGCCAAGGTGATCGTCGTCCGCGGGGCGGGGCGGTCGTTCTGCGCCGGCTATGACTTCAGCGGCGGCTTTCACCACTGGGACCAGCTGCTGACCACCGACGGGGAGTGGGACCCAGGCAAGGACTTCGCCGGTGCCACCGCGCAGGCGCTGGCGCCGACCCAGAAGTTCATGAGCATCTGGCGCTCGCCGAAGCCGGTGATCGCCCAGGTGCACGGCTGGTGTGTGGGCGGGGGCAGTGACTTCGCGCTCTGCGCCGATCTCGTCATCGCCAGCGAGGACGCTCGGATCGGCACCCCCTATTCGAGGATCTGGGGCGCCTACCTGTCGGGGATGTGGATTTACCGACTCGGGCTGGCCAAGGCCAAGGAGCACGCGCTCACCGGCCGCTCGCTGTCGGGCACCGAGGCGGCCGAGGTCGAGCTGATCAACGAGGCGGTGCCGTTCGAGCGGCTCGAGCAGACCGTCCTCGCCCGGGCCGAGGAGCTGGCCTCGATCCCCGCCGCCCAGCTGGCGGCGATGAAGCTGATGGTCAACCAGGCCTACGAGAACATGGGCCTGGCCTCCACCCAGGCGCTGGGCCCCGTGCTCGACGGGCTGATGCGCAACACCCCCGAGGCCAGGGAGTTCATCGCCCGGGCGGAGGGCGAGGGCGTGCAGGCCGTGATCGCCGACCGCGACGCGCCCTTCGGCGACTACAGCCAGGCGCCGGCCCCCGACAAGCCCGACCCCACGAACGTGATCGAGCCGTAGCCCCTTGCGGTACCCGGCGAGGTCATCCAGGGCTTCTGGGGCGCCTGAGGTAGCTTCCGGGGGGTGACCCTGATCGCCGGCTTGGCCGGCTTCTTCCTGCTGCCCGCCCCGTGGAACGTGGTCGCCGTCGTCGCGGCGGCGCTGGCCGAGGTCGGCGAGGTGATGTTCTGGTTGCGCTTCCTGCGCCGCTACCGGGTGAGTACGGGCGCCGAGGGGCTGGTCGGCAAGAGGGGAGAGGTGATCGCGCCCTTCTCCGGGGGCTCTGGCCGGGTTCGCGTGCACGGCGAGATCTGGACGGCGCGCCACGAGCGCCCGCTGGCGAGTGGCGAGCGAGTCCGGGTGGTCGCGGTGGACGGGCTTACCCTCGAGGTCGAGCCGCAGCCCTGAGGGAACGGAAAAGGGCCCCGGTGAAGGGGCCCCGTATCCGAAAGGACGTGCCGCCAATGATCATCTCACTGGCCCGTCGGTCCTTCGAGTCTCATCAGCCTAATCGGCAGCTGGTGTACTTACCTTAACACCGAGGTTCGCCAGAGGTTCCGCTCGACCTGCCAACCCGGCTGAGGTATTTCACGGCTGGGAACCCCGCAAAGTGCGAGCATTGTGTCCGGGGACCACCCCCAGCTGCGTTCGTTGTCCACTTCGTACAAGTGGCGAGGCGAGCCGGCTGCAAATCGACTCGCCGCCGCGGTCCCCGGGATCCCCGGGGACCTCTGAGCGAGCGCTAGACTCGCGGCCTCCCGGGCGCTTAGCTCAGTTGGGAGAGCGCCAGCTCGACAAGCTGGAGGTCACTGGTTCGAGCCCAGTAGCGCCCATCGCTTGGGAACCGCTCTGTGGAGCGGTTTCTGCGTTTCGAGGGCCAGCGCGCCGTCCCGAAAGGGGCGGGGGTGACAATGAAAGTGACAATGTCAGCCCCGGCTGCGAGCCTGGGCGGGGCGGCGGCTGACTAATGATGTACCCACCAGACGCGGTACCGGTGCGGTCCGAAGCGAGCCACGAAAACCCTCCCCTGCGAGAGGCTCGCGCTCCCGTACTTCTCCTCCGGCACGGGGAAATGGAGGAGGACGACGACGGTGCGGTCGACGAGCTGTGGCCCGCACAGGTGTTCAACGGACCTGGCCCAGAACTCGTCGCGGCTCGCCAGCAGAGCCTTGGCTCGCGCGCCACTGGCGTCTGCCCCAGGCCTGCGTTTGGCGTCACGAACCGCCTCGCGCCTCGCCATGACCATGAGCCACCGCGCCGCGCCTTCCCTCAACAC
>JBDTSW010000036.1:0-18985 GCA_039930945.1 bacterium
CCGACCAGACGGTCGCCTCCGGCGCCCCCGTCAACCTCGACGGGACCGGATCCTCCGATCCCGACGGCGACACCCTCGACTACGCCTGGACCCAGACCTCCGGGCCGAGCGTGAGCCTGAGCGGAGCCGACACGGCGACGCCCAGCTTCACGGCACCGGTCGAAGCGGCGACGCTGGTCTTCGAGGTCGAGGTCTGCGACCAGGAGCCGCTGTGCGACACCGACAGCGTGACGGTCAACAGCTTCGCCCTCGGCAAGCCGAAGCAGAACAAGCACAAGGGCACCGCGAAGCTCCCAGTGGAGGTTCCGGGCGAGGGCGACGTCGTCCTCGAGAAGACGAAGCAGCTCAAGCCCGACGCCGAGCAGGCGACCGGGGCGGAGACGGTGAAGCTCCACGTCGTGCCGAAGCGCAAGACGAAGAAGAAGCTCAACCGCAAGGGCTCGGTGAAGGTGACGGCCTCGGTCACCTACACGCCGACCGGCGGCGTCCCGACCACCCAGGAAAAGCAGGTCAAGCTGGTCAAGAAGTAGGCGGCAACCCTGCGACCAGTGGGGGGTTGGAGAGGTGGGCCCGCAGGCGATTTCCTGCGGGCCCGCTGATCGGCCCAGTTGCCGTAGCCGGGGTCGTTCGCCGCCGATGTCCTTCTACGTAACCACCCCGATCTACTACGTCAACGCCGAGCCCCACCTGGGGCACGCCTACTCGACGATCGCCGCCGACATCCTCGCTCGCCACATGCGCCAGCGCGGCGAGCAGGTGTTCTTTTTAACCGGCACCGACGAGCACGGCGAGCCGGTCGCCCAGGCGGCCGAGCGCGAGGGGGTGAGCCCGCAGGAGCTGGCCGACCGCAACGCGCCACGGTTCCGCGAGATGGGCGAGCGGGTGAACGCCTCGAACGACTTCTTCATCCGCACCACCGACCCCGAGCACATCGCCAAGGTGCAGGAGGTGGTCCAGCGCGTCCACGACAACGGCTACGTCTACGAGGGCGCCTATGAGGGCTGGTACTGCCCGCGCTGCGCCGACTTCAAGACCGAGTCCGAGCTGGGAGAGGGCAACACCTGCGCGATCCACGAGATCGCGCTGGAGCGCGAGCGCGAGGAGAACTGGTTCTTCCGCCTCTCGGCCTTCCAACAGCCGCTGCAGCGGCTGTTCGCCGAGCGCCCCGACTTCGTGCAGCCGGACTTCAGGCGAAACGAGGCGCTCTCCTTCATCGAGGGCGGGCTCGAGGACGTCTCGCTGTCGCGGCCCAAGCTCGGCTGGGGGGTGCCGCTTCCCTGGGACCCCGAGCAGGTGATGTACGTCTGGTTCGACGCCCTGCTGAACTACTACACAGCCCTGTCCTACGCCCGCCAGGGCGAGGACCTGACGGAGGTCTTCTGGCCGGCCACGCACATCCTCGCCAAGGACATCCTCAAGTTCCATGCCGTCTACTGGCCGGCGTTCTTGATCGCCGCCGGGCTGGAGCCGCCGCGGAGGATGTTCATCCACGGCTACCTGCTGATGGGCGAGCGCAAGATGTCGAAGTCGCTCGGCAACGTGCTCGACCCGATCGAGGCGATCGACCGCTACGGCGCCGACGCCCTGCGCTTCTACTGCTTCCGCGAGGTCAGTTTCGGCCAGGACGGTGCCGTCTCCGCCGAAGGCTTCGAGCAGCGCTATGAGAGCGAGCTGGCAAACGACTGGGGCAACCTCGCCAGCCGCACGATGGCGATGATCGAGCGCTACCGCGACGGGGTCGTCCCCTCCGCCGAGCCCGACGAAGCGCTGACCGTGGGCGCCGACTCCTTGGAGGGCATCGACGGCGCCGTGTGCGAGCTGCTTGACAACTTTCAGCTGAGCGCCGCGCTGGAGGCCATCTGGGCCCGGGTTCGCCGGCTCAACCGCTACGTCGAGGAGACCCGGCCCTGGGACCTGGCCAAGGATCCCGGCCAGGCCGAGCGGCTGGACACCGTCCTCTACAGCCTGGCCGAGGGCGTGCGGGTGCTGGCGCTTTTGTTGCTGGCATACCTGCCCGACACCTCCGCACGGCTGTTGGAGGCGCTGGCCGAGGGCAACCGCGAGCTGGCGAGCTTCGGCTCGCGCCAGGGCGGCCAGCTGATCGAGCGGCCAGGCCCGCTGTTCCCGAAGCTCGCGGACTAGGTCCCAGCCGCTCCTAGACTGACCGCGTGATCGACAGCCACGCACATCTGGGCCTGTGCGAGGCCGACGACCTCGAGCTCGTCGCGGCCGCGCGCGCCGTCGGGGTTCGGCGGATCCTCACCGTCGGCCTCGACGAGGCGACAAACCGGGAGGCGATCGTCGCGGCGCGCGCGCTCGAGGGCGTGTGGGCGAGCGTCGGGCGCCACCCGAACTCGGCGACGGGCTTCGACGACGCGGCCGCCGCCGAGATCGAGGCGTTCGCCGCCGACCCCGCCGTCGCCGCGGTCGGCGAGACCGGGCTGGACTTCTACCGCGACCACGCTCCCCGCGCCGACCAGCGGCGGGCGTTCCGGGCCCAGATCGAGATCGCCAGGCGCGTCGCCAAGCCGCTCGTGATCCACGTTCGCGACGGCTCCGGGCGCGACGACGACGCCGTCGCCGAGGCCTTCTCCACGCTGGCCGCCGAGTCGCAGGGGGTCAGCGTCATCCTGCACTGCTTCTCGGCTCCGCCGGAGCGGGTGGCGGAGGCCGCCTCGCACCGCTGGGCGTGCTCGTTCGCCGGCAACCTCACCTACCCCAAGGCCGAGCCGCTGCGCCAGGCCGCTGCGCTCGTCCCCGACGAGCTGCTGCTGGTCGAGACCGACTCGCCGTTTCTCTCTCCCCAGCCGGTGCGTGGCAAGGGCAACGAGCCCGCCAACGTCGTCGCCACCGCCGAGCGCCTGGCCGAGGTCCGGGAGACGCCCTACGTCGCCCTGGAGCAGCTCCTCGACGCCAACGCGGCAAGGGTGTTCGGATGGTGAGCACGGAAGACAGCGCACCCGGCCGCCCCCGGACGCGAAGCGGAGGAGGCGGACGGTGGTTCGGTTAGGGCAAAACTTTCTCACCGACCCCAACCTGCTGGATGCGATCGTCCGCTCCGCGGGGGTCGAGCCGGGCGACGTGATCCTCGAGGTCGGCGGGGGAGAGGGCGCGCTCACCGAGCGCCTCGCGTCCCGGGCCGGGCAGGTGTGGACGATCGAGCTCGATCGCAAGCTCGAGGCCGACCTCGAGCGGGTGGCGGCGACGGCCGCAAACGTCGAGCTGGTCTGGGGCGACGCGATGCGGGTGGACCTCGCCGGGCTTGACCCGGCGCCGACGCGAGTCGTCGCCAACCTCCCGTACTCGATCGCCACGCCGCTGATCCTGCGGACGATCTCCGAGCTGCCCTCGGTCGGGTCGTGGACGGTGCTGGTGCAGCGCGAGATCGCCGACCGGCTGCGTGCTGCGCCCGGGTCGCGCACATACGGCGGCCCCAGCGTGATCGCCCAGCTTGCCTGCGACGTGGAGCTGCTGCGGCCGGTCGGTCGCGCCGTGTTCAAGCCCCGGCCGCGGGTGGACTCGGCGCTGCTCGGCCTGCGCCGCCACGGTCCCGCCGCGAGCGATGACCTCGCCCGCCTGGTCCGCGCCGCCTTTGCTCACCGGCGCAAGACGCTGGCCGGGTCGGTGGAGCTGGCCGGCGGGCCGCGGCGCCCTCAGGTGCGCGCCGCGCTGGCGGCGGCCGGCCTGCCCTCCGACGTCCGTGCCGAGGCGCTTCAGCCGGCGGAGTTCGTGCGGCTGGCCGCGGCGCTGGAGTCGGGGGAGGGCTGATGCTGCGCGCCGCCGCCAAGCTCAACCTCGGCCTTCACCTCGGCGCCCGCCGCGGCGACGGCCTGCACGAGCTGCGCTCGCTGTTCTGCTCGCTGTCGCTCGCCGACCGGCTGCTGGTCGCCGACGCCCCCGGCGACGCCGACGAGGTGGTCTGTGCCGGCGTCGAGGGGCCGAACCTGGTCACCACGGCCCTCGAGGTGTTGCGCGCTCGCGGCTGGGATCACCCACCGGTGCGGGTCGAGATCGAGAAGCGGATCCCCGTCGCCGCCGGGCTCGGAGGCGGCAGCTCCGACGCGGCGGCGATCCTCCGCCACCTCGCGGGCGAGCGCTCCGACCTGGCCGCGATCGCCGCCGGGCTCGGCGCCGACGTGCCCTCGCAGCTGGCGCCGGGGCTGGCGCTGGTCGCCGGCGCCGGGGAGAGGGTCGAGGCGCTCCCCGCTCCCGCCGAGTTCGCGGTGGTGCTGATCCCGCTGCAGCCGGGGCTGAGAGCCACGGACGTGTTCGAGCAGGCCGACCGCCTTCGCCTCGGCCACGACGCCGCCGAGCTGGAGGCGATCGAGAGCCGGCTGCGTGCCGCCGCCGCCGAGGGCGCCTCGCCGCTGCGCTACGCGGATCTGCTCAGCAACGACCTGGAGCGCGCGGTGCTCTCGCTGCGGCCCGAGGTCGCCGAGTCGCTGGCGGCGCTGGAGGCCGCGGCCGCGGCGGTCGCGCTGGTCACCGGCTCCGGGCCGACGGCGTTCGGGCTGTTCGAGGACATCGCCGCCGCCGACCGGGCCGCGGCGTCACTGCCGCCGAGGTTCGCGGACGCCATCGTCAGCGCACCGCAGCGCTTCCTGTAGGAGGGTTCGGGGGCCGATGCAGATCCCGAAGACCAAGAGCCAGGGGATCCGCTTCGGGGTGATCGCGGCGATCATCGCCGGCGGCGCCTGGTTGATCTCGCACCAGTTCGAGAACCTCGACCTGGAGCAGCTGCTGCGCGAGATCTCGGACACGCTCGGGCATTGGACCTATCTGCTCGCGGGGTTGCTCGCCTTCCTCGAGACGGGAGCGTTCGTCGGGCTGGTCGTGCCCGGGGAGACGTTCGTGATCCTCGCCGGGGCCGTCGCCGGCCAGGGGGCGACCGACATCTACATCACGATCGCGATCGTCTGGGTGATGGCCTGGGCGGGCGACACGACCAGCTTCTTCATCGGCCGCCGGCTGGGTCGCGGGTTCGTCCTCCGCCACGGGCCGAGGCTGCGGATCACGCCGGAGCGCTTCCGACAGGTCGAGGGCTACTTCCAGCGCCACGGCGGCAAGACGATCCTGATCGGCCGCTTCATCGGGCTCGTGCGCGCGCTGGCGCCGTTCGTCGCCGGCAGCTCCGGGATGCGCTACCGGGCGTTCGTTCCCTACAGCGTGATCGGCACCGGGCTGTGGGGCGCCGGGTTCTGCCTGCTCGGATACCTCGGCTCGCAGTCGATCGAGCAGATCGCCGGCGTCGCCGGCCGGGGGGTGCTGCTGTTCGGGATCACCGTCGCCGTGATCATTGCCATCGTCTCCACGGTCCGCTTCTTCGGCGAGCCCGCCAACCGGGCCGCAGCGGTCGGGTGGATGGACCGCCGCGCGATCCTGCGGCCGCTGCTGGCGCTCGGGCGGCGGGTGAAGCCGCAGGCGCGCTTTCTCTGGGACCGGGTGACGCCCGGGAACCTCGGGCTCGAGCTGACGACGCTGTTCGCGGTGCTGTCGGTGGCTGCCTTCGTCCTCGTCTCCTACGCCTCGACGGTCTCCGCCGATCCGGGCCCGACCCCGGGCGACCAGAGCGCCTTCGACCTGGCGCGGGGTCTGGAGTCGGCCTGGCTGACGGAGCTGGCCAAGGTCGTGACCGCGCTGGGCTCGGCCTGGTTCACGCTGCTCGTCGCGGCGGCGGCGGCGATCGCGCTGGCGCTGAAGCGCCACTGGACGGAAATGGCGGTGTTGGTGGCGGCGCTGGCGATCGCCTACGCGGCGGTGCCGATCCTGAAGGAGGTGATCGACCGCCCGCGCCCGCCCGACCCGCTGGTCGGCGCCGGCGGCCAGTCCTTCCCCAGCGGCCACGCCGCCTACGCGGTGATCTACGCCTGGCTGGCGATGACGGTCACGGCCCGCCTGCACCCGGGCCGAGCGGGGGGCATGGCCCTGGTCGTCGCCGGGATCGCGCTGGGGGCGGCGATCGGGCTCACCCGCGTCTACCTTCGCGTCCACTACCTCAGCGACGTCAGCGCCGGCTGGGCGCTCGGAGGCGCGGCGTTCGTGTTCTGCGCGATCGTCGCGCTGATCGCCACGCACTTGCGCGACAATGGGGCGCAGTGATCGGGGCCGCGAAGATCGGGACCGAGCATCTGCTGTTCGGGGGCGCCGCCGCGATCAGCGTGCTGGCGTTCAGCGTGCTGATCCTGGTGCCCGCGCTGGGCTCGTACGGCCGCGGCTGGGAGAAGGTCACCGCCGCCCTGCTGTCGCTGTTCGTGCTGGCGGCGTTGTTGCTGGTCGGCGTCGGAGTGGGGGCATTGATCGTCTTCTTCTGGGACGACATCTATGGCCTCTTCTCCGGCTGACCCTGCGCCCGATGGGAGAATCGACGGGTGACGTCGAAGCCAGCGGCATCGAAGAGCCCGGCAGGCAAGGGCGCCGGCGACACGCTCTCCGAGCTATCGGACTCGATCGAGGCTGGCGCCGGCCTGCCCGCGGTCGCTCGCGCCGCGGCCAGGGCGCTTGCCGCCAGCGTGGCCCTGATCGACCGCTCCAGCGCCGTGCTCGCGGTGGCCGCCACCTCCTCGGCCGAGGAGGGCAAGCTGCTGCAGGGATCGACGGGCGTCGAGGTGGCCGAGCTGCGGGTCGCCGACGCCGTCGTCGGCGAGCTTCGCTACCGGCCGCGGGGCGAGGTGCCGGCGCCGGCGATCCTGCGCATGGTCACAACCCTGCTGGCGCTCGAGCTGGAGCGCTCGCGCTCGCCCGACTGGGCCAGCGACGAGGCTGCGGGTGAGTTCGTCCGCGCCGTGCTCACCCGCAAGGTGACCGACCGCGGCGACATCATCGCCCGCGCCGCCGAGCTTGACGCCAAGGTCGAGGACGGGGCGGGGGCGCTGATCGTCCGCGCCGCCCCTCGAAACACCCAGACCGACCAGTGGCGGGCGCGGATGATGACGCTTGCGCTGCGCGCCCTGCGTGCGGCCAGCTCGGGCACCCTGGCGGCGCTGCGTGCCGGCGGCGAGTCCGCCGAGATCGTCGCGATCGTCCCCGCCACCGACGTCGCCCAGCTCGCGCGCGCCGCCCAGGCCGTCGAGGGCGAGCTCGCGGAGTCGCTTCCGGGCTTTGCGGTGACGACCGCCTGGAGCCGCTGGACCCAGGATCCCGTCGACCTCTACCGGGCCGCCAACGAGGCGCTGCTCGCGGCCAACGTCGCCGAGGCCGAGGGTAGGGCCCGGCTGGCGTTCGAGGACACCGGCTCCTACCGCCTGCTGCTGCCGGCGATGAGCGAGGACCCTGCCGAGCTCGAGCGCTTCTACTCCGAGACCGTGGCCCCACTCGCCGCCTACGACGACCAGTACGAGACCGAGCTGGTGAACACGATCGAGGCCTACCTCGACAACGACGGCAACGTCACCCCGACCGCGGCGCAGCTGTTCACCCACCGGCATACGATCCGTTACCGGATGGAGCGCGTGAAGGAGCTCTCCGGCCATGACATCACCTCCACCGAGGGTCGCGAGAAGCTGGGCCTCGGGCTGAAGGCGATGCGCGTGCTGGGAATCGCCCCGCCCCGCGGGCCGGCGATGGAGCCGGGCGCCGAGGCGGGCCGGGTGCGCCGGCCGAAGGAAGACTGACGGGGCTTGGCGGCGGGATCGATCGAGGCGCAGGCGCGCTTGGAGGCGCGGCCCGGGGAGGTCTTCGACTACCTGGCCCGGCTCGAGAACCACTGGCGCCTGATGGACGCCTCGGTCGACGTGCTCTCGCTCGACGGCGACGGCGCGGCGGGGCCGGATCGCAGCGTGGTGCGGATGCACGGGCCGCTCGGGATCGGGCGCGTAGCCCACACCCGCGTGCTCGAGTTGGACCGGCCGCGGCTACTGCGGGGCGTCGCCGAGATCGGACCGCGCGCCGACGGCGGCCGCCGCACCGAGGGGGAGGTGAGCTGGCGGCTGCAGCCGGACGGCTCAGGGACACGGGTGACGCTGACGGCCCGCGTGACGCGGGCCGGCGCGACCGACCGGGTGCTGCTTGCGCTCGGGGGGCGAGCCTGGATGGCGGCGCGGTTTGGCCTCGCGCTGCGTCACCTGGCGGCGCGGTACTCCGCTGAGCCTATTCGAGGCTGAGCGAGGCGATGTCGATCCAGACGAGGGTGATCGGGCGCAGGGGCTTGCCGCTGGGCAGGCGGGGATGGACGCGCCGGCGGGTGGGGAGCGTGAGGCCGTCCAGCTCGCGGTGCTCGTAGCAGTAGTGGGTCGCCCTGGCCCAGCGGCCGAAGGGGAGGGCGGTGTAGTCGTGGCGGCGCTGAAGCCCGGACTCGTCGTAGAAGAAGGACTGCTCGGGCGAGTGCGTCGGGATCTCGGCGGGGAAGCGGACGTCGAGGCGCCGCCAGCGCTCGCCGTCCTCCTCCCAGGGCGCGCCTTCGCTCAGCTCGAAGCCGGGGCGGGTCAACATGAACGGCGCCGAGAGGTAGTTCCAGAGCGCGTAGCCGGCGAAGTGGAGCAGGTCGAGGTGATCCCACCAGAGGTTCCGCCGCAACCCGGCGGTCCCGCCGAACGCCGCCCGCGGGTCCTGGCGCTCCTCCAGCACCTCACCGGAGTCGGTCTCGATCCGCACCCGGTCGGCCTCGAACACGCCCCGCCGGCCGGCCGCCGGATAGGGCGAGTAGACGGTCCGCGGCCGAGCCCGGTCGATCACGCCCTCGACGTCACGCAGCGCGCCGCGCTTCCACTTCGTGTCGAACGCCAGCCCACCGCTCGCCAGCCTCGTCGTGATCCGCGCCGCCCGTTGCCAGCGGTCGAGCCCGCCGGCGGCATCGAGGGCGAGGTCGAGCAGATCGGGGGCCGACATCCCCGCGAGCCTAACTGGAGCGAGTTCCGGGGGGAGGATTCGAACCTCCGTCTCAGGGTCCAAAACCCTGCGGGATTACCAGCTACCCCACCCCGGATTGAAGCCAGTCTAGGCGCGATCCCGTCCGCCTGTCTTGCGAACATACGTTCGATGCCATCGAAAGGACCCCGTTTCACCGAGCTGCAGTTGAGGGAAGCGATCCGATCGTCACGGTCGTGGGCCGAGACCCTTAGACGCCTCCGCTACAGGAGCGCCGGCGGCAACTGGCGGACGCTGCAGAAGTACGCTCGCCTATGGTCGATCTCCGTCGAGCATTTCGACCCCGCTGCCGCGCGGCGCGAGAGCCTGAGGCAGTGCAACGTCCCCCGGCCGCTGGCCGAGGTGATGGTCCAGGGCTCCAGTTACTCACGGGGGAACCTCAAGCAGAGGCTCTTCGCCGAGGGGCTGAAGGAGCGGCGATGCGAGCTCTGTGGCCTCTCCGATGTCTGGCGGGGACGCAGGATGGCGCTCATCCTCGATCACATCAACGGGATTCCAGACGACCATCGCCTCGAGAATCTCAGGATCGTGTGCCCGAACTGCGCGGCGACCCTCGACACGCACTGTGGGGCGAAGAACCGCCAGGACCGCGAACCGCGCGCCTGCCTTCGCTGCGGTGCGCTGTTCGAGCCACACAACCGACGGCAGCGCTATTGCTCCGGATACTGCGGTTCACGCTGGAATCGCATCGGCCCGGATGGCGTCCACGTCATGAAGGGCATACCTCACCCCGCAGACCGGCGGGTCCAGCGCCCGCCCTACGAGCAGCTCCTCCGCGAGATCGAACAGACCAGCTACCTCGCCGTCGGGCGCAAGTACGGCGTGTCCGACAACGCGATCCGCAAGTGGGTCCGCTCCTACGAGAACGAGATGGCCCGCAAAGGTTGGGGCCGGCGCTCTACGATTGCGCCGTGGCCGGTACCACCGCCCTGATCATGGCGGCGGGCGAGGGGACCAGGATGCGCTCCTCGCTCCCGAAGATGATGCACCCCGTTTGCGGGCGGCCGATGGTCGCCTGGCCGGTCGCCGCAGCGAGCGAGGCCGGCGCCGACCGGATCGCCGTGATCGTCTCGCCCGACCGCGATCTGGAGGGCGTCCTGCCCGACGGCGTAGAGATCGTCGTCCAGCCGCAGCCCGACGGCACCGGCGGGGCGATCCGCGCCGCCTCGGAGCTGGTCGCCGGCGCTGGCACCGTCGTCGTCGTTCCCGGCGACCATCCGCTGATCTCCGGGCCGATGCTCCGGGAGCTGCTCGCCACGCACCGCGACGCGGGCGCGGCGGCCACGGTGATGACGGTCGAGCTCGACGATCCCGGCGCCTACGGCCGCGTCGTCCGCGACGATGCCGGCGACGTCGAGGGGATCGTCGAGACCAAGCATCCCGACCGGGTGGCGCCCGAGGTCCTGGCCCTGCACGAGATCAGCACCAGCACCTTCGCCTTTGACGCCGCGGCGCTGGCGGAGGCGCTGCAGCGGCTGAAGGACGACAACGAGGCCGGCGAGTACTACCTCGGCGACGTGCTGCCGCTGCTGCGCGCCTCGGGCGTCGTCGTCGCCGCATACGTGGCCGCCGACCCCGCCGCGAACCTCGGGGTCAACCACCGCGCCGACCTCGCCCTCGTCGCCACCGAGGCGTGCCGGCGAATCTGTGAGCGGCACATGCTCGCCGGGGTGACGATCGTCGATCCCGGCGCGACCTGGATCGACGCCGATGTCGAGATCGCCGCCGACGCGACGATCGAGCCCGGCACCAGCCTGCGCGGCCGGACGCGCGTCGGCGGCGGCTCGACCGTCGGACCTCATTCCACCCTGATCGACTCCACCCTCGGCTCCGGCGTGTCCGTCCCGCACTCCTACCTGGTCGAGTGCGACGTCGCCGACGGCTGCGCGATTGGGCCCTTCGCCTATCTGCGCCCGGGGGCCGCGCTCGCCGAGGGCGCCAAGGTGGGGAGCTTCGTCGAGATCAAGAACGCCCGCATCGGCGAGGGGGCCAAGGTCCCGCACCTCTCCTACCTCGGAGACGCAGAGGTGGGGGAGGGCAGCAACGTCGGCGCCGGCACGATCACCGCCAACTACGACGGGTTCGCCAAGAGCCGGACGAAAGTCGGGCAACGTGCGCGAATCGGAATCCACAGCTCGCTGGTCGCCCCGGTCACCATTGGCGACGATGCTTACACTGGCGCTGGAGCGGTGATTCGCGAGGACGTGCCAGAGGGCGCGCTCGGGGTTACAAAGGGCGAGCAGAGAAACATCGAGGGATTCGCGGAGCGCAAGGCCGAGGCGGCCGCGGAAGCGAACCAGGAAGCTGACGAGGGGGAGGACCGTTGAGCGTCGTCGAGGAGAGCCCGCAGGCGGGCAGCTCGATCCCGCAGGACTACACCAAGCGCCTGATGGTCTTCGGGGGCCGCGCCTCGATGGAGCTGGCGGCCCGGATCTCGGGCCACCTCGACCTCGACCTCGGCCAGGTCGACCTGCGCACCTTCGCCGACGGCGAGGTCTACTGCCGCTACAACGAGTCGATCCGCGGCGCCGACGTCTTCCTGATCCAGTCCACCGCCGCCAACCAGGCCAACGGGATGACGCCCAACGACGCCCTGCTCGAGCTGATGGTGATGATCGACGCCGCTCAGGGCGCCTCGGCCCACCGGATCATCGCCGTGATGCCCTGGTACGGCTATGCCCGCCAGGACAAGAAGTCGCGGCCGCGTGAACCGATCTCGGCCCGGGTCGTCGCCAAGGCCCTGGAGGCGGTCGGGGTCGACCGCGTCCTCACCATGGACCTGCACTCCGGACAGGTGCAGGGATTCTTCGAGGTCCCGGTGGACCACATGACCGCCATGCCCAACCTCACCCAGTACTTCCTCGACCAGACCTTCGACGAGGAGCTGGTGATCGTCTCGCCCGACGCCGGGCGGGTCAAGGTGGCGCGCAACTTCGCCCGCAAGCTCGGCGTCCACTGGGCCGTGATGGAGAAGGAGCGCCCCGCCCAGCAGGTCGCCGAGATCGGCTACGTCGTCGGCGACGTCAAGGGCAAGACCGCTGTCCTTGTGGACGACATGATCGACACCGCGGGGACCCTGTGCGCGGCGGCGACAACGGTGCTGGAGGAGGGCGCGGCCCGGGTGATCGCCTGCGCCACCCACGGCGTCTTCTCCGCCCCGGCCTACGAGCGGCTGCCCTATGAGGAGTCAGGGATCGAGCGCATCGTCGTCACCGACACGATCCCGCTGCGCCCCGGCGCGCCGGACAACATCACCGTGCTCTCGACGTCGCAGACGCTGGCCGACTCGATCCGGCGGATCTTCGCCGACGACTCGGTCTCGGAGATCTTCGCCGGCGAGAACCAGCTGTTCTGAGCCGCGTGGACGGCGAGCTGCTGCGGATCGGCCACAAGGGCGCCGACGCGCTCGTCCCCGGCAACACGATCGCCAGCTTCCGGGCGGCTGTCGAGGCGGGCGTGGACGCGATCGAGCTGGACCTGCTGCGTCCCCGCGCGGACTTCGAGAGGAGCGAGGACTGGCGCCGAGCCGCCGCCGGCCCGGGCACCACGCCCCGCGGGCCCTTGGTCATCGCCCACGACTGGGGGGACGCCGCCAGGCGGGAGCCGCTGAGCCTGGAAGAGTGCCTGGACGCCTTCGGGCGAGCGCCCCTCGACCGGGTTCGGATCAACCTCGACCTGAAGGTCGCCGGGCGCGAGGACGAGGTCGCCGCAGCGCTTCGCGAGCACGGCCTGTTCGAGCGGGCGATGGTCTCGACGATGGAGGTTGCCAGCCTTCGCTACCTGGGCGAGCATGAGCCGGAGCTGCGGCGGGGGTGGACGCTGCCGAGGGTCAGCCGCGACTGGAACCGCCGCCGCTGGGCGCGGCCGCTGGTGCTCGCCGGCTCGGCGACGCTGCGAGCCCGGCTGCCGGGGATGGTCGAGCGCCGGGCGCCGAAGCTCGGTGCCTGGGCGGCATGGGTCTACGACCCGCTGATCACGTCCCGGCTGGTTTCGGCGGCGCACCGGGCCGGGATCGCCGTGATCGCCTGGACCGTGGACGAGCCCGCGCGGATGGGCGAGTTGGCCGCGCTCGGCGTCGACGGGATCTGCAGCAACGACCCGAGGTTGTTCTCCGGCCTGGGCAGCTAACCCTTGGTGCGGACCGCCGACTCGAGCTCGGCCTGGGTGAAGCCGGTGGTGACCTCACCGCTCGAGGCGAAGCGGTACAGCGCGATTCCGAAGACGCCGCGCATCGCCTGCACGATCAGCATCGAGACGGCGAGCAGCGCCGCGCCGACGACGATGATCGCTGCGCCCGCGGCGAGCCCGCCGGTGCCGTCGTCGCTGATCCACAGGTAGGCGCCGAGCGCGATCAGCAAGACCGCCGGGAGAACCCCGGCGATCGCGACGATGCCTCCGATCGCGATGTTGCCGGTGACCTGGCCGGCCCAGCGTTCCTTGAACAGCTTCGCCGAGCGCTTCAGGGTGCCGATCGGCCCAAGGCCCTCGATCGCGATCACCGGCACGGCGAGGAAGGTGATCAGGCCCCAGGCGGCGGCGCCGAGCGAGCCGATGATCACCTCGCCGATGCTGCCGCCCTGGCGCAGGGCTGCGAAAGCGGTGCCGACCAACGCCGAGAGCGCCGCCCAGCCGGCGATCGCCGGGATCCGCCCCCGCGCCACGGCCATGCCGTCGGCGAAGGTCGCCTCGCGACCGTGGAAGATCGCGTCCGCGGTGGCGGCGAGGCCGACCGAGAAGTAGGTGGCGACGAACGAGGCGAGGTAGATGCCGACCGCCGCCAGCAGGCCGCCGGCGACCTCCTGGCCGTCGTCGATCAAATAGAGGCCGGGGGCGATCAGCGCGACCACCGCCACCAGCGCCGTCAGCGCCCCGTAGATCGGAAACCGGAACAGCTGACGGTTTGAGCGCAGCACGCTCCAACTCTTCTTCGTCAGCTCCCAACCCTGTTTGAACCTGCCCACGCTTCAGCTCCTTCGATCGATCGGCCGTCGAGGCTACATCGGCAGGCTGACGGCGCGACTAGAGTGCGCTCGATGCCCGCGCAGAACGGAGTCTCCAGGGGAACCGGCATGGCCCTGTTCGCGATGGGGCTGGGCGTGCTCGTCATCGCCAACGACTTCACCGCGCTGAACGTGGCGCTGCCTGCGCTCGAGCAGGACTTCGACGTCGACGTCGGCACGATCCAGTGGACGATCAACGCCTACGCCCTGACCTTCGGCTTGGTCCTGGTCACCGGCGGGCGGCTCGCCGACATGTTCGGGCGGCGCAAGGTGTTCTTCATCGGCACCGCGATCTTCGCCTTCTTCTCGCTGCTGGGTGGCCTGGCGCAGAACGCCGAGCAGCTGATCGCGATGCGGGTCGCGATGGGCGTCGGCGGGGGGCTGATGTGGCCGGCGATCCTGGGGATGACCTTCGCCGCCGTCCCCCCCTCGCGCGCCGCCTTCGCCGGTGGCCTGATCCTCGGCGTGGCCGGGCTGGGAAACGCCCTCGGCCCGCTGCTGGGCGGAGTGCTGACAGACGAGATCAGCTGGCGGGCGATCTTCTTCCTCAACATTCCGGTGGCCGCGTTCGCGGCCACCGTTACCTGGGCGAAGGTCCACCAGCCGGTCGACGACGCCGCGCGCCAGCGGATCGACTACGCCGGCATCGTCACGCTCTCGCTGGGGCTGGTGATGCTGCTCTTGGCCCTCGACCAGTCGGCCGACTGGGGGTGGGGCGACCCTCGCGTGCTGGTGATGATCGCCGTCGCGCTGACCTCGTTCGCCGCCTTCACCGCGATCGAGCCCCGCATGGGGGAGGGCGCGCTCGTCCCCGGCTCGGTGATCCGCAACCGCCGGTTCACCGCCGCCTGCCTGACCATCCTCTTCCTCTCGGCGGTCTTCTTCAGCGCCCTCCTCTACGCGCCCCAGCTGATGGAGAAGATCCTCGGCTACAGCGCGCTCGAGGCGGGCGTGGGGATGCTGCCGATGCTGGGCACCTTCGGCGCCGTCGCCTTCCTCTCCGAGCGCCTCACCGCGAGGGTCGGGATGCGCCGGGTGATCCTCGCCGGGACCGCGCTGCTGGCGGCCGGGCCGCTGCTGCTCTCGTTCTTCGAGGCGGACTCCGGGTACGTGCGGCTGGTCCCCGGGCTGCTGGCGATCGGGGTTGGCGCAGGGCTCTTCTACCCGACGATCACCACCGCCGCGGTCGGCTTGCTCGACAAGTCGCAGTCGAGCCTGGCGGGCGGGATCGCCTACATGTTCCAGGTGGCCGGCGGCGCCGTCGGCCTCGGCCTCTGCACGACCCTGTTCACGATCCGCTCCGAGGACGTGATCGTCGCCGACGCGGCCGACGCCGGCCTGCGGATGAGCGACCAGCAGGCGGCGGTCATCCACGGAGTGCTGGCGGGCACCGAGCCCGGTCAGGCGGCGTTCACGGACTTCTCGACCTCGGTCGCCGACGCCGTCCTTGGGGTGGTCAAGGACTCGTTCGTCGCCGGCGCCCAGTTCAGCTTCCGCGTCGTCGGCGTGATCGCCCTGGTTGGGCTGGTGATCGCGATCCTCGGCGTCCATCCGGCCCCTGCCGCCGAGCCGGACTAGCCGACGGCCTCAGACCGGCCGGCCCGCGTACCCCGGCGCCCGGCGCTGGCCGCGGGAGGCGAAGTACTCCCATTCCTGGCGGCCGAGCTCGGTCGCGGGCGCGTCGGCGTAGACCCACTCGCGCATGATCCGGTGCCAGTTGCGCCGGGCTCCGAGCTGGGCCAGCACGGCGAGCACGCCGGTCTCCATCCGCCGGCCCATCAGCTCCTCGGCGGGAATGCTCTCGCGGCGGATCAGGTCGTAGTACTCCGAGCGGGGGTCGGAGGTGGCCTCGATCACCTTCATCACCCGGCGCTTGGAGACCGTGTACTCGCCGTCCTCGAGGTACCAGCCGCCGACCAGCATCACGTGATCCATCAGCCGCTGGGCGTCGAGCTTGGACGGGTGCTTGACGAAGCCGAGATCGTGCAGCGCCAGGCGCAGGGCCTCCGGGTCCTTGCGCGAGGCGGCGTCGACCGCCGCCTGCTCGAGCTCGATCTGGTCGATGTCGAGCTTCTTCGTCATCCCGAAGTCGAGGAAGGCGACGCGGCCGTCCTCCATCAGGATGTAGTTGCCGGGGTGGGCGTCGGCGTTGAAGTGCTGGAGGTGGTAGATCGAGCCGAAGCAGAAGCGGAAGACGATCTCGCCGAAGCGGCTTCGCTCGGCGTCCGGGAGCTGCTTGACCCGCTCGAAGCCGCTGCCGCGGACGAACTCGGTGACCAGCACCCGCCGGTGGCTGAGGCGGGTGAGCACGTCGGGCACGTGGATGAACGGGTGGCCGCGGTAGGCGCGGGCGAACGAGCGCTGGTTTTGGGCCTCGAGCTCGTAGTCGAGCTCCTCCAGCACACGCTCGCGCAGCTCCTCCGCAACCGCCTTCGCGTCGAGCCCGGGGGCCAGCGCCTTCGCCAGGCGGACGAGCATGCCGGCGTTGGCGAGGTCGGCCTCGAGCGCCTCGGCTACCCCGGGGTATTGGATCTTGACCGCGACCTCGCGGCCATCGATCAGGGTCGCCCGGTGGACCTGGCCGATCGAGGCGGCGGCCACCGCCTCGGGCTCGATCTCGGCGTAGATGTCGTCGAGGCGCTCGCCGCGATACTCCTGCTCGAGCACCTCGGACACCTTCTCCCAGGACATCGACGGCGCCGAGGTGCGCAGCTTCGCCAGCTCCGCTTGGTAGATCTCGGCGTACTCGGGCGGGAAGAACTCGGTGTCGATGAACGAGGCGAGCTGGCCGAGCTTCATCGCCGCGCCCTTCATCTCGCCCAGCACCGAGACCATCTTCATCGCGGTCTCCAGGTGGCGGGTCTCGAGCTTGGACTGCGCACCCTCCTCCGAGCGGGCCATCCCGGCCGCCCTGGTGCCCGCGTACCTGGTCGCCTGGGTGCCCAGGGCCGACCCGAGCTTGGCCGAGCGCCGAATGCGTCCTTTCGGGATCTTCGGGTCGTCTGCCATCGGGGCGGAGGTTAGTTCTCTATCCTCAGCCGCCCGATGGCCACCGACCGAGCCACACTCAAAGTCTCAGAGCGCAGCGACTTCGGCTCGCGCTCGAGCCGGCGCCTGCGCCGTTCCGGCTTCGTCCCCGGGATCGTCTACGGCGGCGGCAAGGACGCCCGACACTTCCAGGTGGCCGAGCGTGACGTCCGCAACGTGCTGGTCCACGGCGGCGCCTTGATCGACGTCGAGCTCGACGGCAAGGCCACCCCGGTCGTGATCAAGGAGCAGCAGCGCCATCCGGTCCGCGGCCAGCTCGTCCATCTCGACCTGCTCGAGGTTCGCCTCGACGAGGCGATCGAGGCCGAGGTCTCGATCGAGCTGCTCGGCATCGAGGAGGCACCGGGCGTGAAGGAGGGCGGCGTGCTCGAACACGTCACCCACGAGATCACGATCTCGGCCCTGCCGACGGCGATTCCCGAGAGCATCCCCGCCGACGTCTCCGGGATGGAGATCGGCGACACCCTCCAGCTCGCCATGGTCCCGGCCCCCGAGGGCGTCGAGTTCGCCCTCGGCGAGGACATCGACCCCGAGGAGGTCACGATCGCCACCCTCTCGCCGCCGCGCGTCGAGGAGGAGCCCGAGCCCGACCTCGAGGAGGAGGCCGCTCTGGTCGGCGAGGACGGCGAGCCGCTCGAGGGCGAGCAGCCCGCCGAGGGCGAGGAGCCCGCCGCCGAGGGCACCGAGGGCGGCGACTCCTCCGACTCCGAGGAGTAGCGCTGCGCCTGTTCGGCCGGGGTCGCGACTCCGGCCACGAGCCCGACGCCCGCGGGCGCGAGGCCGAGGAGGGGACGGGAAGATTCCTCGTCGTCGGCCTCGGGAATCCCGGATCGCGGTACGCCGCGACCCGCCACAACGTCGGCTTCGAGGTCGGCGCCGAGCTGGCGCGGCGCTGGGATCTGCCCCGGGCCCGCGAGCGCTACCGGGGCCGGATCGCCGAGGGTCGCGCTGGGCCCGGCGGGCCCCGGGTCGTCGTCTTGCTGCCGCAGACCTACATGAACGAGTCGGGCGACTCGGCCGGTCCCGCCAGGGGCAGCCTGCGGGTGCCGCTCGAGCGCGTGATCGCGATCCATGACGAGATCGACCTGCCCTTCGGCGAGGTTCGCTCCAAGCTCGGCGGTGGCGTCGCCGGCCACAACGGGCTGAAGAGCCTCAAGCGCGGGCTCGGGAGCGCCGACTTCTTCAGGGTGCGGGTCGGGGTCGGCCGGCCCGACGGCACCGACCCCGAGATCGTCTCCGCCCATGTCCTCGGTCGCTTTGCCGAGCCGGACTCCGAAGTCCGCGCGCTGATCGCCGCGGCCGCCGACGAGACCGAGCGCCTGATCGCGACGATCGCCGGCGGCGATGGCTGAGGTGACCACCTACGAGGTCGGTGGCGAGGGCGCGGAGACCGCGCCCGAGGGCATCGCCCTGCTGCGGCTCGACCGCCCGAAGGCGCGCAACGCGCTGAACACGCAGATGCTGGAGGAGATCCTCGGCCACCTTGCCTCGGCTCGCGACGAGGACGCGGTGCGGGTGCTGGTGCTGTCGTCGACCGACCAGCTCAGCCTCTCCGCCGGAGCGGATGTCCGCGAGGAGCTGGACGAGGAGGGCAAGGTGCGCAGGATGCAGCTGTTCGCCGACGTCTACGACCAGCTCACCGACTTTCCCAAGGCCACGGTCGCGGCCTGCCACGGCGCCTGCGTAGGCGGCGGCGCCGAGATCGCGGTCGCCTGCGACCTGCGGATCGGGGGCTCGAACATGCGGCTGCGCTTCCCGGGGGCGGCCCTGGGGGTGCCGGTCGGCCCGGCCCGGCTGGCCACCCTCTGCGGGCTCGCGGTCGCCAAGTACCTGCTGCTGACCTCGAAGGAGGTCGACGCCGAGATGGCGCTGCGCTGGGGCCTGGTCCACAAGGTCGCTCCGGCCGCCGCCACCGAGGCCGCGGCGCTGAGCCTGGCGACGCAGGTCGCCGCCAACCCTCCCCAGGCCGTCGCCCGGATCAAGCGGATGCTGCACGCCTGGGACGGCGTCGTCGAGCGCTCGCAGGCCGAGGGCGAGGGTCAGGTCGATTGGCAGCGGTCCGGGCCAGGGCTGCC
>JBDTSW010000037.1:0-18887 GCA_039930945.1 bacterium
ACGGTGTCCGTGGGGCCGCCGGGTGCGTGCGGCCGGTCGATGCCGCCCTCGCGCACCGACGCGGCTGCGTGGGCGGGGCCGGAGTCGGCGTCGGGGTCGATCGTCCAGTCGGCGCCGCGGAGGATGAAGATCGCCCCGGCGAGGACCGCGAGCACGCCGGCGCCGGCGACCGCGTAGGCGGCACGCGGATCGAGGGTCGAGGCGACGATTCCGCCGATGACGAAGCCGATGCCGGGCATCGCCGAGGCGATCGCCTCCAGCATCGCCACCACACGCGCCTGGTAGGCGGTTGCCGTGAACGCCTGGATCGCGGTGACCAGGGCCACCCACTGCACGCCGTTGCCGACCCCGCCGACCACCGAGGCGGCGCAGGCGACGGCCAGGGTTGGCGCCGCGCTGGTCCCCAGGTAGGCGCCGCCGATGGCGACCGTGCTCACCGCCAGCAGCACCGCTAGCCCGACCCGGCTGAGCACGGCGAAGGCGAAGCTGCCGACGACCATGCCCGCGCCCCAACTCGCAAGCAGGCCGCCGTAGCCCGCGTCGCCTGCGCCGAGCGTGTCCTTGGCGAAGACGACCTCGATCGGGATGACGACGGCGAAGAAGATGAACGCCAGCGCCTGCGCTCCCATCAGCCTGCGCAGCAGGGGGTTGTCGCGGACGTAGCGCAGCCCCTGGCGCAGGCGGGTGACGACGCGAGCGGCCTCCGCCTCGGCGGCGGGCAGCCCCCTGGCGGTGGCGAGCAGCGCCGCGACGGCGAGGAAGGAGGCCGCGTCGGCGAGCAGCGCCACCTGCACGCCGGCGCCGGCGACCACCAGCCCGGCGATCGCGGGCCCGGCGGCTGCGCCGGCGGTGAAGCCGATGTTGAGGATCGCGTTGCCCTCGCGCAGCAGCCCCGCGGGCTTGAGCGCGCCCGCGGCCACGGCTCGGGTCAGGGCCCGGGCCGCCGAGGCGATGACGCCGTCGGCGGCGGCGAGGACCAGCACCGCCGGCAGCAGGAAGTCAGACGCCAGGAAGGCGAGGCCCGCAAAGGCGAGGGCCTCGGTCCCGTAGAGCAGCGCCAGGCTCCTCGACGCGGCCAGATGCTCGATCCGGGCGACCAGCGGCGGCGTCGCCAGCGCCGGGACGAAGTGGATGCCGACGAACAGCGCGGCCGTCGCGATCGGGCTGCCGGTTTGGTCGAAGACGAGGATCGCGAGGGCGATCTCGCCGAGCCAGTTGCCGAGCTCGTTGACCAGGTTGGCGATCGCGAGCCGCGGGAAGGCGGGAATGCGCAGTGGGCGGAGGGCGGCTGCCATGCCGAAACGAAGTTACCCGTGGTTGCGCGGTTTGATGCAAGTTTGCCGTCCGTTTGCAAAGTTGTGCAAGTTCTGTCAGGGTTGGTGCTGCATTCCGGGGACAAACGAGAGCCTAAGGAGGAACCCCCGATGGGCTATCGCCGCGGTTAAGACCACGCATTAGCGAAGCAACCATCTGGCGGGAGAGGCCTTCGGGCGGCTCCCGCTTTTTGGCGTCTTGGGGCCGTCTCACCGGTCCCGGCCGGCGCCGCGGCTAGCGGCGCGCGTGGGCTCCGGAGCTCCCGGACCCCTCCTGGACACCGACGTAGTCGTGGATCCGGCGGTCGAGCGCCAGCTCGTGCTCGAAGTCGGCGTCCTCGCCGTGGCGATAGGAGAGGTTGCGGTCGGCGAGCACGCCGACGAAGAGCTCGACGAAGCGCGGGTCGAGCTGGGTCCCGGCCACCCGCCGCAGCTCGGCGATCGCGTCGAACGAGCTCACGGGGGTGCGGTAGGAGTCGCGCGCCGTCATCACGTCGTAGGTGTCGGCGACGGCGATCACCCGGGCGAGGACCGGGACGTCGTCGCCCGCCAGCCCGCGCGGGTAGCCGAGCCCGTCCATCCGCTCGTGGTGGGCGAGGATGATGTCGCCGACCGGCCGGTAGCCGTCGATCTGGGAGACGATGCGGGCGCCCTCCTCGGGGTGCTTTCGGATCTGCTCCCAGTCGGCCTCGGTGAGCTCGGCGTTGCCCTTGAGGATCCGGTCGGGGAGGACGAACTTGCCGATGTCGTGCAGCAGGGCGGCCGTGTGGGCCAGGTCCTGCTGCTCCGCGGAGTAGCCGGCGGCCGCGACGATCTCGCGCGCGTAGCGGGCGACCGCGGCGCTGTGGCGCGCAGTCATCCTGTCCCGCAGGTCGAGGGTGCGCAGCAGGGCGCTCAGCAGGGCGACCTGGAAGCCCGCCAGCTGCTTGGCGCGCAGCTCCAGCTCGTCGGCGCGTTCCTGGGAGACCAGCAACGCTCCGATCAGGTACTGGAAGGTGATCAGGACGACGCCGAAGAGGCCGACGGCAGGGGTGCCGAGCTGGATGTAGGCGTAGGCGCCGCCGAGAGCGAGCATGGCCGACGCCAGCTCGGAGGGCAGCAGCGGCAGCAGCGCCCGCTTGAACTTGGGGCCGAGGCGGCTGCCCTCGACGTAGGACGAGTACCCCGCGATCGCGACGAAGTCGATGATCAGCGCGGCGGCGAAGAGGCCGAGAATCAGCAGGTAGAAGCTGGGGTCGTTGTCGGTGGTGCCCGTCGCCTCGACGACCTCGTGGAAGGCGCTGCCCGCGATCAGCGGGAACCAGGCGTAGGTGACGAGGTTGATCAGCAGGTCGGGGGCGGAGTAGCGGGCTCGCAACCAGCCGCCGGCGATGGTGACCACGCCGATCACGGCGGCCGGCGCTTCGCCGAGAAAGACGATCGCGACGACGATCACGAGGAAGCTGGACGAAAGTTTGACCCGGCTGGTCGGGGTGTCGACCGCGGTCAGGTCTCCGGCGATCGAAACCCCAAGCAGGGTGGCGAAGAGGGCGGGGTCCCAGTCGAAGCTCCCGGCGCGCGTCAGCGCCACCCCCGCCGCGAGGGCGAGAGCGCAGAGCTCGAGCACGATCACCGTGCGAGTCGGACGACCGGTCATACGAGCCTCTCTATTCGCCCCTGGCGCCCTGTTCTCCTAGTTGCCGATCACGCTGGCGCCACGGCCGAGCCTGGGCACGGCGTAGCGACCATGCTCACGCATGGAGCTCATGAACTGGTCGAGGTCCTCGACCGCGTAGCGGCGCTGGCCTCCGGGCGTCCGGTAGACGGGCACCAGCCCGTCGTTCGACCACTTCCTCAGGGATGCGGCGCTGACGCCGAGGTAGGCGGCGGCGCGACCGACGTTGAGGAGTTTGATTTGATCTTCTTGCATACTCGCTTCCCAGTAGTTGATCTCGGCCGAAAGCGGCGAGAACTTGACAAGGGCTACGAGTGTCGGTACCGCTGGGAGGGCCGGCAAGGGGCCGAGCGCCGGCCACGAGGAACTGCGCAGGTTCGGACCTGCGAACCTGCGCAGCCGCTGCAGGGCGGTCGTGATCGTGCAACTGGCCACGGCCACCCGGGTGGCGCCGGCGGTGCGGTCGGGTGGGTTAGGCGATCGCGGCGAGCAGCGTCTCGGCTGCCTCGCCGGGGCGGGGGCCGATCGCGGGCACCCCGCTCTGGCCGGAGACCAGGCGGGCGGAGCGGTAGCCGTACAGACGCGTTGGCGAGCTCCCGTTGAGGACTCGGCGCAGGTGCGGGCCGAGCACGTCGAGGCGGGCCTCAGTGCCGCAGAGCACCGCGGCGCGCGGGCTTAGCGCACGCAGGGCCCGGGCAAAGCGCTCTCCGTCCAGGTTCGCCGAGATCAGCAGCACACGCAGACCGGAGCGACGCAGGAAGAGCTCCAGCGCCAGCGTCTCGACGGCCTCGGGACCGACGCCGGCGCCCGAGTCGAGCAGGAGCACGCCCTCGGCGCGTGTGGCGGGTGGAGCCAGGCGGCGAGCCGAGTGCAGCCAGCCGATCGCCCAGCGCGAGGCGTGCTCGAGCTCGGCGCCTTGGCCGGGCCGCGAGCCGGCCATGTCCAGCGCCGGAAGCAGGACCTCCTCGACGGTGCGCTCGACCGAGCGCACGGCGAGGCTCTCCTCGAGCTCTCGGTCGGCGGCGGTCTCGTCGAAGCGGTCGAACGCGGCGACCAGGCGGGCCGGCGAGGCCGGGCCGCGGCCACGCCGCTGGGCCACGTCCACGGCCGAGGAGATGTTCCCGGTCTCACGCAGGGCCTCGCGCAGGGCCTCGATCTCGTTCAGGTCGTAGTGGCGATGGTTGCCGGGCGTGCGCCGCGGGCTCGGGTAGCCGAGCCGGCGCTCCCACGTGCGTAGGGTCGAGGGGCTCACGCCGAGCAGCTCGGCGGCGGCGCTTGTGCGGATTCCGGTCATGGCAGGTTCGTCGGGCTGGGCTGGCCCATGCTTGTGGCAAACGTTCGCACAGCCTTGGGTACAGGTTTTGTCGCCTTTGTCAGGGGTTTTCGCCACTCCTGCGAGAGAACTTGCAGCGTCTGCGCAGGTTTATGAGGTGACTAGGTGCCGCCGACGACGACGCCACGCCCCGCGGCCTTGGCGGCCCAGGTGGCCTCCTCCGCCGCGCCGAGCAGACTCTCGGAGTCCTGGCCGTGTTGGGGGCAGGAGACGAGGCCGGCCGAGATCGCGATCCGCGGCCCGTCGGCGACCTGGGAGCGGTCGACGAGGGAGCAGAGATGCTCGGCCAGTGGCAGGGCCTGTTCGGCGGTCTGGTGTGGGGCGAGGACGGCGAACTCATCGTCGTCGAGGCGGAAGGCGCGGTCCTCGGCGCGGATCTGGCGCCGCAGGACCGCGGACACGGCGGAGAGGATGCGGTCACCGGAGTCGCGCCCGTAGGCGTCGTTGATGCGGCCGAGGCCGTCGATGTCGACGACGAGCACGGAGAAGGGGTGGCCGTGGCGGCGATGCTCGGACAGAGCCACGCGCAGCCACTCGTGCAGCTCGATCAGCCCCGGCAGGCCCGTCAGCGGATCGACCGTCGCGCCGCCGCTGCGCTCGCGCACCAGGCGCTCGCCGAGCTGGGCCTGGATGTCGCCGAATATCGCCGCCAGGCGCTCGACCGAGTGGGCGAAGGCGCCGAGCTGTCGCTCGGGCACCTCGCGGCGCAGCGCCTCGATCAATAGCGCCTGCAGGGCAGCGAGGTCGCGGGGGATCTGCAGGGTGGCCTCGCCGTGGCGAAGGCTTGACAGCCCATCGACCCGCTCGATTCCCTCGGCGCCGAGCTCGAAGGAGCGGGCCGGCACTGGGTCGGCGAGCCCGCGGAGGATGTCGGTGATCAGCGCCGGCGCCTCGCGAACGATCCAATCGATCGGGACATCCCGCATCTCGGTCAGCGGGGTGTGCTCGAGCACGTCGAGCAGCCAGGCCTTCGCGACCTCCTCCCGCGCTCGCTGGGAGCGGGCGATCCCGAGATCACGTCCTCCGTTCACGATGGCGCCAACCTAGCCGATGGGCCAGTCGTGCCCCCGGCCCGAATTGCCGACAGATGGATCGGAGGCTGTGTCTACACTCCGACCTCACTCGATCGTGGATCCAACGGTGGCTGACGAACACACAGGCGGCAACGAGGAATCGGCCCGAGCCCAGCTCGCCGGCTCGGCCGGCATGCCCGAGGCAGGCGAGGAGGGGACATCGTCCGCAGACGGCGGCGATGCGATCATCGGCGCCGCCCTCGACGGCCTTCGCCGGGCGGCGCGCGAGGTGGAGGTCGAGCGTTCGGTCACGACGACCCTCCAGCACAGCCTCCTGCGCGAGCGGCTCCCCGATATCCCGGGGATGAGCTTCTCGGCCCGCTACCTGCCGGGCAGCGCCGAGGCCGAGATCGGCGGCGACTGGTACGACGTGATCCCCCTGCGCGACGGCAAGGCGGGGCTCGTGATCGGCGACGTCGTCGGGCGCGGGATCGCGGCCGCCGCGAGGATGGCGCACCTGCAGAGCGCGGTTCGCGCCTATGCGCTGGAGGGGCTGCGCCCCTCGGTCGTCCTCGAGCGCACCGACGCCTTCGCCCAAGAGCTCGAGCGCCCCGGGATGGCGACGACGCTCTACGCGGTACTTGACCCGGAGGCGGGAACGCTGCGCTTCGCGACCGCCGGCCACCCGCCACCGCTGATCATCTCTGGAGATCGGGATGTCGTCTTCGCCGAGGGTCGCTCGGGCAACCCGCTGGGCACAGTCGCATTCCCGTCCTACGAGGAGAGCGTGGTCCCGCTCGAGCCTGGTTCGGCCGTCGTCATGTACACCGACGGGCTGGTCGAACGGCCCGCCGTCTCGCTCGCCGAGGGCCTGATCGCCCTGGGCGAGGCCGCCGCCGGGCTCGACACCGAGCCGGGCGAGCTCTGCAGGATCCTTCCCGGACGCGTGCTCGAGGGGCGCTCGGTCGACGACATCGCGATTCTCGCGATCCGCCTCGAGCCGCTGTCCACCGATCGCGTCCAGCTGTCGCTTCCGGCCGAGGCGGGCTCACTGGCGGTCCTGCGAAGGGTCCTGGGCCGCTGGCTCAAGGCCGCCGGCGCCGGCGAGGCCGAGATGTACGAGACCCTCGTAGCGGTCGGCGAGGCCTGCGCCAACGCGATCGCGCACGCCTACCCCGCGGGCGAGGCCGCGTTCGAGGTCGAGGCGACTCGCTCGGGGCCCCAGCTGGAGATCACCGTTCGCGATTTCGGGAGCTGGCGCCCGGCTCGTGGCGAGGAGCGGCGTCGCGGGCTGACGCTGATGGAACAGCTGATGGAGCAGGTGAGCATCGACAAGGGCGAGACGGGGACCACCGTGGTCCTTCGCCGCGGCCTGCGGAACGGAGGCGCGGCATGAGGGACAGACTCAGCCAGGTCGAGTTTGACGAGCGCGAGGACCTGCTGATCGCGCGCGTCTCGGGCGAGGTCGACGGCTCGAACGCGGTCGAGCTGGGGCGCGCCCTGGGCGAGAAGCTCCCCAGCTCAGCCCACGGCCTGGTCCTCGACCTCAGCGGCATCGCCTATCTGGACAGCGCCGGGATCGAGCTGCTTTTCAGTCTCGCCCGCCGCCTCGGTGATCGCCGCCAGCGACTGCGCCTGAGCGTTCCGCGGGAGTCCCCGGTGCGCAAGGTGCTGGAGATCTGCGACATTGGCAGCGTCGCGCCGATGGAAGAGTCGGCGGAGGTCGCCGTCCAGCGGATCACCGAGGCGAACGGCTAGGGCCTAGGCCTAGGGCGACCGGGTGGCCGAGGCCCAGGAGGCGCGGAAGCCGCGCAACGCCTGGTCGATCCCCGCAGCGACGCGGGGCCCGCCCGTCTGGATCAGCTCTCCGACGCGACCGGCAAGGGCCTGAAGAAGTAGCAATTCCTGTCGGCCGGTAGGGCGCGAGGAGCGGGTGGCCAGCCCGATCACGCCGATCAGCCGGTCGCCGTCGAGCATCGGGGCGACGATCATTGCGCCGCCGTCGGAGCCTGGGGCGGGCAGGATCTGCGAGCGCCGTTCCAGAGCGGCCCGGCCGATCGTGCCCTCGCCCAGGACGAGCGTCGCCGGCTGGGTCTCGGCCCTGTTCGCGACCCGCTCGGCCGCCCGGTTGAGCGTCAGCCCGTCGTCGTCCGCCAGGAAGACCCAGCCGGCGTCCACGTCCCAAAGCGACAGCAGGCCCTCGAGCGCGCCGTCGAGGGGTCCGGCGAGATCGCTGAGGCTCAGGCGGGTGCGCACGTCGGTCGAGCGGCGACGCTCCGGCTGAGGCTTCGACGCGTTCGACTCGCCCATGGTCTCGATCTCCCCCCGGCGCAGCGCGATCGCCACCGCGTGTGAGCGGGTGGATGCCCCCAGCTTCGCCATCGCGTTGCGGATGTGCGTGCGCACGGTCTCGGGCGAGAGCACCAGGCGTTCGGCGATCTCGGCCCCGCTGAGCCCGTCGGCGAGCAGCTCGAAGACCTCGCGCTCGCGCTTCGACAGCGGTCCCGTGTGAGCGCGCTTCGCGCCCTCCGGTCCATCCTGGGCTCCGCTGCTTGCAGCTTGCTCGCTCACTTTCGCCATCCAGATGCAGTGCCCGGCGAAGCTAGCACTAACCGGTCTGAGGTATTGCGACCCCGTCTTACTGGGTAATTCCGCCTGCAGAAGTTTGGATCCTTACCTCGATTGGGCCATAGTGGATCCATCAATACAAGCAGGGCGGGGCTGATTCCCGGGGTCCGCGGTGTCAAATCCTTTGAGGGGGCAATGATCATTCGTTTCAACTATCGGCAGCTCTTGGCGATGGCTTGTGTATTGGTGGCTGAGGATTGCTCCCAGTGACCTTCCGGGGCCGTGAGCTGGGGATTGCCGGGCGCGGCCCGACGCGGTTCCGTCCGCTTGGCGCTCTGCGCGCCCAGCGGCTGATCGACCTGGTCGGCCTGCGCGTGGCCCCTGCACTGACGAGTGGGCTGATCGCCTACTCCCACTTCCGCCAGTTGGGGCCGGCACTGCTCGTATTCGGGGCGATGCTGGCCGCGGCCCGGGTGATCGAGCGCTCGCCGTTCCCGTTGCAGCTGATGCCGGCGGCGCGCGTGGCGCTCGCCCTTTTTGCCCCCGCGGTGGGGGCGGTCGCGGTGCTGGCGATCATGACGATGCTCGACCGCCCGCCGGGGATCGGCGAGCTCGTTCCCGCCGTGATCGGGGCCTGGCTGGTTTTCGCTCTCGGCGGCTGGACCAAGGCTCGGCTCGAAGGCTCGGCTCGGGCGCGGGTCGCCGTGATCGGATCGCCGCAGTTCGCCAGCGACCTGCGGGGGGAACTCCGCTTCGCCGGGGTTCGCGCCTACGAGGTGATCGGCTGGCTCGGCCCCGAGGGGCCGGATCAGCGCGGCCAGGGCGTCAGCTGGCTGGGATCGCTCGACCAGATGCGGGGGGCGGTCCTCGTCAACCACGTCGACCTGTTCGTCTGCGCTGCCGATCGTGAGCCCGGCCCGGGTGCCGGGGGGGGCAGCCCATGGGACCGCGCCGCACAGACGTGCATGAGCCTTCCGGTCCGGATGATCGGCGCCAACCAATTCTACGAGGATCTGTTCGGTCATACCCCCGTCGGGACGATAGATCAGGCCTGGTATCGCTATGTCCTGCACCCCAACTTCCAGTCGATGGCGCCGCTCTCCAAGCGTCTCGGCGACATCGTCCTGGCCACCGCAATCGGCGTCATCACCCTGCCGCTGCTCGCGCTCGGCGCGCTTGCCATCAAGCTCCAAGACCGCGGTCCGGTGCTCTACCGTCAGCGCCGGCTGGGGGAGCACGGCCGGCAGTTCGAGATCCTGAAGCTGCGATCGATGGCCGAGGACGCCGAGGCCGACGGCCTCGTCCGCTGGTCCGACGCCGACGACGATCGCGCCACCCGCGTCGGCCGGGTGCTGCGTCGCACCCACATCGACGAGCTGCCGCAGCTGTGGAACGTGCTGCGCGGCGACATGACCCTGGTCGGGCCACGACCCGAGCGTCCCGAGGTGGAGGCCGACTTGGAGCGCCAGTTCTCGCACTACACGCGGCGCCATCTGCTGCGCCCGGGGATCACTGGCTGGGCCCAGTTGCGATGCGGCTATGCCGGCTCGGACCTGGGCGCGGCGTGGAAGCTCTGCCACGATCTCTACTACATCAAGCACCGCTCGATGCTGGCCGATCTGCTGATCATCTTCGAGACCGCCTTCGTGGCCTTCCGCGACGCTCACCGCGCCCTGCGGACGCCGCGCAAGCGGTTCATCGTGGAAGAGGGCGCGCGTGGCTGATCTCGCGGCGATCGCCGCACTCCACTCCAGCGGTCAGGGCATCGGCGCCTCGCCGGTCGCGCTGCTGGTGGTCGATGACGACGGCGCGGTGGCCGAGGCCAACCTGTCGGCCTGTCGCCTGCTCGGGCTCGCCCGCGGCGAGGTTCAGGGGCGGGTGCTCGGCGAGCTGTTCGCTCGGAGTGACGCCGAGCGCCTCGACGGTGTCTGGCGAGCTTTCCACCAGGCCGGAGGCCACGCGGGGCCATTCGAGTTGGCCAGCCCCGGAGCCCGTGATGCAGTCGACATCAGCGTCACGGCCGCCGTGCTGCCGGGCCTGCACCTGGTCCTGCTTTCGCCCAGCCCCAGCACCGCGGGTCCCGAGGCCTCCGACTCCGACGAAGGCGCGCTGGCGCGGGTCCCGACCGTCCGCGAGCGTCAGATCTTGGGGATGCTCGCTTCGGGTGGCACCGACACGCAGATCGCGGTCGAGCTCGGGCTCTCGCCCGCGACCGTGCAGACCCACGTGCGCAATGCCAAGGCCAAGCTTGGCGCGCGTACTCGCGCCCACGCGGTCGCGATGGTGATGCGCCGCGGGCTCATCGTCGCCGACTGACTAGCCGCCGTCGCGCTTGGGCTTGGCGTCCTCCGCCTCGAGGCGCGAGCGCAGTTCGATCACGCGGTCGCTGAGCGGGTTGAGCGCGGCGGCGATGGTGATCTCGCGGGCTGCCAGTTCCGGGTCGGAGTCGGCGTAGAGGTCGGCCAGGAAGTAGTGGGTGGCCCACTCCTCCTCACGTAGGTCGGCGGCCTCCCGGAAGGCGGTGATCGCGCGCTCGGTCTCGCCGGCCTCGCGGGCGATCGCCCCCTCCGCCATCAGGGGCTCCTCCGAGAGCGGGTTGAGCGCGCTGGCGCGGTCGAGGTCGGCGTAAGCGTCGGCCAGGTCGATCGTCCAGGTGGCGAAGGCGTGGTTGGTGTACCTCTCGCTCAGGTACGGCGGGACCGCGCTCAGGGCAAGCACCACGGCGACGAGCGCGATCCGGCGCCGGGCCCTGTGGCCGGGGCGCTGCGGGGCCAGCAGCGCCGGCGCGCAGGCGGAGCCGAGCAGCGCGAACACGGGGGCGGTGATCGCTGGGTAGGCCCAGAACCAGTCGATCGACGAATGCGCGATCCAGTACGCGAAGGCGGTGAGGGCGGCCGCCGACAGCGCTCTGGCAGAGGGCCCGAGGTGACGGGCGCGCAGGGCGCCGATGAGCGCCCCGGCGATCGCCAGCCCCAGCAGGATCAGCCCTGGGGCGCCGAGCTCCGAGAGCACCTCCAGCTCGACGCTGTGCGCGTCGCGCACATTCGGGTAGCCGACCGAGCGGTCCTCTAGGTAGCTGTACTGGTAGCCGCCCGCGCCGTCGCCGAACAGCGGGTCCGCGCCCGCGTCCTGAAGCGCGATCTCCCAGAGGTCGAGACGCTCCGAGCCCGCGTTGAAGCCGAAGCGGCTGGGCTCGGCGCTGAGGTCGGGGGTGCCCTCGTTGCGGAACTCGTTGATCCGCTGCCCGACCCAGTCGACCGGGTCGCCTGTGACGACCACGAACCCGATCACGGCGATCACCGCGAGGGCGATCAGGCCGCCCGTGGCCAGGCGGTCCGCGCGCTTCGCCGATTCCGGGCCGGGCTTGATGCGAGCCTCGACGCGCGCTGCGATCGTGCCGGCGATCACCGCCAGGGCACAGCCGCCGAGGGCGGCGCGGGCGGCGTCCGGAAGCTCCGTGAGCACGCTTTCGCGGCTCGCCTCGTTCGCGGCCGCGTACAGATCTCCGAGCGCGGGGAGCACCACCAGCGCCGGAATCGCCGCCAGGCAGAGCCAGACGAGCGCCCGCGCCCGGCCCGGAGTGAAGACGGCGTAGACGACGATCGCGACCGCCACGGCGATGATGAAGCCACGGCTCTGGCTCAGCAGCGCCAGCTCGACGCACAGGGTCGCGGCGCCGAGCGCAGCCGCCCGAGCGTACCAGCGCCGCCCGCTCGCCTGGGCGAGCGCGAGCGCTGGCCAGGCCGCGATCGCGAAGAACGCCGCGTTCGCGTTGCGGTACCCGAGCGGATACTGCAGCGTCCCGTTCACCTCGAGATACGAGCCGACGTCGCTGCCGAAGGCGAGCGTGAACACCGTCACCAGGCCGGCGACCGCCCCGGCGATCGCCAGGAGCACGAGCGCCAGCGCCATCCGCGGCCCCAGCAGGTTGCAGAGCCAGAGGCCAAGGACGAAGGCGAGGCCGTAGACGGCGATCCGCTGGGCATCGGCGAGGGCGACGTCCGGCGACGGGCTCCAGATGGCCGAGAGCGCCGACCAGCCTGCCAGCCCGAAGATCCCGCTGATGGCGAGGAGCGTCGGACTCGAGAGGCGCAGGTTCGCTCGCCACGGCGCCGCCCGCAGCAGCGCCACCAGGCCCGCGCAGAGCAGCACCAGGCCCGGATAGAGGACGACCCCGAAGTAGGCACCCTGCTTGATTCCCCACCACGTCCAGGTGACGGTGAGCAGCAGCAGCGCGGCGACCGCGGCGATCCCGGCCGTATCCAGACCCCGCGGGAGCGCGGCTGCGCCTGACCCCTCGGAGGCGGCGGCGGTGCGGGCGGCGCGACCCGGAGGTGCCGGCGAAATCGGTTCCACCCGGGCAAGCTAGCGGAGGCGGAAACCGCATGAGCAGGTGTTTCGGCGCCGCGTGCACCAATTTGGCGACCGACCCATGTAGGAGCATCCCGCCCGATGGCGATGGAACCTCCGCAGCCGCCGCGGTCAGGCGCCGATCCGGAGTCGTCCGCCGACCGCCTGCGCGACCGCGTCGCGGAGGCCAAGGCATCGATCTCGCAGGGCCTGCGCGAGGTGGTCGACGGGCTCGAACGCGAGCAGGAGTACGAGCGCAGGCGGTCATCCGATCGGATCGACGCGATGGTCTCGGAACGGCTCGCTACCGCTGAGCGCGAGCTCGGAATCCGCTTCGACGTCGGCGTCGACCGCGCCCGCGCTGAGCTCGAGCAGGGCCTCGCCGCCCGGGTCCACGAGCTGGTGGCGGGCGCCACCGAGTCGCTGTGGAGGGCTAACGAGGAGTCCACCCGCCGGCTGATCGAGCAGCGCGAACAGGCGCTTCGCGCCGAGCTCGAGGAGCGCTCGAAGGGTGCCCTCGGCGCGATCGAGGGGGCCCAAGGCAAGGTCACCAACCGGCTCGAGGAGGCGGCCGAGAAGCTCTCGCGCAAGGCCAGGCGGCACGACAGCAAGATGGCGCGCCTGGAGTCGTCGAGGCGGGTCGAGTCCGCCCTGGCGAAGCTCGAGGAGCGCGGCGAGGAGATCCAGGTCGAGGCCGCGACGATGGCCTCGAGGCACCGTGAGGGGCTCGGGGCGAGCGCTCAATCGACGCTCACCGAGATCGAGTCGCGCGCCGCGGCGCTCGACGCCGACTGGGGCGACCGGCTCCAGGCGGCGAACTCGATCCTCGCCCAGCGCACCACGGACGCCACCGCGCGTGTTGGCGAGGCCGTCAGCGCCGTGGACGCCGGAGAGCAGCGGATCCAGGCGGCGCTGTCGAGGCTGGAGGAGGGGGTCGGGCGGGTCGATCGAGCCCTCGCCGAGGTCACCGCCTCGGAGCGTCAGATCGCCGCGGCCCAGGTCCGGGTGGGGGAGGCGGAGGCACGCTTCGCCGAGGGCGCAGTCCTGGCCGCCGATGGGTCCGAGCTGGAGGTGCGCATCCAGCGCGCCACCGCCGCCTCCGACGAGGCGGTCAAGCGGATCGCCGAGGCCGAGGAGCGTCTTCGCGCCGCGATCGCGCCGAACGGGCTCGGGCCGGAGCCCGGCGCCTAGACGGTTGATTCCAAATACCCGCGCACGCGGATTCGGAATCAACCATCTAGCCCCCGGCGATTCGCCTCAGCTGCGGCGGGGTCAGAAGGCTCGTGAGCCGGCCGTCGTCGATCGCGGCGACGCCACCCTTCTTCAGCCCCACCCGCGCGCCGGTGGTGGCGTGGATGGCGCGCGAGAAATCGGGCTCATGCCCGACTAGGAGCACCTCACCGCGCCCGGCTGCGAGCTGGAGCGGGTCGAAGTCGCCGCCGCGCAGGGCCTCCGTCTCCTCGACCTCGGCGCCCAGCTCGCGGCAGGCGATCGCGGCGGTGTCCCGGGCCCGCGGCTTCGGGCTGGCCAGACAGGCGTCGATCTCGACCCCGAGGGCCGCCAGCGCCCGGCCCGCGGCCCGGGACTGGCGTTCGCCCTTCTCGGTCAGCCGGCGGCTGGCGTCGTCGACCGCCGAGTGCTCGGCCTCCCCGTGTCGCAATAGCCAGATCATCGCGCCCAAGCCTATGCGGTTCCTCGCAGCTTGCGAGATCGCGACTGGGTGGCGTCATCTGTGGTTGCGAAGATGGATCGGTGAGCGCGTCGGTCGCCCATCTCCACGTCCATAGCGAGTACTCGCTGCTCGATGGCGCCTGCAAGATCCGGCCGATGGCCAAGCACGCCGCCGAACTCGGGATGCCGGCGCTCGGGCTCACCGACCACGGGGTGATGAACGGCGCCGTCGAGCACTACAAGGCCTGTCGCGAGTTCGGCATCAAGCCGATTCTGGGCCTCGAGGCCTATTTCGTCGACGACCGCCGGGCCGGCTCCGCGCCGGGATCGAGGGTCGAGCGCAACCACCTGACGCTGCTCGCCTCCTCCGACGCCGGGTTTCGCAACCTGGTCAAGTTGACCTCGGCCGGGTACCTGGAGGGCTTTTCCCGCGGCAAGGCCAACGTCGACATGGAGCTGCTCGAGCGCCACTCCGAGGGGGTGATCGCGCTCACCGGCTGCCTTCAGTCCCGCTTCTGCCAGCGCTTGCTCGAGGGCCGGCCCGATGACGCCCGCGCCCATGTCGACGAGCTCAGCGGCGTCTTCGGCGAGGCCAACGTCTACTTCGAGATCCAGACCAACGGGATTCCCGAGCAGAACCGGGCGAACGAGGGCATCGCCCGGATCGCCCGCGAGCTCGGCCGGCCGCTGGTCGCGACCGCCGACGTCCACTACCTGCACCGCTCCGACTACGACAACCACGCTGCGTTGCTGTGCGTGCAGACCAAGTCCACGCTGGAGCAGCCGAAGCTCAGCTTCGACACCAATGAGTTCTTCCTCAAGAGCCCCGAGGAGATGACCGCGGCCTTCGCCGAGTGGCCCGAGTCGGTGCCGACGACACTGGAGATCGCCGAGCGCTGCGAGGTCGAGCTGGAGCTTGGGAAGCTGCTGCTGCCGCGCTTCCCGACCCCGGAGGGCGAAGAGCCCCGCGACATGCTGCGCCGGCTCGCGCTCGAGGGGCTGGCCCGTCGCTATGGCGACCCGGCGCCGGCGGAGGCTCGCGAGCGGCTCGAGTTCGAGCTCGGCGTGATCGGGGAGATGGGCTTCGACTCCTACTTCCTGATCGTCTGGGACTTCGTTCGCTTCGCCAAGCAGAACGGCGTCGCCGTGGGCCCGGGTCGCGGCTCCGCCGCGGGCTCGATCGTCGCCTACTCGCTCAACATCACCGACCTCGACCCGCTCGCCAACGACCTGCTGTTCGAGCGCTTCCTCAACCCGGCGCGCAAGTCGATGCCGGACATCGACATCGACTTCTCGGTCCGCGGCCGCGAGCGGGTGATCCGCTATGTCGGCGAGAAGTACGGACGCGAGTCGGTCGCCCAGATCATCACCTTCGGCACGATGGCCCCGCGCGCCGCGACCCGTGACGCGGCGCGCGTGCTGGGGTTTGACTACGCCACCGGAGACCGCGTCGCCAAGCAGATCCCGGAGCCCGTGCTGGGGCGCAGCCCCTCCTTCGACGAGTGCCTCAAGGAGGGCCAGGAGCTGCGGCGTACCTACGACTCGGATCCCGACGCCCGCCGGATTCTCGACGTCGCCCGCGGGCTGGAGGGGATCGTCCGCAACAATTCGATTCACGCGGCGGCCGTGGTGATCGCCGACCGCCCGCTCGACGAGATCGTGCCGCTGCAGCTCGCCGAGGACCGTGGGGCGCCGGTCCAAAAGGGCGAGAACGGCAGGCCGGAGCGCTCCTACAAGGTCGTCACCCAGTACTCGATGGGGCCGATCGAGGAGATCGGGCTGCTGAAGATGGACTTCCTCGGGCTGCGCAACCTCGACGTGATCGAGGACGCGGTCGAGATCATCGAGCGCTCTCGCGAGACCGAGGTCGACATCGAGCGGGCACCGCTCGACGACGCCAAGACCTACGAGATGCTCGCCCGGGGCGACTCGGTGGGAGTCTTCCAGCTCGAATCGGACGGCATGCGCGACGCCCTGCGCAAGGTCCGCCCGACCGAGTTCGACGACATCGTCGCCCTCGTCTCCCTGTACCGGCCGGGAGCGATGCGCTTCATCGACGACTACGCCCGCGGCAAGCGCGAGCCTGCCTCGGTCACCTACGCCGACGAGCGCCTGCGCGCGATCACCGAGGCGACCTACGGGTGTTGCATCTACCAGGAGCAGCTGATGGAGATCGCCAAGCGGATCGCCGGATTCTCCGGCGCCGAGGCCGACGACCTGCGCAAGGCCGTGGGCAAGAAGAATCGCGACCTGATGGCGACCATGGAGGACAAGTTCCTGGCCGGCTCGCAGGAGTCGGGGACCGACCTGCGGGTCGGCAGGGATCTCTGGGGGCTGATGACCGCGGCCGCTGACTACAGCTTCAACAAGTCGCATGCCGCCTGCTACGCCCTGATCGCCTACCGGACCGCCTACCTGAAGGCGAACTACACGGCCGAGTACATGGCGGCCCTGATCTCCTCGGTGATGTCGACCAAGGACAAGGTGCCCTTCTTCGTCAACCGCTGCGAGGCGATGGGCATCGACGTCCTGCCTCCCGACGTCAACTCCTCCGACCACGGCTTCGTCGTCTCCGGCAGCTCGATCCGCTTCGGCCTCGACGCGGTCAAGAACGTCGGCCACTCCGCCGTGCGGGCGATTATGGAAACGCGCGAGGCCGTCGGCCGCTTCGACTCGATCTGGGACTTCTGCGAGCGAGTGGACTCGCGCGCCGTGAACAAGCGCGCGATCGAGTGTCTGGTCAAGTGTGGCGCCCTCGACTCCACCGGCGCCACTCGGCGGGGGATGCTGCAGGTGCTGGCACAGGCGCAGGCGGCCGGCCAGAAGGCACAGGAGGACTCACGCCGAGGGCAGGGCTCGATCTTCGACCTCTCCGACCCGGACCCGGCCGGATCGGGGTCGTCGGGTGGCGTCGGCTCGCAGCGGCTGCCGGTCCCCACCGAGGAGTTCGAGCAGCGAGAGCTCCTGCGGCTGGAGAAGGAGACGCTCGGCACCTTTCTTTCCTTCCATCCTCTGAGTGAGGTTCGCGACGCGCTCAACGCCCGGGTGGGTTGCCCGCTGAGCGACGTCCCCGCCAAGCAGGACGGCGCCTGGGTCACCGTCGGCGGGATCATCAGCGAGGCGAAGAAGGTGCGCACCCGCAACGGCGGCCACGTGATCTTCGCCCGGCTCGACGACCTCGAGGCCCAGGTCGAGCTGTTCGTCCGTGATGCCGCCGGCGAGGCCGCCGCAGCGGTCGAGCTCGACCGCGTGGTCGTGATCCGCGGCCGCGTCGACCACAAGGGGCGCGGCGACACCAGCCTGGTGGTCGCCGAGGCCGAGATCTTCGAACCCGGGCCCGACGAGCTTGCCACCGCTCGGGCGAAGGTCGCAGCCAAGCGTGACCCGGCGCAGTTCACGCTCCGGGTCAACGCCGCGGAGTTCGGGCCTGCGCTCGTCGACGAGCTGAAGATGATCTTCGAGGGCTTTCCCGGCCAGAGCGAGGTTCTGATCGAGATGACCACCAGGGACGGCCCCAGGCGGCTGCGGTTCGGGGCCGACTACAAGGTCAGCCCTTCGCACGCCCTGCGCGCGCAGGTGCACGAGTTGCTGGGGCCACGGGCCATCGCGGCGTAGACTTTTTCCCGTGACAACCAAGCAGCAGCGGGTCGAGGCCGGCGAGTGCCGCAGGTGCCGCACATTCTGCGACAAGCTGGTGGAGCCGCGCGGCTGTCTGGAGATGCGCTGCAGTTACCTCTACGCCTACCAGGACCCCCTCACCGGGTCGCGGTTCATGGGCTGCGTTCGCAAGGTCTTCAAGGCCGAGATCAACCTCGACATGTTCGAGGCCGCCGAGGCCACTGGGGGTTTCGGCGGGATCAAGATGACCGGCGAGCCGATGCCGCACTGCCAGTTCACCGTCGAGCCTGCCTACGAGGGCGACGGACCTGGCCACACCTGTGTCAATCCCCGCTTCTTCGACTGCAGCGACGACGGCCCCGAGGGGCTGCGGGCCTTCGACCTCAGAAACGCGCTCAGATGACCCCCGGGGGCTGCTACGAGCGGTACCGGTAGCCGACACCGCGCACGGTTTCGAAGCGGCGGGCGCCGAGCTTGCGGCGGAGATAGCCGACGTAGACGTCGACCACGTTGGAGCCCGGGCCGTAGTCATAGCCCCAGACGTGCGAGAGGAGCTGCTCTCGAGTCAGCACCTGATTCGGGTGCTTGAGGAAGGTCCGCAGCAACTCGAACTCGCGGGCGCTGAGCTCGATCGTCTCGCCCTCGGCGCTGGCCCAGCGCGTGCGCAGGTCCAGCGAGACTTCGCCCACCCTGAGCACCCGGTCCTTGTCGGAGCGCTCGCTTCGCAGGCGGGCGCGCACCCGGGCCAGCAGCTCCTCGAAGTGGAACGGCTTCGCCAGGTAGTCGTCAGCGCCCGCCTCGAGCCCGGCGACCTTGTCGGCCGGGTCGTCACGGGCGGTGAGGATGATCACCGCCAATCGCTGCCCGTCACGCCGCAGCTCGCGAAGGACCGTGAGCCCGTCCTTGCCGGGTAGGCCGAGGTCGAGGATCAGCAGGTCGAACTCCTCGTCGCGCGCCATCGTCGTCGCACCGGGGCCGTCTGGGACCACGGTCGTCGTGTACCCGCTCGAGCGCAGACCCTTCTCCAGGAACGACGCCAGTCGCTCTTCATCCTCGGCGATCAGGATCCGGGTCATCGGGCTGGGATCACGATCGTGAATTGTGCACCGGCGCCGAGGGTGGAGTCGAGCTGGACCCGCCCCCCGTGGGCCTCGGCGATCGCCTTCACGATCGCCAGCCCGAGGCCGGCGCCGCTCGAACCGCGCACGCTCGTCGAGCGCGCGAACCGCTCGAAGATAAGCCGTTGCTCCTCCGAGGGGATGCCCGGGCCCTCGTCGCGGACCCAGATCCGGGCTTCCTGAGCGCCGAGCGAGCTGCCGATCCAGATCGGCTCGCCCGGCCCCGTGTGGCTGGCGGCGTTCGCCGCC
>JBDTSW010000038.1:0-18674 GCA_039930945.1 bacterium
ACCCGGGGACGATGAGCCCGTTCCAGCACGGCGAGGTGTTCGTCACCGAGGACGGAGCCGAGACCGACCTCGACCTCGGCCACTACGAGCGCTTCACCGACGAGAACACCTCGCGCGCCTCCAACGTCACCGCCGGTGCCGTCTACAACTCGGTCATCCGCCGCGAACGCCGCGGCGACTACCTCGGCGCGACCGTGCAGGTGATCCCCCACATCACCGACGAGATCAAGCAGCGAATCCTGATCGTCGCCGAGTCGCAGGCGGTCGATTTCGTGATCACCGAGATCGGCGGCACCGTCGGCGACATCGAGTCGCTGCCGTTCCTGGAGGCGATCCGCCAGCTCTACTCCGAGCTTGGTCCGAAGCGCTGCATGTTCGTCCACCTGACCCTGGTCCCCTACATCGACCACGCCGGCGAGATGAAGACCAAGCCCACCCAGCACTCGGTCAACGAGCTGCGCCGCATCGGCATCCAGCCGCACGCGGTCGTCTGCCGCTCGGACCGGGGGCTCGACCGCGAGATCCGACGCAAGATCGCCCTCTTCGCCAGCGTCCCCGAGGAGGCCGTGATCTCGGCCCGCGACGTCGACAACATCTACAAGGTGCCGCTGGTGCTGCGCGCCGAGGGGATCGACGACCTCGTCCTCGACCACTTCGCGGTCGAGGCCGAGCCGCCCGAGCTGGGCGAGTGGGAGGAGCTGGTGCGCCGTGCCGACCACTCCGAAGGCACCGCCCGGATCGCGCTCGTCGGCAAGTACGTCGCGCTGGTCGACGCCTACAAGTCGGTGATCGAGGCGCTCCATCACGGCGGTTACCTGCACGGCATCGACGTCGACGTCGAGCTGATCGACTCCGAGGACTTCGACCCCCACGAGCTGGCCGAGTGGGCCGACGGGATCCTGATCCCCGGTGGCTTCGGCGAGCGCGGGATCGAGGGCAAGATCCGCGCCGCCCAGGTGGCTCGCGAGAACGGCATCCCCTATCTGGGTATCTGCCTGGGGATGCAGATCGCCGTCGCCGAGTTCGCCCGCCATGTCGCCGGCATGGACGGCGCCAACTCGACCGAGTTCGATCCCGAGACGCCGTTCCCCGTGGTCGACCTGCTGCCCGAGCAGAAGGAGGTCTCCGACATGGGCGGGACGATGCGGCTGGGGGCCGACCCGGTGAAGCTTCACGAGGGCACCAGGGCGCGAGAGATCTTCGGCGGGGAGGCCGTTATCTACAAGCGCCACCGCCACCGCTTCGAGGTCAACAACATGCTTCGCCGCCGCCTCGAGGATGAGGGCCTCGTCTGCAGCGGCACCTCGCCCGACGAGCGCCTGGTCGAGATCGTCGAGCTCGGAGATCACCCCTTCTTCGTCGCCTCGCAGTTCCATCCGGAGTTCAACTCCCGCCCGACCAGGCCGGAGCCGCTGTTTCGCGACTTCGTTGGCGCCGCCGCCGCGCTGGCGCGCGGGCGTGGCCCCGCCGCGGAGGCAGGCGTCGCCGAGGCCGAGCGGGTGGACTCCGAGGACGTCAGCGTCGAGCGCCAGCGCTAGTCAACAAGACGCGTAGACTCGCCCGCCATGGACCTCGACGAATACCGTCGGCTCTCGCTGGCGACCTGGGACAGGATGTCCTCCGCCTGGGAGCGCGAGCGCGAGTTCATGCGCGAGTCCACGGCCGCCATTCGCGAGCGGTTGATCGAGCGGGTCGATCCCCAGCCCGGCGAGACGCTTCTCGAGGTCGCGGCCGGCACCGGCGACACCGGCTTGATCGCGGCCGAGCGGGTCGGCCCGCACGGTCGCCTGATCTCCACCGACTTCGCCCCGGGGATGGTTCAAGCGACCCGCTCGGAGGGCGAGCGGCTCGGCCTCACCAATGCGGAGTACCGCCAGCTCGATGCCGAGCGGATGGACCTCGAGGACTCGAGCGTCGACGGCGTCCTCTGCCGCTGGGGCTACATGCTGATGGCCGACCCCGCCGCCGCGCTCGCCGAGACCAGGAGGGTGCTGCGCGACGGAGGCCGCCTGGCGTTCGCCGTGTGGACGACCCCCGACCGCAACCCCTGGGCCGCGATCCCGGGGATGACGATGGTCGAGCTGGGGCACATACCGCCGCCGGAGCCGGGCGCCCCGGGGATCTTCGCGCTGGCCGACCAGGCGCGGATCGACGAGCTGGTCAGGGGCGCCGGGTTCGCAGACCACTCGATCGAGGAGGTCGGTGTGTCCTGGGGCTACACCGATCCCGACGAGCACTGGGAGAAGACGATCTCGCTGGCCGGGCCGATCACCGAAGCGTTCGCGGGCCTGTCGGCGTCCGAGCAGGATGAGGTGCGCAACACCGTCCACTCGAGGGTCGCGTCACTGCTGGCCGAGCGAGAGGACGGCCTCGACGGGCACTGCTGGGTTGTCACGGCCTCCTAGCGCTCGCGTAGCCTCTGCCCTCTTGAGCGCCTCCGACCAGCGCCTGCTCGACCGCTTCGCCCGGCTCTGCGAGATCGCCAGCCCGACCGGGTCGGAGCGTCCCGCCGCCGATGCGATCCTGGCCGAGCTGCGCGAGCTTGGCGTCGAGGTGGGCGAGGACGACTCCGCCGGGCCGGCCCGCGCCGGGGCGGGCAACCTGATCGCCCGGGTGCCCGGGCGATCGGACCGCTGGGTCGCCTTCTTCGCCCACCTCGACACGGTTCCCCACGACGCCCCGATCGAGGTGGATCTGGCCGACGGCGTCTTTCGCAGCCGCGGCGAGACGATCCTCGGTGCCGACAACAAGGCGGCGGTGACCGTGTTGGCGGAGCTGGCGGCCCGCCACGTCGGCGAGCCGGCGGCGAACGGGCTCGAGCTGGTCTTTACCGTCGCCGAGGAGGACGGCCTGCGCGGCGCCAAGGAGCTCGACACGTCCGCCCTGAAGGCTCCCTACGGGTACGCCCTCGACCACGCGACCCCGATCGGCGAGATCATCACCGCGGCGCCGACCCTGATGCGGCTGCTGGCCGAGTTCGAGGGCAAGGAGGCGCACGCGGGGATTTGCCCCGAGGACGGTCACAGCGCGATCGCCGCCGCCGCGGCGGCGATCGCGGCGATGCGGCTGGGCCGCCTCGACGCCGAGACGACCGCCAACGTCGGGCTGATCGAGGGCGGCAGCGCCTCCAACGTGGTTCCCGGCCGCTGCCTGGTCGACGGGGAGGCGCGCTCGATCGACGACGCCAAGGCGTCCGACACGATTGGCGCCATGGTCGACGCCTGTACCTGGGCCGCCACCGAGCACGGCTGCGACGCCGACGTCGAGGTGCGCGAGATGTTCCGTGCCTACCGGCTCTCATCGAGCGACCAGGCGGTCGGAATCGCGCGGACTGCGCTCGAGCGCTGTGGCTTCGAGCCGAAGGAGGTCTCGACCGGTGGGGGCAGTGACGCCAACGCCCTCATCGCCCGCGGCTATGAGTGCGTGCTGCTGGCCAACGGCACCGAGGCCAACCACACCCCCGAGGAGAGCGTCGCCGCCGAACGGATCTCGCAGATGTTCGCCGTCTGCGACGCGATCGCCGATCTGGCGCGCCCCGATGCTGAAGCTCCGTAGGGGCACCGTGGTCGAGGCCGACCCGCTGGCCGTCGAGGTCGGAGGCGAGCGTCGCCGAGCCTGGGCCGACCCGGCCCTGGTCGGGCCGGTGGAGGTCGGCGACGAGGTGATCGTCAACACCGAGGCGCTCGACCTCGGGCTCGGCTCGGGAGGGTTCGACATCGTGCATGTGAACCTCAGCCGCGGCCTCGACGCCGAGGGGGCGGACGGCGTCCACGTGATCAAGCTCAACTACTCGTCGCTCCAGCATCCGGTCGACCCGGTGGAGCGCCCCACCGGCGGGGACGAGGCCGAGCGGCCCGGGCCCGTGCTGGTGATCCCCCTGCATGGGCATCTGGCGCCGGCCGCCTGGGCGGCCGCGCAGTCCAGCCCCAGGCTGCGCGTCGGCTACGTGCAGACCGCGGGTGGAGCGCTCCCCGGCTCGCTTTCGCGCGACGTGGTCGAGCTTCGCCAGCGCGAACTGCTGTGCGGCCATGTCACTGCCGGCGCCGCCTACGGGGGAGAGGCGGAGGCGATCACCGTGATCGGCGCGCTCGACGCCGCCGCCCACTCGCTGGGCTGGGACGCGATCATCGCCGGGCCCGGACCCGGGATCCTCGGGTCGGCCAGCCGCTACGGACACGGCGGGATGGCCGCCCTCGACACCGCCCACGCCGCCCTGGCCGCGGGCCTGGCGACGCTGGCCTCGCCGCGCCTCTCCAGCTCAGACCCGCGCCCGCGCCACCGCGGCCTGTCGCACCACACGGAGGCGATGCTCGAGGTGCTGCTGGCGCCGGTGCGGGTGCCCGTCCCCGAGGTCGGGGTCGAGGGATGGCCGCTGCTCGGCGAGGTCGCCGAGCCCCCGGCCGGCTACGCGGAGCCGCGGGCGGCGCTCGACGACCTGATCGAGGTCGCGGGCGGGCGCCACGACATCGCGGTGCAGCCGGTCGACCTGCGCGGATACGCCGCCAGCGGCCTGCCGGCCACGACGATGGGGCGCTCGCTCGTCCAGGACCCCCTCTTCTTCGCCGCCCCCCTCGCCGCCGGCGCCGCGCTGGCCGTTGCCGCGACGCGCGACCCCGGGGCCTAGCTGCACCCAACCCGCGTCCCCGGCCCCCCGGCGGGCGACGCCCGCCTGCCTGCGGCCGTCGCTGGGCGTGATATGAGAGGGGGATGGAGGGCAGCTTCGAGGGCGCCGGCGGGGTGGCGATCAGCTATCGCTCCTGGCCTGCGCAGGGCCAGGCGCGAGGGGTCGTCGTCATCTCCCACGGCGGCGGCGAGCACTCGGGCCGCTACGAGCACGTCGCCACGCGTCTGTGCGCCGAAGGCTACGCCGCCTTCGCGCTCGACCATCGGGGCCACGGGCGCTCGGGCGGCGCACGGATGCGCTTCGACTCGATCGAGCCGCTGGCGGCCGACCTGGGGACGATGGTCGAGATCGCGCGAGCCGAGCATCCCGGCGCCCCGTGCTTTTTGCTGGCGCACAGCATGGGCGCAGCGATTGGGCTCACCTACGCCTTCGAGGGACAGGCGTCGCTCGATGGGATGATCCTCAGCAGCGCGCTCGCCAAGCTCGATACGCAGGGCCTGCAGCGCGCGGCCGCCCGGGTCATCGCCAGGGTGCTCCCCGGGGTGGGCGTCTACCGGGTGGATCCGGAGGCAGTCAGCCGCGACCCGGAGGTGGTGCGTGCCTACGCCACCGATCCGCTCAACCACCACGGCCAGTTTCCGGCGGCGACGATCGTCGCCCTCGACCAGGCCGTCTACACCTTCCCGGATCGCCTGCCAGAGCTGCGGGTGCCGCTGCTGGTCATGCACGGCGCCGAAGACCGGCTGACCACCCCGCGCGGCAGCGAGCTGGTGGACGAGCTCGCCGGCTCCGAGGACAAGACCCTCCTCCTCTACCAGGGCCTGTACCACGAGATCCTCAACGAGCCCGAGCAGGATCGGGTGCTGGACGAGATCGCCGCCTGGCTCGGATCCCACAGCTGACCTGAACGGCTCGCCCTGATCAGGGCCCGCGCCGCGCATGCGCACGTGCAGCGGCAGGGAGCCCGCGGCCAGGCCAGAACCATCCGGCATGGCTGTTGGTGTCAGGCCCCCCGAGACCAAGCCCGTGATCGAAGCTCGCTTCGAGGCGCTGGTGCTCGACTTCCTCGCCCATCTCGAGTTCGAGCGCGGGCTCGCTCGCAACACCCTCGACGCCTACCGCACCGACCTGCTCCAGTACGGGGCCTTCCTCGGCGCCCACGGGACGGGGGCGACCGAGGCCGTCCGCGGCGACGTCGCCGACTTCCTCGCGGACCTGGCGACCGGCCGCCCCAACGGCAACGGGCACAAGCACCCGCCCTGCTCGCCGGCGACGATCAACCGCAAGACCGCGGCGCTGCGGTCGTTCTACCGCCACCTGCGCCGTGAGGAGCTGGTCGCCGACGATCCGACGGCGACGCTGAGCCCGCCGGCGAAGAGCCGCAAGCTTCCCCAGGTGCTGAGCTACACCGAGATCAAGCGCCTGCTCGACAGCGCCACCGGCGCCGATCCGATCGCTCTCCGAGATCGCGCCCTGCTGGAGCTGATGTACGGCTGCGGCCTGCGCGCCTCCGAGACCGTCGGCCTCGAGGTCACCGATCTCGATCTCCGTCGCGGCTTCGTGCGCCCGCAGGGCAAGGGCTCGAAGGAGCGGATCGTTCCCGTCGGCCGCGAGGCCGCCGCCGCCGCGACCCGCTATCTGCGCTCGGGCCGCGGCGAGTTGGTCGGGACCAAGGTGGAGGCAAGGCTCTTCGTCAACTTCCGCGGCGGCCCACTCACCCGTCAGGGGCTCTACAAGATCATCCAGCGACACGCGAAGGCCGTGGGGCTCGACGGCAAGATGAGCCCGCACACCCTGCGCCACTCATTCGCCACCCATCTGCTGACCGGGGGGTGCGACCTGCGCTCGGTGCAGGAGATGCTCGGTCACGCCGACGTTTCGACGACTCAGCTCTACACCCACCTCTCGGGCGAGCGGATCAAGGAGGTCTACTTCAAGGCCCATCCGCGAGCGATCGCGACCTAGCGCCCGCCCCCGGGGCGCCAGAATGGGGGCATGCCCGAGCTCCCAGAGGTCGAGACGATCCGCCGTCAGCTCGAGCCCGAGGTCGTCGGCCGGCGGATCACCGAGGTCGAGGTGCTCGACGAGCGCTGGACGCGCCCGCTGCCGTCCTCGGCGCTGGTGGCGGTGGTCGAGGACCGCGAGATCGTCGCCGCCGACCGACGGGGCAAGTACCTGATCCTTCGCCTCTCCGGCGACGCGGCGCTGATCATGCATCTGCGGATGACCGGCAACCTGCTGCTGAGCCAGGCCGGCGGGGTCGCGGACCTGATGGAGGTCGATCGCCTCGGCGCCCCGCGGCTGTACGAATCGGAGCCGCAGCTTCGCCACCTGCGGGCGCGGATCGGGCTCGACGACGGCTCCGAGCTGCTGTTCACCGACGCTCGCCGCTTCGGGCACGCGGTGGCGCTGGCCGGCGCCGAGGTGGACACCTACTTCGCGGCTCGCCTCGGGCTCGAGCCGCTGACCGACGAGTTCACCGCCGAGGCGCTGTGCCGGCTGGCGGCAGGACGCACGGCGCCGCTGAAGTCCTTCCTGCTCTCGCAGAAGGGAATCGCTGGGATCGGCAACATCTACGCCGACGAGGCCCTGTTTCGCGCCGAGCTGCACCCGCTGTCGCCGGCCGGGTCGATGCGCTCCGAGCATTGCGAGGCGCTGCGCGAATCGATCGTCGAGACGCTCGAGGTGGCGCTGGCGCAGGGAGGGTCCTCGATCGACGACTACCGCGACGCCCGCGGCGAGCGGGGCTCGATGCAGGACGAGCTCTGTGTCCACACCCGCGAGGGCCGCGAGTGCCGGCGCTGCGGCGCCGAGATCCGGCGGATCGTCGTCGGCGGGCGCTCTACCTACTTCTGCCCCGGATGCCAGATGCGCCTGCGGCGCCGCCGCCGTCCCGGGGCGAGGGCGCGGCGGTGAGCCGAGCGTCCGACCCGGAGGGCAGTCTCTCGCCTCGATGCCGGGCAGCTTCAAGACCGAGGCGATCGTGCTGCGCTCGATTCGCTACGCCGAGGCGGATCGCGTGCTGCATCTCTACAGCCGCACGCGGGGGCGGATCAACGCGATCGCGAAGGGCGCGAGGCGGCCGCGGTCGCGCTTCGGAGGCCGGCTGGAGCCGTTCTTCCGGCTCGACCTGGTGCTCTATGAGGGACGCGGCGAGCTGGCGACCGTGACCGCGGCGCACACCCTCAACGCCCACTCCGACCTGCGCGAGTCGGGCCCCTCGCTGGCGGCCGCGTCGCGCGCCTGCGACGCGGTGCTGCGCCTGCTCGACTCGAATCAGCCCAACCCCGCCGCCTACAACCTGCTGTGCAGATACCTGGAGTTGCTCGACGGCGACGAGCCGGAGAGCGGCCGCTCGCCGGTCTCGCCTGACATCGACGGCGCCGCCGGCCACGCTACGGCCCTCGCCTTCAGGCTGAAGCTGGCGATGGCGGCCGGGTTCGCTCCCGAGCTGGCCGGCTGCGCCCGCTGCGGCGAGACCCGCGAGCTCAGCGGGTTTTCCGGCGCGGCGGGGGGAGTGGTCTGTGGCGCCTGCGAGCGTGGTGGATTCGAGCTCTCGCCCGACGCCCACTCGTTCATGGTGGATGCCCTCGGCAGCCCCTTGGCGGCGGCGCCGTCGGGGTCGGCGCGCGCGCTTCGCCAGACCGAGCGCGCGGTCACCGAGACGCTCGAGCACCACGCCCACGTGCAGCTTCGCGCCGCGGCCTGAGCCGCCCCGGCCCGCGCCCAGCCGCGATCATGGGAGGGATGGACTCCGAGTCGAAGGACCGACTTGACCTGGTCGACGCCCTGGGCGGCCCGCGCGGGCTCGCCGACTCCGGCCTGCCGGGGCTGGCCTTCGTGCTCGCCTACACCGTCAGCGGCAGCGACCTCCAGCTCGCGATCTGGGCAGCGGTTGGCCTCGCGGTCCTGCTGACCGTGGTGCGGCTGGCCCGCCGCGAGACGCTGCAGTTCGCCTTCGCCGGCCTGATCGGCGTCGGGATCGCCGCCTTCGTCGCCAGCCGCACCGGTCGGGCCGAGGACTTCTTTCTGCCGGGGCTGTTGCTCAATGCCGCCTACGCGGTCGCCTATGCGGTCTCGATCTGGATCCGCTGGCCGCTGCTCGGGGTGATCATCGGGCCGCTCACCGGCGAAGGGATGGAGTGGCGCCGCGAGCCGGAGCGGATTCGCCTCTACTCGCGGGCGAGCTGGATCTGGGTCGCGGTCTTCGTGGTCCGGCTGGCCGTGCAGCTGCCGCTCTATCTCAGCGACTCGCTGCTTGCCCTCGGCATCGCCAAGGCGGCGATGGGCGTGCCGATCTTCGCCCTGGCGATGTGGTTGACCTACCTGATGTTGCGCAACAGCGGCGAGGTCGGCACGCGCGCCGAGCCTGGCTAGTCCTGCTGGTCAAGCGCTCGCCCCAGCAACTCGCGTCGCCCCGGCACCCGGGCGCCGGCGTCGTGCAGGGCCTCGAAGGAGTCGGGCTCCCAGCCTGAGAGGAACTTCGTCGCCGCGGCCTGCCCGGATTCGTACAGGGCCTCTCTCACGTCCGGGTCCAGCTCGAAGTCCGTCGTGCGGACCCCGAGGGTGTCGATCATGATCGTCCGCAGGAAGGTGTCGTTATCGACGTGGATGCGGTCGTGGGCCTCCAGCATCGTCTGCAGCAGCCGCTTGCCGAACTCGACGATCGCCGGTCGCGACGGCTTCGCCTGAGGCGGGAGCCCGTCGTCGACCGGACGATTCGTCATCTCCTCGGCGAGCAGCAGCCCGAAGGTGTGCCAGCGCCGCTTCTCCGGCGGGGCGTCGAATAGGAAGACCGGAAAGTTCGAGAGCAGCCCGCCGTCGACGATCAGGTTCTGCCCCCACTTCCAAGGCTCGAAGAAGATCGGGATGCCCATGCTCATGCGGACGGCCCGCGCCACCGAGAGGCGATCGGGCTCGACGCCGAAGGCCGGCGAGTCGCGAGGGAGGATCAGCATTCGCCCGCCGGTGATGTCGGAGGCGATCACCTGAAGGCCGTGGCGGAATTCCTCGTCGCCCGAGTCCTCGTAGATCAGGTCGCCGAAGAACTCGACGCCGCGGTTGCCGAGCATCTCCTCCATCCAGCGCAGGAACTCATCCCCCTGGAAGACGCCCTGGTGGCGCAGGACGCTGAGCGGGTGGCCGATCAGGGGAAGGCTGTCGCCGGGCCCCTCGTCCATGAACCGCGTGAAGTCGAGGTCGTCGAGGACTCGCTTCATCTCCTCCGGCTTGTAGCCCGCCGCGAGTAGGGCCGCGGTGATCGCCCCCGCCGACGTTCCCGCGATCCGCTGCGGGACGAAGTTGTGCCTCACCAGCACGTCCAGCGCGCCCACCAGCCCGATGCCCTTGACCCCGCCGCCCTCGAGCACGAGATCGATCGGCCGCTGCTGGTCGCTGCTGATCGCCCCGAGGGGAGAATCGGGCATGGACTCAGCCTATGCTCTGGGTGCAGTGCAGGAAACGGCATCCACAAGCGCTCCGCAGGCCGACCAGACGCTCGAGCAACGCACCCGCGCGTATGAGGCCGAGTTCCACTGGGAGATGGCGACGCCGTCGTATCCGGCCGTGCGCCGCGAGCCCGAGCCGGACGCTCCGCTGCGGACTCCCTTTCAGCGCGACCGCGACCGGATTGTGCACTCGAAGGCGTTTCGCCGGTTGATGCACAAGACGCAGGTGTTCATCGCCCCCGAGGGAGATCACTACCGCACCCGGCTCACGCACACGCTGGAGACCTGCGGGATCGCCCGCGCGGTGGCGCGCGCGCTTGGGCTGAACGAGGACCTGACCGAGGCGATCGGCTACGGCCACGACCTCGGTCACCCGCCCTTCGGCCACATCGGCGAGGAGGTCCTCGACGAGCTCCTGCGCGAGCACTGCGACGGGTCGTTCAAGCACAACCGGCACTCGCTGCGCACCGTGGACGTGCTCGAGCGCGAGGGCCGCGGCCTCAACCTGACCGAGCCGGTGCGCGACGGGATCCTCCGCCACACCGGGTCCGAGAAGCCCGGCACGCTCGAAGGCCGCGTCGTCCGGCTGGTCGATCGGGTCGCCTACATCAACCACGACATCGACGACGCCCTCCGCGCCGGGATCCTCGCCTCCGAGGACCTGCCCACGGAGGAGATCGAGTCGCTGGGGCCGACGGGTGCGAGGCGGATCGACACCCTGGTCAGCGACATCGTCGAGAGGTCGCGGCCGGCCCGCGACATCGTCCAGAGCGAGGAGGTCGGCGGCGCGATGCTGCGGCTGCGCAGGTTCATGTTCGAGCGCGTCTACCTGTCGGCGGAGGCGCGCTCGGAGCACGAGCGCGTGCGGCGAACGCTGCGGGGGCTGTTCGAGCACTCGCTCGCCCATCCCGACCAGGTGCCGGAGGTGGCGCCCGGCGCCGACGAGGCGCAGCAGATCACCGACTGGCTGGCCGGGATGACCGATCGCTACTGCATCGCGACCTTCCGGCGGTTGGCGCTGCCGGAGGAGTCGCGGCTCTAGATTCCGCCCGTGGCGCGGTTCTCCCAGCACGGCATCGAACAGGTCAAGGAGGCGGCCGACATCGTCGAGGTCGTCTCGGCCTACACCGACCTGCGCCGCGCCGGCGCGCGCTTCAACGGCCTCTGCCCGTTTCACGACGAGCGCACGCCGAGCTTCTCGGTCGACTCCCGCGAGAAGCTCTACCACTGCTTCGGCTGCGGGGTCGGCGGCGACGTGATCAAGTTCGTCGAGGAGAAGGAGGGCCTCGCCTTCGCCGACGCGGTCGAGGCGCTGGCCGACCGCTACGGAGTCGAGGTCGAGCGTGAGGCCGAGGACCCGAAGGCAGAGGAGGCGCGCAAGCGCCGGGCGCGCTTGGGCGAAGTGCTCGAGCGGACCGCGGGCTTTTATGCCAGCTTCCTCTGGGATGCCGAGGAGGCGGGCAAGGCCCGCGAGTACCTGGCCTCGCGCGGGCTGGGCGATCAGGTGCTGCGCGACTTCGGGGTCGGCTATGCCCCGAGCGCCTGGGACGCGGTGCTGAAGCGCGGCCAGAGTGCCGGCTTTTCGATCGAGGAGCTGCAGGCGGCGGGAATGTTGGTCCGCAACAAGCAGGGCAACCCCTACGACCGCTTCCGCACCCGGATCATGTTCCCCGTCCGCGACGCCCGCGGTCGCGTCCAGGGGTTCGGCGCCCGGGCGATGCGTCCCGACCAGAAGCCGAAGTACCTGAACTCCGCCGAGGGCGAGCTGTACCGCAAGAAGCGCACCCTGTACGGGATCGACCGGGCCCGCGCGGCGATGGCGAAGGCCGGCCGCGCGGTGGTGGTCGAGGGCTACACCGACGTGCTCGCCGCACACCAGGCCGGGATCGAGGAGGCAGTCGCCGTGATGGGGACGGCGATCACCCCCGAGCAGGTGCAGCTCCTGGCCTCCCACGCCGACGAGGTGGTGCTCGCGCTCGACGCCGACCGCGCCGGGCGGGAGGCGATGTTGCGCGCCCAGCGGGTCGCCGCCGGCAAGCGGGTGCGACTGCGGGTTGCGGGGATGAAGGCCGGGGAGGACCCCGCCGACACGCTTGCCGGAAAGGGGGCGGGCAGCGATGCCGCGGACGCGTTCCGGGCGACGGTCGACGCCGCCGTTGATCTCCCCGTGTTCCATGTGCGGATGCTGCTCGACGACGCCGACCTGAGCTCGCCGTCGGGCCGCGACCGCGCCCTCGACGAGGTGGTCCCGGTGCTGGCCGCGATGCCGGAATCGATCACCCGCGAGGAGCTGGAGCGCGAGACCGCGGGCCGCCTCGACGCCGACGCCGGCCTCGTCGCCAGGCGGGTGGCGGAGGCGGGTCGCGGCGAGGGGCCGGGGGCGCGGCCGAAGCCGGTGACCAAGGTGGAAGCTCGAGCCGGAGCCGAGGATCGAGCCGGCGCGCCCACACGGCCCGCGCCCGAGGCACCGCGGGCGCTGAGCGCTCGGGAACGGCGCGAACGCGCGCTCCTCTACATGGCGATCGCCTCGCCCGCCGACGGCCAGGAATTCCTCGAACGGCTGACGGCGGAGCATCTCTCCTCGCCCGAGGTCGAACGCGCCCGCGACTGGCTTGCCGGGCACCTGGAGGCTCCGATGGAGGGGCTGTCGCGCGACGACGAGGTGCTGGTCTCGTTGATCACCGATCTGGTGATGCGGGCCGAGCGCGAGCCGGCGAGCCGGGAGTCGATGGAGCTCAACTTCCTCCAGCTCGAGCACTCGATGCTCGAGCGTGAGATCGAGTCGGCCGCCGAGGGCGGGGGAGACCCCTCGGTCGAGCTGCAGCGCCGCCGCGCCGCGCTCGCCGAGCGCATCGCTCACTTCGAGACCGCTCGCTAGAAGCGAGGGTTGGGCAGGGGCGAACACACGTTCGTTTTCCGTCCGGCCGGGGCGGGACAATCCAGGCATGGATCGAGCGCTCCTCAACGCCAACGGCAAGGCGAAGCGGGCACCGCGTGGTGCCCTTACACGGGAGCAGCTCGAGCCGCTTGTCGAGGCCGGGTCGACGCTTCGGGAGATCGCGGATGCACTGGACCGCAGCGTCTCGACGGTCCGGTACTGGATGGAGCAGCGCGGGTTGAAGACAAACAGTCGCCGCGGTCGGCGACCCGCGATCCCCAGGCATCTGGTCGAGGCAGCGATTCGAGCGGGCAGGCGAACCCTCACCGGCGAATGCCCGCATCACGGCTCGACCGTCTTCGTGATCGAGGGCAGTGGCCGTGCCCGTTGCCGCCAGTGTCGGATGGACCGAGTCGTAGCCAGGAGGCGTCGAGTCAAGAAGCAGCTGATCGAGGAAGCCGGTGGCAGCTGCGCCCGGTGCGGCTATGACCGCTTTGTCGGAGCGCTTCATTTTCATCACCTGGATCCGTCGCAAAAACGGTTTGCCGTCTCCAAGAGTGGGGCGACGATCGGCATCGACACGATCCGGGTGGAGGCCGCGAAGTGCATCGTTCTTTGCGCGAACTGTCATGCCGAAGTCGAGCATGGAGGTGGGTCGCTGTCGGTACAGTGACAGGGCGAATCCCGTCCTACGTTGCACATTGGGATTACCTCGGTCCGGGGTGGCAGATAGGCAATGCAGCGCCCTGTTAAGGCGTCCCATGTCGGTTCGAATCCGACCCCCGGAGTTCTCCCTCAGAGGCGCAAAGCACCTCGACCAGCTTTGCGCCCTTCTCTGCGCCGTCGATCCGGGACGACCAGAGCGCGATCGACCGCGCGGAGGCCCCGAAGCTCGCGTTCCCCAGCATCCGCCTGACCACCGCTCGCACCGCGCCCGGCCCGGTCAGCCGCCACGGCAGCATCAGCCCCGCGCCGGCCCATTGCACCCGGGCGGCGTTCTCGGTCATGTCGCCGACCGCGGGGCAGCAGAGCAGCGGAACCCCCTCACCCAGCGCCCGGCAAACCGTGCCGTGGCCGCCGTGGCAGATGACCAGGTCGGCGGCCGCCATCGCCTGCGAGTAGGAGAGCCAGTGGACCACCACGGCGTTGGCCGGCGCCGCCGGCGCCGGGGCGCCGGGGTCGCGGCGGTTGGTGGTCGCCAGCACCCGCACCGGCTCGTCGGCGAGTGCCTCCAGCGCCACCTCGACGAGGCGGCCCTCGGGGTCGTGAGCGGTGCTCGGCGCCACCACCACCAGCGGCGCCTCGCCTTGCGGCAGCTCCACGTCTGGGTGGGGCAGCTCGAAGCTCATCGGCCCGACCACGTGGGCGTGCTCTGGCCAGGGGCGGGGGTACTCGAGCTGTGGGTAGGTCGCGACCAACACCAGGTCGGTGGAAAGCCCGCCGTGGAAGCGCTCCAGCGGCGGCAGGCCGAGGATCGCTCGGGTCTCGTTCAGCTCTCTGCGCCCCCGGCGCAGGCCGGCGGTGAGCACGGGCTCTGCCCGCCGCCACAGGGCCCTGCCCACCGGGGTCCGCGCCGGCTGGGCGCCGAAGGCGAAGAACGGCAGCCCCGGCTCGTGCACGGGATAGACGTGGGGGATCAGCGAAACCCGCGGCAGGCCCGCCATCTCCGCCGCCAGCGAGGACGCCAGCGTGAGGATGTCGCTGACCACCGCGTCCGGGCGGTAGTCCTCGATCAGCGGCAACAGCGCCCTGGCGGCGTCCGCCGCGGATCGCCCCTCGGAGCCGTCGGCTGGCGGAGGGGGGAATGTCTGGTACTCCTGGGCGGCGGTGAACCCCAGCCCTTCGTCCTCGACCGCCTGGCGCCAGTGCTCCCAGGTCTCGACCAGCACCTCATGCCCACGTTCGCCGAGAGCCCGCGCCAGCGCGATCGCCGGGAAGGCGTGCCCGGCGTCGCCGAAGGCCGCGACCAGGTAGCGCCCTCGGGCCGCGCTCACCGCCGGCGCCCCCGCAAGATCCGATCCCGCGCGCACGGGATCGCCCGCGGCCAGAGACGGGCGGCGCCATCCTTGTGGCGATGCGACGCCGCCACCGAAACCCAGCCCAGCGCCTGCGAACCACCGTCGACGCGCTCCCCGAGCGCACCCGCCGGGCGATGCTGCGCGGGATCGACGGCAACCAGATCATCGTCGGGGCCTACTCCGATCCGCGCAGCGGCGGGATCTGCCCGATGCTGGCCGCGCACCGCAACGGCGGCCGCACCAGCCTGCCGAGCTTCGCTGTGGCCTGGGATGCCTTCACCGACGCCCGGCGCCCACGGCTGGCAACTCCCCGCGAGGTCAACGCGCTGCGCTCCTACCTCGAGCTCAGCCTCCTGAGCGACGAGCAGGGAAGCGACTCCCTGGCCGCTCTCGCGGCTCAGATCCGGGCCGATCGCGCCGCCGCGCCCCCCCCCCGGATGCCCGCGCTGCAGGTTCCGTCCCCGGCTCTTGGCCAGATCGCGATCAGACGCCGCAGGGCACGCGCGCTGCGTGAACGCCTGCGCCTGGCCTGAGCACCCCCCGAGCCGGCCGCGACTAGACAGCGGAGCTGAGCTCCACGCCCGGACGGGTGAAGACGATCTCCGGCACCAGGCAGGCCGGCGAGGTCGTCAGCAGGAACCGCACCGAGGAGGCGATGTCCTGCGGGCGGATCATCGCCTCGGGCGCGACCTGCCCCTTGACGAACTCGGTCATCGGCGTGTCGACGAACGCGGGCGCAAGCGCCGTCACCTGGATGCCGTCGTCCTGGACCTCCTTCTGGGTCGCCTGGCTGAAGCCGATCACCGCCGCCTTCGTCGCCGAGTAGACCGAAAGCCAGGGCTGGCCCGACTTGCCTGAGATCGAGGCCGTGTTGACGATCAGTGCCTTGCCGTGCTCGGCGCCCGCCTCGCGCAGCATCGGCAGCGCCTCGCGGGTGCCGATGATCACCGCCCGCAGGTTGACGTCGAGCTGGATGTCGAGGTGCTTGGTCTTGATCTCCGCCATCGGCGAGCCGATGCCGACGCCGGCGTTGTTGACGAGCACGTCGAGGCGCCCGAAGCGCTCGCGGTGCTTGGCGAAGACCTCGGCCAGCTCCTCCTCCTCGGTCATCTGCGCGGCGACGACCTGAACGTCGATCCCGGCGGCCTCGAGCTCGCGCCCGGCGGCCTCGAGCTTGTCCGGGCGTCGCGCCGAGAGAGTCACCCCGTAGCCGTCCTCGCCCAGCGCCTTCGCGATCGCCAGCCCGATCCCGCTCGATCCTCCCGTCACCAGTGCCGCTCGCGCCGCCAAGTCGTCTCCTTCGCTCGATTCAGGTTTCCGCCGGCGCACCCTATCTGCGCCGGGCGCGCTTACTCGGCGATTAGGCGCCATCCCTAGGATGGCCGGATGCCGAGACCGGGCAGCCCCCGCCGACGCTGGATCGCGCTCGCCCTGGCGGGCGCTGTGTTCGCCTCGACGCCTTTCACCGGCTGCGGCGACGACGAGGAGTCCGGCTCCGACCTGGCCGCCGAGTCGCCGCCGGCGTCCGCCTTCCCGGAGGCCAAGGGCCAGACGCTCGACGAGCTGCTGACCACTGCCAAACCGACGAACGACATTGTGGCCCTGCCCTCGGGGTCGGTGTTCACGCCGGGGCCCAACCGCATCGGCTTCGGGCTCTTCAGCGTCGATCGCACCCAGATCACCGACGGCCAGGTCGCCCTCTACGCAGCGCCCGGCGCCAAGGGCGTCGCCACGGGGCCCTATCCGGCCGAGGTCGAAAGCCTCGAGACCGATCCCGCCTTCGAGGCGCGAACCACCGCGGACGATCCCGACGCCGCCAAGGTCGTCTACCTCAGCCAGGTCGACCTCGATCGGCCCGGCGAGTGGCGCCTGGTCGCGATGATCCGCGACGGCGAGCAGATGGTTGCCACCCCGATGCCGAGCATCGTCGTCTCCAAGACCGAGCGAATCCCGGCGGTCGGCGACAAGGCCCCGTCGGTGCACACGCCCACCGTCGCCGAGGTCGGCGACGTCTCCCAGATCGACACCCGTGACCCCCACGACACGATGCACGACGCCGACCTCGCCGACGTGATCGGCAAGCAGCCCGTGGTCCTGCTGTTTGCCACCCCGGCCCTCTGCGTCAGCCGCGTCTGCGGGCCGGTCGTCGACGTCGCCGAGCAGGTCAAGTCCGAGGTCGGCGGCGAGGTGGCCTTCATCCATATGGAGGTCTTCGCCGACAACGACCCGAACAAGGGCGTGCGCTCGCAGTTGACCGCATATGGGCTCGAGACCGAGCCCTGGCTGTTCGTGATCGACTCAGACGGCAGGGTGGTCGCGCGCATCGAGGGCGCCTTCAGCGCCGGCGAGCTCACCGACGCTCTCGCCACGGCCGGCATCTAAGCGACCGCGCGATCTGAGAGGATCCCTGCCGTGACCATGGGTACGGGACTCGTTCTGATCGCCGTCGGCGCGATCCTGCGCTTCGCTGTGCAGGACAGCTGGGACGCCGTCGATCTTCCCACCGTCGGCCTGATCCTGATGGTCGTCGGCGCGATCGCCTTCGTCGTCGGCCTGTTCGTGGCCTTTGATCGCCGCCCCGGCGCGGGCCCCCCGCCGCCCCCGCCTCGCGTCTAGCGGTATCGGATCCGGCCGCTACGCTCGCGCCGCGGGCCGGTAGCTCAGTTGGTAGAGCAGCGGACTCATAATCCGTAGGGCGGAGGTTCGATCCCTCCCCGGCCCACTCGAGAAGCCGCTCTAGCGAGCGGTTTCTCGGGTTGTTGGGAGGAGGCGGAACGAAACCGTATCCCGAATATCTCCCGAAAACGGCCCGGATTTCGGCTTCCGCGCCCCATCGCTGTGCCGCCAAGACCGGATCAGGACCAATCTCGAGGCGCGTCGACGCTGTCGCCTTCACGCGAGGCTGTCGCGCAAATGCACCGGATCCGGGCTCCGGGACGTGAAACCCGCCCAATCTGAAACGGGATGGCCTTTTCGGCCCCCGATCAGGCTTCCGCGGCCACCAGGGAGTGTCGGTGGAGCTTCAGAAGGTTGTGGGTGGCCGCAATCAGGCGCCATTCCGAGCGCGCGGCCGCCCGGCCTCTTCGTTTGAAGCGGTCGATCCGACGGTTCGCCTTGATCTGGCCGAAGACCGGCTCGACCATGCACTGGCGTCTGGAGTAGAGCTCGCCACCCGCCTCGGTGGCCATCACTCTTCGCATGAAGTCGTAGGGTCCGCCGACCCTGTTCTTGCGTGGCCGGTTTCGGGTGGTGTCGGCGGCGACGATCGGGACCATCCCGCGCTCGCGCAACGAGTCGATGTGGTCGTTTGACCAATAGCCGGCGTCGGCCAGCACCACCCCGGGGCTCCCCTCGACGCCGGCCGCTGCGAGCTCGCGCTCGGCGGCACCGATCATCGGATCGAGCTCCTCGAAGTCGCCACCCTTGGTGGTGATCTCGGCGGCGACGATGATCTGATCCTCGGTGGTCACGGCTTGAGCGTTGTAGGCGGGCATGAAGTTGCGCCCGAACTTCATCCGGCGGGCGTCGGGATCGGTGGTGTTGAGCTTGCCCTCGGGAGCCTCGGGCGGCGAGTAGGGCTTCGGCGGGGTGCCGAACGGGCGCCCGTCGCGCATCACCCCGCGGGCGCGATAGGCCTCATAGCGTTGGTTTGCGCGGCGCTTGGCGCGCCAGTCCTCGGCCAGGCGCCGCCGGCAGGTCTCGAGGCG
>JBDTSW010000039.1:0-18491 GCA_039930945.1 bacterium
TGTCGCGCCAGGAGTAGTAGAGGGTCTCGGCGATCTCGTGCTCGCGGCAGACGTCGCGGATCGACCGGTCGCCTCTGAGGCCGGCCAGGACTATCTCCAGCTTCTGCTGGGCCGTGAACTTGCGGTAGTTGCGTTGTGCCAACTCGATCTCCTTGTGTGGGTCGAGCGGCCATCCTGGGCGGGACCTCGGATGCCTTCGTCGGGGCTTCGCCCCTCCTCGGCATCCGAGCGATCTAACTCAGGTGGGCGTCAACGCGGGGGTGGGGTCCAGGCCATACGCATACCTCGATTGGTCTCTGGTTGGCCGCCCCGACGAGGCTGAGGCCAGCGCATGGGTCTGGAAAATGGTGGTGATGCGGCTGCAGGGCGACAAGAGGGGCGCCGAGGAGGAATGGAGACGCGCGAAGGGGCGAAACCCCTTCGTCCATGTAGCTCGCGCATGGATCTGGGAACGGGGAGATCCAGCCGTCGTGCGCAAAGCCGGAATGCCAGGGGGTGAGCCACTCGACGTTCCCACGGGCATCGCTGCCTTCTACAAGGTTTGGACCGGACCCCCGATCCCCGGCGGCTTCATGATCCCGATGCCGGGAACCTTCTGACGTCACGAATGGTGCCGCTTTCATGCAGATCGGCCCCTTGGTCCGCTTGACTGGCGCGCACACGGGCGCGCACATGGCGCGCACCCCTTGATTTGCAGGGAGAACACGGGGAATGCGGCGGTCTCGAAAACCGTTATGGGCGTTTTCTCGTCCATCGAGGGTTCGAATCCCTCCCCCTCCGCTAGCGGCAGCGGCATGGGTCGCGACGAAAGCGCCAGTGGGCCTGCCCGCAACGACCGCGAGATGGGCCTTGGCCGCGTTATGGGCAGTGAAGGCCCATCTCGTCAAGCCCGTCTTCATAGGGGCGAGCAGCGTCTGCTTTGCGGCGCGGTACGCTTGCCACGGCGAACCGAGGGCGGGCCGATGGCCTGCCCCTCGGTCGTTCAGAGGCCCAGCGCGGCGACCCCGGGCTCGCCGTAGCCGAGGTGGTGGGCGACCTCGTGACGGAGAGTTCGCTCGACCTGGCGAGCGAGACGCTGAGGATCTGAGCCGAAGTCGCGCTCGAGCGTGTCCTGGAAGATGACGATGCGGTGGGCGGCGCGGTCGCGGGCGATCGTCGCGCCGTAGTACTCGCCGTAGGCGCGGATCTCGGCGCCGCGGTCGGAGACGACCACCGGCACGTGCTCGATCACCCGGGTGAACTCGTCCGGGAGGCCGTCGATCGCGTCGGCGACGAGCTGCTCGAACGCCGTCAGCTCGCGGCCATGGGGGCGCATCTCGCGGGCGAGTGCCTCGCTGCGGTCGATCAGGGCGTCGAACTCGGCGTCGCTCATCTCGGCCGGCTCGCGCTGGCCCGGGACACAGCGCCCTGCGAGGAAGTGGCGGCTCACGATCGAGCTGGGTCAGCGCCCGGCGGCTAGGCCTGCTGGGCCGAGCGGTAGCGCCCGCCCTGGGCGTAGGAACCCAGGTCGACCAGGAACGCGAGGATGACGATGAACCACTCGAACCCCGCGACCCTGTCTGCGGAGCTCCACATCGCCGCGTAGGCGAGCGTCGTCCAGGGCAGCAGGAAGAAGCCGAGGACCGGCACCAGCCAGCTGTCGAAGGCCCGGCCGAGCAGGTCGCCGAACAACCACAGCAGGACGAGGACGAGCCGCGGCGAGATCAGCGCCAAGAGTGCGAGCAGACAGCCCATGCCGGAACCGTACACCCCGGCGGGGCGGTTTGAGGAGGTTCGTGGCCCTACCGGAGCGGCGGGCTAGCCGCAGTTGGGCCAGTGGCCGGCGCCGTCGCGCTTCTTCAGCTTGACGGCGACCACCGCCTGGGTCTTCCAGGCGTAGGTGTGCGGGTCGCCGCCGGGCGACTTCGGCGAGCTCTTCCAAGTGGACTTCATGAACTGGAAGGCGCCGTGGTAGGCGCCGCCTCCGCCGTGGATATGCGGCTGGCCTCCGGACTCGCAGTCGCTGGTGCGGTGGGCCCACTTGTGATTCTTGTTCGAGAACTTGTCCCAGATGCGCGAGTAGCGGTCGCCGCCCGAGTCGTTGCCGCCACCGCCGGTGCCGACCCCCCCCGACCCGCCCTGGGCCGAGGCGGCCGCGAGCATGATCGCGACGAGCATCGCGACGGCGACTGCCGCCGCCAGGAAGATGCGCATGCGCTCGGTGTGGGTAGTGCCGTGGTTCATCAAGCTCTTTCGCGCGCTTACGGGGTTAGCTGACGGGCTCGCGCCGAAAGAGTGGCGCTACGCGGCAGATGCCGGCGACTCGCCCCAACAAGTGGGTCCCCCGCTTCCCGCGGTATGTGGCGGGAACTCAGCGGTGAAGCGGGCACCTTAGCAGGTGTAGGGGAGGAATGAGCAAGTACTCACAATTGACCCGCAAACTGCGGCAAGGTGGGCCAAACCTGCACGACGATTCGAGGTGTGGGGCGCCAGGGCGGGCTAAGCGCTCGGGGCGGCCGCGGCGACAACCTCGGGGTGCTCGCGGTGGAGCGGGTGGTGGCAGGCCGCCCAGTGGCCGCCTCCGTGGTCGACGAGTTGCGGCTCCAGCTCGGAGCAGACGTCGGTCGCATAGGAGCAGCGGGGGTGGAAACGGCAGGCTGTCGGCGGGTTGGCCGGGCTCGGCACATCGCCCTCCAGCACGATCGGCTCACGGGTCTCGTTCGCCCGGGGATCGGGGATCGGGATCGCCGACAGCAACGACAGCGTGTAGGGGTGGATCGGGTTGGTGTAGACGGCCTCGGCGGGGCCGATCTCGACGATCTTGCCCAGGTACATCACCGCGATCCGGTCGGAGACGTGGCGGACGACGCCGAGGTCGTGCGCGACGAAGATGTAGGTCAGCTCGAACTCGGACTGGAGATCGGAGAGCAGGTTGATGATCTGCGCCTGGATCGAGACGTCGAGGGCCGAGACGGGCTCGTCGGCGACGATCAGCTTTGGCTGCAACGCCAGGGCCCGCGCGATCCCGATCCGCTGGCGCTGGCCGCCGGAGAACTCGTGCGGGTAGCGGTTGTAGTGCTCGGGGCTGAGCCCGACCCGCTCGAGCAGCTCCTGCACCTGGCGCTTGCGCTGATCGCCGGAGGCGATCCCGTGCAGCTGCAGCGGGTCGCCGACGATCTGGCCGACGCGCTTGCGCGGGTTGAGCGAGGCGTACGGGTCCTGGAAGATCATCTGCATCTCGCGGCGGGCCTCGCGCAGGCCCGAGCGGCCGAGCTCGGTCAGCTCCTGTCCGTCGAAGCGGATCGAGCCCGAGGTCGGCTCGATCAGGCGCAGCAGGGTGCGGCACAGGGTCGACTTGCCGCAGCCCGACTCGCCCACCAGGCCGAGCGTCTCGCCCTTGCGGACCGAGAAGCTGACACCGTCCACCGCCCGCACCCGGCCGATCTCGCGGTCGATCAGGATCCCCGACTTGATCAGGAAGTGCTTGACCAGGTCCTCGACTTCGAGCAGGGGGCGGTCGTCGCTCATGGATTACCTGTGACCCGCTCCTCGAGCCCGATCTCGCCCTCGGCGAGGACGCGAAGCGTGCGCCTCTTCTCGACTTCGAGCCAGCATCGGTCGAGGTGGGTGGCCGAGCCCGAGCGCGCCTCCAACGGCGGCACCTTGGGGCACTTCGAGAACTCGTGCGGGCAGCGGGGGCGGAAGTGGCAGCCCGTGGGCGGGGCGATCAGCGACGGCGGCTGGCCGGCGATCTGCGAGAGGCGGCCGCTGCGGCGCGGCCGGTCGGTTCGGGTCAGGGATCCCAGCAGGCCCCAGGTGTAGGGGTGCTGGGGGTCGTAGAAGATCTCCTCCAGGGTGCCCTGCTCGACGATTCGCCCGCCGTACATCACCACCACGTCGTCGGCGACCTCGGCGATCACGCCGAGGTCGTGGGTGATGATGATCATCGCCATCCCCAGCTCCTCCTGAAGGCGCTCGACGAGCCGCAGGATCTGGGCCTGGATGGTGACGTCGAGCGCGGTCGTGGGCTCGTCGGCGATCAGCAGCTTGGGGTCGTTGGTCAGGGCCATCGCGATCATCGCCCGCTGGCGCATCCCGCCGGAGAACTCGTGCGGGTACTCGCCGAAGCGCCGCTCGGGATCGGGGATCCCGACCAGGCGAAGCAGCTCGATCGAGCGCTCGCGGGCCTCGTCATCGCCGGTTTGGCTGTGGGCCTGGATCGCCTCCACCAGCTGGGCGCCGATCTTGAAGAAGGGGTGAAGCGAGGTCAGCGGGTCCTGGAAGATCATCGCGATGTCGTTGCCGCGTACCCCCTGGAGCTCGTCGTCGCTGAGTCCGATCAGGTCGCGCCCCTCGAACAGGATCCGCCCGGAGATCTCGGCGTTCTCGGCGCGGGTGAGGCCGAGGATCGTCATGTTCGCGACGCTCTTGCCCGATCCCGACTCGCCGACGATCCCCAGCGTCTTGCCGCGCTCGACCGCAAACGAGACGCCGTCGACCGCCTTGACCACGCCGTCCTCGGTGTCGAAGCTGACATGGAGGTCTTGCACCTCGAGCAGGTGTCCAGCGGCCGCGCTCACTGGTAGCGCACCCTCGGGTCGAGGTACGCGTAGAGGATGTCGACGAACAGATTGAAGATGACGATGAAGAAGGCGCCGAAGAGGACGATCCCCTGGATCAGGGGCAGGTCGGACTGGCCGATCGCGTTGGCCGTCTCCTGGCCGACCCCGGGGATGTTGAACACCGTCTCGGTGAGGATCGCGTTGCCCGCCAGCAGCAGGCCGACGTCGAGGCCAAGCAGGGTCACGATCGGGGTCAGCGCGCTGCGAAGCGCGTGCTTGAGGATCACCCGGCGCTCCGAGAGGCCCTTGGCGCGCGCGGTGCGGATGTAGTCCTCGCTCATCACCTCGATCATCTGCGAGCGGACATAGCGGGCGTAGATCGCCGCCGTCGCGGCCGCCAGCACCATCCAGGGCAGCAGCATCGACTCGACCTTGCCCCAGAAGGTGGTCGCCTCGCTGTAGCTGCCGATCCCCGGGAAGATGTGGATCACGCCGACGTCCGAGGCGAACAGGTACAGCGCCACCAGGCCGAGCCAGAAGACGGGCGCCGAGATGAATGCCAGGCTGGTGATCATCGTCGTCCGGTCGAGCAGCGATCGTGACCTCACGGCGGAGATGATCCCCACCGGGATCGCGATCAGCATCCACAGGATCATCGCCCCGGTGACGAGGAAGATGGTCGCCGGCAGCCGGTCGAGGATGATCTCCTTGACCGGGGTGTTGTTCTGGAAGATGCTCTCGCCCAGGTCCATCGGGCCGTCCACGTCGGGCGCCTGGCTGGAGATCGGCGTGAACACGCCCTCCAGGTAGCGGCCGAACTGGGTCAGCTTGGGATCGTCGAGCCCCAGCGACTCGCGAATGATCTGGATCTGGTCGGGGGAGGCGCTGCGGCCCGCGCGCAGGGTGGCGGGGTCGGCCGTGGGGAAGATGTTGAAGATCGCGAAGACGACGGCGCTGACGAGCACCAGCATCACCAGGGCCCAGAGGAGCCGGCGGACTATGTAGCGCAGCATCGTCGGTGTTCCAGGAGGGGGTCGGGCCCCGCCGCCGTCCGGCGGCGGGGCCCTTCCACCCGTTCAGGAGGTCGTCGCCGTACCCCCTAGCCCTGTGGCAGCGACGTGAACGACAGGTCCCAGTTCGCGTTGAACTTGTTGACCACGCCGAGCACGTCGGCCGACTTGATGTTCGCCTGGTTGTCCCAGACCCACGGCACGGCCGGAGCCTGCGCCGAGATCTGGGTGTCGATCTCACCCCAGGCCTGGGCCCGCTCGTCGGGGTCGTTGATCAACGTGGCGTCGGCGATCGCCTTGTTGATCTCCGCCACGTCGAGTTGCGGCCAGTTGGAGTTGTTCTCCGGGTCGATCGAATCGCCCGAGAACGTGATCTGCAACATCGACTGCGCGTCGTTGAAGTCCTTCAGCCAGCCCACGTTCGGGCAGACCTCGGGCTCCTGGTCCGGCACGCTGCAGAACCTCGTGTACATGATGTCGTGGGCGACCGGCCGGAATTCGACGTTGAAGCCCAGCTCCTCGAGCTGGCCCCTGAACACCTCGGCCGTGTCCTTGCCGGGCGAGATGTCATCGCCGACCATGGTGATCTTGCAGTCGCCCTCGCACTTGCCGCTGTCATATCCGGCCTTCTTCATGTAGGAGGCGGCCAGATCGGCGTCCCCGTTGGGGTTCGCGAGGAAGTCGAGCGAGGGATCACCCTCGATTCCGCCTGCCTCCTCGAATCCCGGGAACTCGGGCGGGATGTAGTGCGTCGCGACTGGCCCGACCAGCTCGCCACCACGGGTGTTGCGCAGCGCCTCGCGGTCGGCGGTGGCGATCACCGCCTTGCGGATGTTGATGTCGTTGAACGGCGGGATCGCCGTGTTCAGGGCGATGTAGCGGTTACCACCGCTCGGCGTCAGCGTCAGCTGACCCGGGTCGGATTCCGTCGCCGCCTCCTTGAGCACGTTCGGTGGCGGCACGAAGTCGCCGTTCACCTCCGCATCCCCGCTAAGGACCTTCCTCGACGCGGACGCCGGATCGTCGAACCCCTCCGCGATGTCGATCGAGTCGAGATAGGCGGGCCGGAAGTCCGTGTCCCGGTCCCAGTTGGGGTTGCGGATCATCTTGATCTCGCGGCCCGAGGTGTAGCCCGTGAGCTCACCGTCGGCGTTGTTCTCGACCATGTACGGGCCGCTGAAGACGACGTGATCGCCGTAGGTCGATGGGTTCTCCGCGTCGAACTCCTTCGCGTACTCCTCCGGCACCGGCGCCGAGATCGGCAGCGACAGCGCCTGGGTGACCACGTACGAGCTCGGCTTGTCGAGCTTGATCTCGAGCGTCTTGTCGTCGGGGGTGGTGATCCCCGCAATGTCCGGAGCGCCGGCCGTCGGGTTGTCACCGGCTTGCTTTTGGGCATCCTCGAATCCGACGATGTCCGAGAGGTAAGCGGCGTAGCCGTTGGCCACCCCGGGCAGCAGGGCACGCTCGATCGCGTACTTGTAGTCGGCCGAGGTGATCTCGCGATCCACCGGCGGGGCGAACTTCATCCCGTCGCGGATGGTGAACGTCAGCGTCTGGTCGTCGTCGGAGACCTCCGGGAAGTCCTCGGCGCCATCGGGCGTCGGCTCCTCGGTGTCCTCCGGAGCCCACGTCAGCAGGGTCCTGTGGCCCGCGTTGGTCACCATGAAGGTGAACTGGTAATAGGCGGCGCCGGGGTCCATGTAGTCGATGTCACCGGCCGCGAGCACGGTCAGCTCGCCGCCATCGGCGGCGTCGCTGGGTGCTTCGGTCGGCGGAGCGAACTCCTCCGGTACGGCAGCGGCGCCCGAGCTTGTCGTGGAGTCGTCGTCGCCGCAGGCCGATACGGCCAAGGCGAGGGCGACGGCGGCGGCAAGCGCGAACACCGATCGCGAATTGGAGCGCATCGTCCTTCCTTTCTGGTTGGGATGAGCTTTGGTCATCCGTTCACTGGTCATCTTGAAGCCTCTCTCTCAGCGTTTCTTGGTTCGGGGGTTGAGGGCATCCTGCATCGCGTCGCCGACGAGGTTGAAGGCGAGCACGGTGAACAGCAGCGCCAGCCCGGGGAACAGCATGTACCACCAGGCGTCGCTGAAGATCGGGGTTGCGTCGGAGATCATCTGCCCCCAGCTGGGGCGGTCGTTGACGCCGACGCCGAGAAACGAGAGAGCGGCCTCATAGAGGATGACCTGCGGGATCAGGATCGAGGCGTAGACGATGATCGGCGCGGTCAGGTTGGGGAGGATCTCGCGGAAGATGATCCGCGAGTTCGAGGCGCCGGCCGCCCGAGCCGATTCGACGAACTCCTTCTCGCGCAGCGACAGGGTCTGGCCGCGGACGATCCGCGACATGTAGGTCCAGCTGGTGACCGAGATGACGAAGATGACCACGCCCATCCCGGGCTTGACCAGCCCGCCGAGACAGCCCCCTCCCGAACCGCTGGTCGCCCCGGCGGTGCAGGCGGCGGCGAGGCCGGTGGCGAGCAGCAGGTAGGGGATCGCCAGCAGGACGTCGACGCTGCGCGAGATCAGGGTGTCGGTCCAGCCGCGGAAGTACCCGGAGAGCAGGCCGAAGAAGATGCCCGCAACGGTGGAGAGGATCGTCGCGGTGAAGGCGACGACCAACGAGACGCGGGCGCCGTAGACGGTCCGACTGAAGACGTCGCGGCCGATCTGGTCGACACCGAACCAATGGTCTGCGCTCGGTCCCGTGGCGGTGGCGAAGAACGGATCGAGCGCGCCGGCGTCGCGCTCGTCGGGCCCCGGGGCGCCGACCAGGTCGACCACCAGCGGGGCGAAGATCGCGCCCAGGACCAGGAGGGCGATGAAGATCAGCGACGCCATCGCCAGCCGGTCCTCCTTGAACCGCCGCCAGAAAAGCTGCCCCGGCGATCGCGCTTCGATCGCGGCGGCGTCGAACTCCATCAGGTCGGGCGAACCCCCCATCGGAGTCGGCCTGTCTTCGCGAAACTCGCTGGCCTCCAAAACACCTCACCCCGGCGGTCCACCCGGCCGCCCCCGGAAGTCCCCGGGGGATCCCCGGAAACCGCGGAAACCCTACTACTCGGATGGGGCGCCGGGCTTGGGGAACTGGCTGCCGAGGAACGCGTCCCAGGCGCGGTCGCCAAGCAGCCGGCGCTGGGCGATGATCAGCCGCGCCGACGCCGTCACCTTGTAGCGAGGGCGGGGGGTGCGCGCCTCGAGCGCCCGCTGGATCACCTTGGCGACGGCGTCGGGCCCGCCTCCGAGGCGCGCCATCGGCCCCTCATAGGCGCCCACCGTGGCGGCGCCCACGGCCGCGTTGAAGCCGGCGTAGGGATCGTCGTGGTCGGCCTCCGCGCCTTCACCCGCGGGGCCGTCGGCGGCCCCCAGCGAGGAGGCCGCGGTCTCGGCGAAGCGAGTCTTGATCAGGCCCGGCTCGATCACCACCACGTCCACCCCGAAGCCGCGGACCTCGAAGCGCAGCGCGTCGGAGAGGGCCTCGACCGCGTACTTGGACCCGTGGTAGGCGCCGCCGCCGGGAAAGGTCATCTTGCCGCCCATCGAGCTGATGTTGACGATCCGGCCGAACCCCGCCCGTCGCATCCCCCCAAGGACCAGCTGGCACATCCGCACCAGGCCGAAGACGTTGGTCTCGAACTGGGCCCGCAGGCGCTCCATCGGCAGCGTCTCGACGGCTCCCGATTGGCTGTAGCCGGCGTTGTTGACGAGGGCGCCGATCGGGCCCGAGGCCGCCTCGACCCGCTCCACCGCGGCGGCCATCGAGGCCTCGTCGGTGACATCGAGCGACAGCGTCTCGCAGCCGGCCTCGGCCAGGTCGGCGATCGAGTCCGGACGCCGAGCGGTCGCGTACACGGTCCAGCCCGCCGCCGCCAGCCTGCGGGCCGACTGCTGCCCGATCCCCGACGAGCAGCCGGTGATCAGGACGGTCCTGGAGGCATCCCTCACCTTGCTGACGCTACACAAGCGCCCGCCCTGGCACGCGCAGGCTGGATGCATCTTGATGGGTGATCCCACGACCCCACGCACGCGGATGACGCACGGATACCGTCGCCGGACCGCGCCCGTCGGGACTCGCCCGTACCCCCGGGTACGGCCTTCGCCCGCCGACCACGACCGGCTCGGTCCCGCGCGCCCCCGCGCACGCGCTGCCGTGGAATCAACCATCTAGAGTGCCGCCGCGATGCGGGCTGTCACCTTCCAGGCTCCGGGCGAGGTGCGGATCGAGGACCGACCCGATCCCGAGCCGGTCGCACCCGGCGACGCGGTGATCAGGGTCGAGGCGACCGGCATCTGCGGCTCGGACCTGCACATCTACCACGGCCGGGTGCAGATCGAACCCGGGTTCGTGATCGGCCACGAGTACGTCGGCACGGTGCTCGCGGTGGCCGACGGGGTCAGCTCGGTGGTGGTCTCCGACCGGGTGCTCGGCACCTACTGCACCGCCTGCGGGGAGTGCTTCTTCTGCCGGCGCGGCGACTTCCACAAGTGCGACCATGGCCGCGTCTTCGGGCACGGAGCCACCCTTGGCTCGCTCCAGGGCGCCCAGGCGGAGCTGCTGCTGGTCCCCAACGCAGACCTCACCCTGCGCCGGATCCCGGACGGGGTCTCCGACGAGGTGGCGCTGTTCGCCGGCGACGTCATGGCCACCGGGTATCACGCCGTGGTCGAGACCGGCCTCGAGCCCGGCGGCAGCATCGCCGTGATCGGCCTCGGGCCGGTGGGGCTGTGCGCGGTGCAGGCCGCGCGGGCGGCCGGCGCCACCACCGTGATCGCGATCGACACCGTCGAGGAGCGCCTGCGGGTCGCCGAGTCGTTCGGCGCAACCGCGGTCCACCTCACCGAGGACGACCCGCGGGCGGCGGTCACCGCCGCGACCGAGGGGCGCGGGGTGGACGCCACCGTCGACGCCGTCGGCCACCCCGATGTCCTCGCGCTCGCCTGCCGGATCACCCGCAAGGCCGGCACCGTCTCGGTCACCGGCGTCTACGCCGAGCCGATCGAGCTGCACATGGGGATCGTCTGGATCAAGGCGCTGACCCTGAAGACCGGCCACGCCAACGTGATCAAGCACGTCGATCCCGTGCTCGAGGCGCTGGCCGCGGGCATCCTCGACCCGAGCCCCCTGGTCACCCACCGGATGAGTCTCGACGACGCGCCCGAGGCCTACGCGATCTACGACCGCCGCGAGGCGCTCAAGATCGTGCTCGCCCCCTGACGGAGCCCGCCTAGAGCTTGCTCTGGGTCGCCGGGTAGGCGAGGGTCACATGGCGGCGGGCGACCGCGACGAAGCTGCGATCCTCGGCCTCGGCGTCGCCGTCGAGGGGGTGGATCTCGGCGTTCGAGAGGGCGACGAAGTCGTCGTCGCCTCGGTTGAGGTAGTCGGAGAGGCGGCTGCGGTAGCCCTCGCGGGGCATGTGCAGGTCGCCGACGATCCGATGCGTGTCGGTCTCGAGGACGATTCGCTCCACCCGTAGCTCCATGCGCCCCGTTATATCGGCCGCGCGGCCGCGGCCATGAACTCGTGGGTGCCGCGGCGTGCGGGGGGCGGGTGTCGTCCTCGAGCCCGAGGGGTCCGTGGCGGAGGCGACCGACTAGTGTTCGCGCCCGTTTTCGGGTAGCGCTGCGTGAGAAGGATCGGCCACAACCTCGGTGTAGCCCTGGCGGTGGGGGGCCTCGCGCTGGTCCTGCTGGGCTTCGGCGCCGGCACCGAGCGCGCCCAGGTGCCCTGGGTGCTGGGGCGCTCCGAGGCCCAGGCGGTGAAGCGGATCGAGCGCCGCGACCTCCACGCCGAGGTGCTGAAGCAGACCGACGGCGCCCAGAGACTGTCGGACCGGTTCCAGATTCAAGGCCAGGTGGTCTTCCAGGACTACCGCGGCGGGATCACCCTGCCGCGCGGCAGCGTCGTGCGGCTGATGGTCTACAAGGGCATCAAGCGATAGAGCGCCCGGTGGGCTGCCGGGTCAGGCGGCCAGCGGCAGGTCGTCGTCGCGGATCCGCACGACCTTGATCTCAGCCGGGGAGGTGAGCTCGACCTCCCCGAGCGCGAGCAGCACGAAGCCGTACCCGCACTCGCAGGTGAGGCCATCGAGCTCGCCGAGCTCGTCGATCAGGAGCTCGATCTCCTCGGGGCAGTTGGAGCAGGCGATATGGGCCTCGAACACGCCACCGATGATGGGGCAGGCGCCGGACGTGGCCGGCCGCTGGGCCGAAGGCGCGGGGATCATTCGCATGCGAGCGCCTCACCTCCCCGAATTGCGCCAGGATGTGCGCGCAGATGCTCGACCACCAGGGAGGATGAATTGACGACCAAGGCTGACTTCACCGTAGAGGAATGGGACCTGATCCTGGAGGGACCGACGGGCGCCGGGCTGGTGGTCTCCGCCGCCGAGCGCGGTGGCACCTTCAGGGAGGCGATGTCGATGGCCAAGGCCTACGCCGAGGCACGCAAGCAGCACGGCGACAGCGAGCTGCTCGACGAGGTCGTCTCCGCCAAGCCCGAGGTCGACCGCACCCGCCACGGCTCCTTCTCCGAGCTCAGGGACTACTCGCTCGAGCGCCTGCGCCAGGCGATCGCCGTGGTCTCGCGGAAGGCGACCCCGGAGGAGCTGGCCGACTACCGCGGCTTCGTTGTCGCCGTGGCCGAGCGCACCGCCGGCGCCGAGCAGGAGGGCGACGAGCCCGTCAGCGAGGCCGAGCGTGGGGCGATCGCCGAGATCGCCGAGGCGGTGGGTCCAGGCTGACGCCCCGGGCGCCCGACGTGCTCAGCCGTCCGGCCCCGGCGCCTGCGCCTGCGGGGCGCTGGTGGCGACCTCCTGCTCGTGAAGCAGCCGGGCCTGCTCGAGCATGAAGGTGGGGCCCGCTGCCTGCTATTGGACCGAGATCAGGTCGATCACGAACACCAGGGTGGCGTTCGGGCCGATCGCCGGGGGCTGGCCCTGGGGGCCGTAGGCGAGGTCCGGCGGGATCACCAGCCGGCGGCGGCCGCCGACCCGCATCCCCTCGACACCCTCGTCCCAGCCCTTGATCACCATCCCGCCGCCGAGCTGGAACTGGAACGGCTCCGGGCGCTCCCAGGAGGAGTCGAACTCCTCGCCGCTTTCATAGTCGACCCCGACGTACTGGACGGTCACCTGGTCGCCGGCGGTGGCCTCGGGGCCGTCACCGGTGACCAGATCCTCAACCTCCAGCTTCTCCGGCGGCGGCTCGCCGGGCACCTCGATCGTCGGCTTGACGCCGGTGTCGACCGAGCCCTCCGAGGAATCGTCGGAGCCACCACCGCGCGCGACCAGCACGACGACCACGACCACGGTCAACAGGGCGGCCGAGACGATGATGGCGATCAGGCGGCGATCCACGAGCCCAGCATCCTACGCGCGCCTCGCGAGGCTTCACTTGCTCGATAGCAGGGTGCGATCGCCCTTCACCGTCGACTCGGCGTGGCTGCGGACGGCGACGACACGGTCGCCCGGCTGAAGCTGCGCCGCCCGCTCGTTGTCGAAGCGCAGCAGCTCACCGTCGCGGACCACCGCGAGGATCGGTCCTGCCACGCGAGCGTCCGCCAGGGGCCCACCCGCGCCGGGCCCGATCTCGTGCTGGACGATGTCGAGGCCGGTTCCGAACGAGAGCAGGTCCTCGAGCACCTCGACCGTCTCCGGCGTCTCGGTGGCGATCCCCAGCAGGCGCCCGGCCGCCTCCGAGGAGGTGATCACCGAGTCGGCGCCGCTCTGGTGCAGCAGATGGAGGTTTTCCTCCTCGCGCACGGCCGCCACGATCGTCGCCCTCGGAGCCAGCTCCCGGGCGGTCAGCGTCACCAGCACCGCGGCGTCGTCTCGATCCACGGCCACGATCACCGCGCGCGCATCGCGGATTCCCGCCTGGTCGAGGACGTGCTTCTCGGCGGAGTCGCCGACCACCACCGTGAACCCGGCGGCGGTCGCCTCGGCGCGAGCGTCCGCCCGTTTCTCGATCACGGCGATTCGCTTCGGGTCGGCGCCCTGGGCGAGCAGGGTGCGGATCGCGCTCTTTCCCTTGGTCCCGTAGCCGCAGATGATCGTGTGGTCGTTCAAGTTTCTCCTCCAGCGCCGCAGGCGGTAGGCGAAGCGCGTGCGCTCCGCAAGTATCTCCAAGGTCGTTCCCACCAGCAGGATCAGGAAGAGGATGCGCGCCGGCGTCACCAGCAGCGTCGTCGCCAGCCGCGCCTGCTCACTGACCGGGAGGATGTCGCCGTAGCCGGTGGTGGTGATCGTGACGGTCGAGTAGTAGAAGGCGTCGAGCAGGCTGATGCGGGCGTCCTCCGGGTCGACGTACCCGTCGCGCCCGACATAGGTGACCAGGGCGACGAAGACGATCAGCCCGAGCGCGAACAGCATGCGCCGGCCGATCCGTCCCAGTGGGCCGGTCTCACCGCCCGGAAGCTCGACCGGCACACCGTTCATCGCGCGCCATGCTAGACACTCGGGGCCTGCGCCCCGTCGTCGACCGGTGGGGCGGCGAAGCGGGTACCGTCAGATCCGCGAGCGGCCCCGGAGCGGAGCCGCGTGGTCGCGCAACGAGCAGTCGGAGGTCACCAGCAATGGGCATGAGCGGATACCGGATCCTCGCCAACGTCGCGGTCAGCGACATCGATACGGCGAGGGAGTTCTATGAGGGCGTCGTGGGAGTCGCCGCGCTCGGCGCCTATGACGGCGGGCTCGCGCCAGACGCCGCGGCCACCTTCCCGGGCAACGACGGGAAGATCGCGTTCGAGGGCCAGCTCCGCCCGGCTTCGCGGGAGCCGGTGCGAGCAGGATGTGGGCGCGGCTGTTTCGAACAAGCGACCTCGCGTGTGTGAAGCGAGTGCTCTCCCACTGAGCCACGCGCCCGAGCGGCGGATGGGGGGACCGGGTGGCGCCGGCGACCGTGGAGCTAGAGGGGGTCGACCGTCGCGATCGGCGACCAACCGCTGCGCTTGCCCGGGTCAGCGCGCTTCAACGAGCGAGCCTGGAACCTGTAGGTCTTCTCGGGCTTGATCTCGACCGGGTTGGCGCCCTGGCCGAAGTATCCGTCGAGCTGCGCGGTCTTGGATTTCCAGGTGTGCCACTGCCCGGAACCGATCCGGTAGCGAATGTCGTAGCGGTTGCCCGTTGTGCTGGTCGGGCCGGCCCAGGTGCCCACGATGACTTCGCCGCTGCGGAAGAAGCCGGGGATCGACTTGATCTTGCCCGACATCCCCTGCCCGCCGGAGCTCCCATGCACCGAGCAGTGGTAAGGAAAGGTCCCTGCTGACGCGGAGAGCACGAACCCGGGGTCGGGGAACGACTTGCGCGGGCCGCCCGGCGACCGGAATAGCCCCTTGTCCTGGACGACGTCGTGCTTGCGGGCGGTGGATCCCGCGCCGCCCCATTGCCAGTAGAACTGGTTGCTGACCACGGCGTACTGGGCGACCTCGGGGTCGAACCTGTTCTGCCCCCCGGCCTCCACCTGGGTCAGTGCGGCGCCGGCCTCGGCTTGCGCGGGCAGGAGCCCCAAGGCGGCGATCGCCCCGAGGGCCCCGGTCTGCCATCTGCTCCGCGGTGCCATCGATACAACCTACCTCGCAGCCTCCCGGGCGCCAACCTAGGCGAGCATGTGCCGCGGTTCAGCCTGACCCGAGCCGGCCCCGGCGTGTGAAGCGAGCGCTCCCGCCCGGTGGCCGAGGCCCCTGGGCGCGGTGGTGCCAATTGCGCGATCAGGCGGCGGGTGGCCAGGCGGCCCGCCCTGGTTTGCGCGGCCTCACCTCCGCGGACTCCAACTTCGCCCCAAACCGCAACGTCTGTAAAGACTGTCTGAACCTTCATAATCACTCACAGACCCTGTAATGTCAACTGCCAACGGAAACGGGTCTCCGCACCTCGGGGTGCCGCGGCGAGTTTCTGGGGCCGATCCCGGCCGGCAGTTCGCGCAGACACCATGTCGACTGAATCCAGATGCGTCCTCTCTGCTCTTGCCTGCTCGTGCGCGGCGACCCTGCTCCTCGCCGTCGGCCTTCCCAAGCATGCCCAGGCAATCGAAATACGCTCCGCCTCGTTCGAGTCGACCCTCAACGAAGGCAGCGATTTCGGCTGGCGCGTCGATTCCCCGTTCACGGTGACGAGGACGAGCGAGGCCGGCGGCGCCGATGGCGACTACGCCGCAAAGATCGTCACCAACGGCGGCAGCTCGGGCTGCTCCTGCCCGCGGATGACCTTCCAGGACGGGTTCTCCTACGGCTCCGGCGACGAGTTCTGGATGTCCGGCTCTTGGTATCTGCCCGACCCGGACAAGGTCTATTGGTCCAGGCTGATGAACCTCGGCCACTTCGAGGCGTCAGGGGACCCCGACAACTGGGTCCTGGGCCTGTTTCGAGAGGACTTCGAGCCGGACGCCGTGAAGCTGGTCGCGCGCAGCTACGACGGTGATACCGGGCGCTCAGACCTGACGCCCGCTATCCCGATTCCGACGGCGCAGTGGTTCACGATCACGGTTCACGCCAAGCTCTCCCCGACTGACGGGCAGGCGCTGACCGAGGTCTACAAGGACTGGGAGCTTGTGTCCACCTCGACCCAGCGGAACATGTGGCAGAACTCCCCGCTGCATTTCTACAACGCCGGCCTCTCCTACTTCTGGAACGGGAACGGCGACACGAGCGTCTACTTCGACAGGCCGCTGCTGGGGTATGTCGGAAAAAGGGACTGATCCCGACCCGACCCCATCCGAGACGCCCGACCCGACCCCATCCGAGTGGCGGCGCTTCGCCTCCTTCGAGTCGAGCCTCAACGCTGACAGCGACTACGGCTGGCGTGTCGATTCCCCGTTCTCGGTAACGAGGACGAACGAGGTCGGCGCCGCCGATGGCGACTACGCCGCGAAGATCGTCACCAACGGCGGCAGCTCGGGCTGTTCGTGCCCGCGGATGACCTTTCAGGAGGGGCTCTCCTACGGCCCCGGCGACGAGGTCTGGATCGGCGGTTCTTGGTATGTGACCGACGCTACGAAGCTCGCCTGGTCGCGGCTGATGAACCTGGGGCACTTCGAGGGGTCGGACTCCCCCAACAACTGGAATCTCGGCTTGCGGGTTCGTGATGCGGGGATGGAAGTCAGCGCCCGCAACTACGACAGCGACGCGCATCAGTCGGTGCTGATGCCTGCGCACCCGATCCCGGAGGGCCGCTGGTTCGACGTGGACCTGCACTTCAGGCTCTCCCCCAACGACGGCCGGGCCCGACCGAGGTCTACATCGACGGCGAGCTCGTCCGCACGAGCACGAGGGGCGAACATGCTCAACGGCGACCCGCTGCACTTCTACAACGCCGGACTCTCCTACTTCTGGCCGGGGAACGGCAACACGACCGTCTACTTCGACGCGCCGCGGCTGGAGTACTGACTGGCCCTGACGAGCTCTTGCTGGGGCGGCTGCGCGGTCCGCGGCTGCGGCGGGCTGGTCGCAGACTCGAGCTCCCGAGCCGCCCTTCCACCTCCGCGGCAGAACGTCCTCTGGCCTCGGCACTCCGTTGCGGGCTGACGGTCGGCCCGGGCATTTGGACAGCTGAGCCCTTCGAGGTTCGGGAAGCATGGGCGCGACTGGTTTCGAACCAGCGACCTCTCGCGTGTGAAGCGGTATCGCACGGAGTCAACGGGTCAGCCTCGGGCATAGGCAGACCGGCAACGTTGCCGTGGATCGGACAGAGGGTCGCCATTCACCCGGAGGGAGTAGGTTTCGGGCCGTAGTCGACACGAAGGTGGTGGTGCAGATGTATGCCAGGATCGCGCGGTTCGAGGGTGGGGACACGTCCCAGATGGACGCGGTGATAGATGGCGCACGCCAGATGATGGACTCGACGTTCGACTCGCCGCCCGAGGGTTTGGAGGGCGCGAAGGCCGTATGGATGCTCGTCGACCGCGAGAACGCCAGAGGGCTGGGTGTCACCCTCTTTGAGAACGAGGAGGACCTGCGTCGCGGCGATGAGGCGCTCAATGCGATGTCCCCCGCTGTCGACGCTGGTCAGCGCCGTTCGAACGTCGAGATCTACGAGATAGCCCACCGCAGGGAACGCGAGTAGCTTCATCCCGGGCTCGCTCCCTATCGAGCAGACCTGGGCCGGAGGAATAGCACCGCTGGTTTCGTCGAAGCGCTCGACCGCGAGGGCTTGGCTTTGCCATGGGCGCGGCTGGTTTCGAACCAGCGACCTCTCGCGTGTGAAGCGGTGGTCCCTCAGGCACGGATAGGCGTCGATCGGCCGGTCCAGATGCTCTTGGATGCGTGGGGATATGCGCGGATTCGGGCACCAGAACGGCGCGGGTGCCCAGTCGCCTGGAGCCGTTCGGTTTGCCGCTCAGCTCACAGACGCCGGAGGGGAGACGTCGAGCTGCCGGCAGATTCCGCGGACCGTTCCCGGCCTGATCTCGCGGCTCCGGGGCACCGCGGACGGGTTTCCGTCTGGGCCGCGCCACTTCGCGTGCTTCGCGCCCTCGCCGATCAGTCGGCAGCCCTGTTCGCGGAGGTGGCGTTCCAGGTCGCGTCGCTTCACGAAGCGACAGTGAGAACGAGCGACTCGTTGTCTCCGTGCCTTGACCCACCGGCGAGCCCCTCGTCAGGGGTCAGAACGACCTCGAGCGCATCGAGGACGTTAGCCTTCGCAGCCTCTCGCGTCTCGCCCTCGCTGATTGCGCCGGGGATCTCGAGCACCTGCGCCGTGACCCAGCCATCGCCAGCATCGGAGTAGCGGATCGTGAGGTGCAACTCGTCGCTCATGCCCCAAACGGTAGCCGAGCGCACGGTCTGCATGGTGCGGCTGGTTTCGAACCAGCGACCTCTCGCGTGTGAAGCGGTGGTCCCTCAGGCACGGATAGGCGTCGTTCGGTGCCGTCGGATGCCCGCGGATGTGCGGGGATGTGTGCGGATGTAGCCGCTAACGGGCACCAGAACCGCGCTGGTGCCCAAT
>JBDTSW010000040.1:0-18225 GCA_039930945.1 bacterium
CCTCCTGTTCTCTCGATTGAGTCGATCATCCCGCAGATCGGGCACTCGCGCAAGGCGGCCCTACGGAAGCGGAGCTGACCGAGCCCGCAGCTGAAACGCTCGGACTTGTGAAATAGTCGGCTGGTGGAATCCGGGTCGCCATCCAGCCAGCGTCTGGTCGCCGCCGACGAACTCGGGGACTCCCAGGTCTGCGTCGTCGAGGAGACTCCGCATGGAACCCTCGCGGTGGGGATCAGCGGTGGCGAGCCGTTCGCCGTCTCCAATCGCTGCCGGCATCTGTTCGCCTCCCTCGGCCAGGGCCGGGTGGCAGACGACGGGTGCCTGGAGTGCCCCTGGCACGGGGCCCGCTACGACGTCGCCACCGGCAAGATGACCCGCGGGCCGCAGGGTAAGTTCAAGCCTCTGGCGGGCGCGGTCAAGGCAACGACCGGTGCCCGCTCGCTGAGCACCTTTGCGGTCGAGATCCGCGAGGGCGCGATCTGGCTGACGGGGTGACGGCCACTGCCTGAGCGACGGCGTAGGCTGCGCCGGCCGATTGCCCGGCGCGCAACTTCGAAAGAGGGACGGAACTGATGAGAGGAGGGGGCGTCGAGCGCTGACGAGCTTGATCACATGGGGCCCGTCGACTACCTGGTGGTCGAGTGGCCCGGCCGACAGCCGACCGGGGAGGCCGCGCCGCTGCTGCTTGATCTGGTGGATCGCGGGCTGATCCGCATTCTCGATCTCGCCTTCATCGCGAAGGGGGAGGACGGCTCCGTGACCGGCCTCGAGATCTCCGACCTCGGCGAGAACGTCGAGGAGCTCAAGGTCTTCGAGGGCGCGTCCTCGGGGTTGCTCTCCGAGGACTACATCAGCGAGGCGGGCAAGGCGCTCGACCCCGGCACCTCGGCGGCCCTGCTCGTCTACGAAAACCGCTGGGCGGCGCCGTTTGCGGCCGCGTTGCGCCGCTCGGGCGCCCAGCTGGTCGCCAACGGGCGGATCCCGGTGCAAGCCATCCTCGCGGCGCTGGACGCCGCCGAGGCGAAGTCCTAGAGAGCGAAGGGAGCAGGTAATGCCAGGATTGGTACGAGGAGTTGCGAGGACGGCGGTTGTGGCCGGAACGGCGACCGCGGTCAGCGGCCGCGTCGCCCGCCGCCAGAACGCCCGCTGGGCCGAGCAGGAGCAGCAGCAGCCGGCGGCGTCTGAGCAGGCGCCGGCAGCGCCGGCGGCCGACCCGATCGCGCAGCTGAAGGAGTTGGGGGAGCTGCACCAGAGCGGCGTGCTGACCGACGAGGAGTTCGCCACCCAGAAGGCGAAGCTGCTCGGTTCCTGACGATCGCGAAGCGGGGCGCGCCGGCAGCGACCGCGGACGACGAAGGGATCGCTGCGATCAGACGGCCTCGGTCCAGACGAGCGCGGAGCCGTCGGCGCTACGGCTCGACGTCGACCTTGAAGCCCGGCGACCAGCCGCTGTGCTTGTCCGGCTTGGCGCTCTTCTCCGAACGCGCCCGGAACCGATACGTCTTGCCGGGCTTGACGTCGACGGGCTTGTCGTTCTGCCCGAAGGTCGCCTCCAGCTTCGACATGTTGGACTTCCAGCCGCGCCGGGTGCGCCAGCGTGGCCGGCGATCTTGGTCGTAGTCTGGGGGTGACAACGCCCGACGGCAAGCCCCCGGAAGGACCGGATCAGATGAGCGTCATCGCCGAGCCAGACCTCGACCGAATCGACCTGGGCGATCTCGATCTCTGGGCCGAGGGGCCGCCGCATCCCCTCTTCACCCGCCTGCGGCGCCAGGCTCCGGTCCACTGGAGCCCGCTCGCCGGCCATCCGGACGAGGCGGGCTTCTGGTCGATCACACGCGCCGCCGACCTGCGCAAGGTCAGCCTCGACTGGCAGGCCTTCTCCTCGGAGGTCGGCGGGATCCTCGTGCTCGACGACTTCGGGATCCCGCTCGAGGCCCAGCGCCAGCAGATGATCTCGATGGACCCCCCGCGCCACGACCGGATCAAGGTGCTGTTCCAGCGCGGCTTCACCCCGAGGCGCATCGCCGAGCACGAGCAGCGGATTCGCGCCATCGTCAACCGCGTCCTCGACCGCGTCGCCGAGCGCGGCGAGTGCGACCTGGTTGCGGAGGTAGCCGGCCCGGTCGTCTCGCGGGTGATCGGATCGTTCCTGGGCACTCCGGAGGAGGACGACCAGCGCCACATGGAGGACACCAACATCGCGCTCGGCTTCGGCGACGAGGATCTGCGCCCCAGCGAGCAGGCGATGACCGAGATGATGAGCCGGGCCTGGGAGGAGACGATGGAGTTGATCGCCGACCGCCGCGCCAACCCGGGCGACGATCTCCTCAGCGTCCTCGTCCACGCCGTCGTCGACGGCGAGAGCCTGAGCGAGTCCGAGATCTTCATGGGAGTAGGCCTGCTGGGCGCGGCCGGAAACGACAGCACCCGGGCGGTCTTCACCAGCGGCATGCTCGGGCTGTTCGAGCACCCCGACCAAAAGCAGCTCCTGCTCGACGACCCGGCGTTGATCGGGGGCGCGGTCGAGGAGCTGCTGCGCATGTATCCGGCCTTCGCCCACTTCCGGCGCACGGCCACGCGCGATCTCGAGTTGCACGGGACGGCCATCGCCGAGGGCGACAAGGTGCTGCTGTGGTACGTCGCCTCGAACCGCGACGAGGACGTCTACTCCGATCCGCAGCGCCTGGACGTCACCCGCAACCCCGATCACCAGGCGTTTGGCGCCGGCGGCAGGCACTTCTGCCTCGGCGCCGCGCTCGCCCGCCTCGAGCTGCGGACGCTGCTGGCCGAGACGCTGCGCCGCTTCCCCGACATCGAGCCGGCGGGCGAGCCCACCCACGCCCGCTCGATGTTCGTCAACCAGCTGAAGACGCTGCCGGTCCGCTTCAGCCCGCGGCCGGCGGGCAACTAGCTCGGCGCCATGATCGCGGGGTCCTAAGGGCCGAACGACGACGGGCGTTTCGCGCCGCCCCTGTAGACGCACCAATGGACGAAGCGCGGGAAGAGGCGGCCGGTCTGGTGGAAGACCGTGTACATGAACGGCGCCGTTGCCTCGCGGCGCTCCCGCTCGACCGCGCGAGTCACCACCTCAGCCGCCTGCCCGGGGGTCATGGTGGGAACGAGGCGGTCCACCCAGGGAACGCGATCCTCGGATCCCGGGTTGTTCTCCCAGTAGCTGCTGCTGATCTTCGACATCACCACGTCGGTGACCGTCACCCCCGTATCGCGCATGTCCACGCGCAGCGCCGCCGAGAACCCGCGCAAGGCCCACCGCGCCGATGCGTAGGCGATCGAGCTTGGCCACGGGAACCAAGCGCCAGGGCCGTTGATGTTGCAGACGTTGCCGCTTCCCCTGTCCGCCATCTCGGCGATGAACGCCTTGGTGATCGCGAATGCCGCGAAGTACGGCGCGGCCATGTCCGCCTGCATCTCCTCGAGCGGGGTCTCCTCGATGAAGACCCAGCGGCCGATCCCCGCGTTGTTGACGATCACGTCCGGGATCGTCCCCTCCGCCTTGATCGCGTCGGTCGTCGCGACGACCGCGTCGAGGTCGGCGAGATCGACCGGGTAGACGCGGGCGCGGCCGCCCGCGGCCTCGATCTCCGAGGCGACGCCGCGCAGTTTGTCCTCGCTGCGGGCGAGCAGCAACACCTCGGCACCCCGGGCGGCCATGGTGCGGGCCGTCGCCGCCCCGAGGCCTTGCGAGGCGCCGGTGATCAGTGCCATCGTGCCGGCGAGATTCATCCGGCCGAGCCTAGCCGAGGGACTTCGCGATCTCTATGATCGGCCGGGAATGCGGTCCGGGTCGCGAATCAGGCGGCGAGCGGCCAGATGGGCGTTGGCGGCCGCGGTCGTGGCGGCCGTCGGTCTCGTCGGATGCGGGGGTGAGGACGACGCCAACGGCGGCCCCAACCCACAGCCGGCCTTCTAGTTGACCGCAGCCAATGCCGCCGACCTGAAGCGTCAGGCCTACGACGCCGCCGCCTCGTTCGCGCGCAGCCAGGGGCCGGGCGAATCACTGCTGGTGCTCGACTTCGGTGCTGCGCGCCTGAAGAAGGGCACCTACGGGGCGGCGCTTCGAAGCGGCACCTTCTTCAGCAACGAGGAGATCGGCACCGCGCTTCAGGCGGCGGCGCACGGCTACGAAGACCACCACGAGCGGGGCTCGGTGACGATCGCCTACGTGAACAGCAACGCATTCCTGGGTCGCCCCGGCCGGGGCTACAAGGCGTTCGATGAAGTCACCGCGCGCGAGGCGGGCGAGCAGCAGGCCAAGACCCTGGCCGGCCTCGACCTCTCCGCGCATCAATCAGCGGCCATCGGCGGGGACATCGAACCCGGTTACGACGCCGTTGCGAAGCCGGAGGTCGCGATCGCCATGGTCGCGGGGGCCAACTCGGCCTCGGGCAAACCCTACTACGACGTCGGGACCGCCCCCTGCACCGGCGGGAACTGCACGAACGGCTGGACTCCCCGGGACATCTGCGAGGTCGCAGGTGGGCACGGCCGAGTGGCGCTTCCCGAGATCTACTTCGCAGGCGTCGTCGATCAGCCGTCACAGTGGGCCAAGATCCAGAAGACCTGCAAGATCGATTCCTTCGCCGGGGTGAGCTCAAGCCCGATCGGCCCGTTCTCACCGCAGGGGAGCTGGCGAGCGCTGCGGGAGAAGACCTCGGCCGGCGTCGACCCGGTCATCGTGGTGTTCCCCGGGTGAGGACGCGGCGCCGACACCGAGCCACTCGCGTGGTTGTAGCGCTGCTCTCGGTTCTCGCGGCCGGCGCGGCTGTCGCCTGCAGCTCCGAGGACGGAGCGGAGACGAGCAGCGCCGAGCGCGACGGCGGCGATATCGGCCGAGCGATGACCGAGACGATCCCGGCACAGATCGACGCTCAGCCGCAGACCTTCGTCTCATCCGAGGTCCTGCGCCCGGTCACGAACGCTTGGCGCACCGCCAGCCGTGAGCGACTCACCGAGGTCGACGCCGGGGCTCTCGCCGCCGACAGATCAACGGGAGCCTTCGCGATCTTCCGCCACGACTTCGTCTTGACCCGCCAGGACGTCACGCTCATTGAGGTGAAGGACTCAGGGCCCCTCCGGATCACCAAGGCGCCGATCGGCGCGGGCGTCGAGGAATCTGCCCAAAGGGACGGCGAGATCGAGTTCGTCGGGGCGCACGGCGTCCGGGGCACCCTTCACCTCAGCGACGACACCGTCAGCTTGAAGGAAGGCTGACGTAGGTCCCCAGTCAGGCTAACTTTGCACCCATGGCTCTGGACGAACGACTCGACCTGTTCGCGATCAAGCACCAGTTCGAGCGCTACGCGGAACTGATCAGCCTCGGCGGCCTTGCCGCCGATGTCGCCTTCCTGCGCCGCGCCCGCCGCGCGTTGCTGCCGCTGCCGCTGATCGACCGGCAGGACGAGATCGACGCCTCGACCGTGTTCCCCCCGCTCCATTCGCGGCCGATCTCGACGCTCGAGGGCAAGCGGGTTGCGCTGGTCGCCTCCGGTGGTGGTGGCGCCGCGGTGGCGCTGGTCGGGGTGGCACGCGCATTCGAGGAGGCGGGGATCGAGCCGGCCGCGATCGTCGGCTGCTCGGGTGGGGCGATCTGGGGCTCGATGTGGGCCGCGGGGATGAGCGCCCAGGAGATGGCCGAGTTCTCGCTGCGCTGGAAGCCCGAGGACTACCTCGACGTCCAGTGGCTGAAGATCCCGCGTTTCGCGCTCTCGGCGTTGCGCGGATTCACCGGGCTTGCCAAGGGCGAGGCGATCGAGCGGCTATTCGACCAGCGGGTGCGCGGCATGCGCTGCGGGGAAACGCCGATCCCGCTGAAGACGATCGTCTACAACATGGACCTCGGGCGGGTCGAGTACTTCGGCACCGACGAGACCCCCGACGTCACCGTCGGCCACCTGGTCCGGGTCGCTGTCGCCCTGCCGCTGTTCATCGAGTCGGTGCCGGTCCAGGGCCACCTCTACGTGGACGGAGGGATCATCGAGGTCTGGCCGATCCAGCCGGTCCTCGACGAGGGCGGCTTCGACCGCGTGGTCGGCGTCAACTTCATGCTGCCCAGGGGCCTCGAGCCCAAGGACATCACCGGCTGGCCGGACCGCCTCGGCGGCCTCTTCGAGGCAAGCCGCCAGCTCCAGCAGGGCTATCACCTCGAGCTCGCGCGCCGTGCGCGAGCGCAACTCGGCGACAGGCTCACCCTGATCGATCCGGTCGAGGACTCGGAGCTCCACGGTACGTCCTTTTACGATCTCTTCCTCGATCGCAGCCACTGGCCGCGCCTGATCCGCCAGGGATACGACGCGGCGACCGAGGCGCTGGACGTTATTCGCGACGAGCAACCCGCGGCCTCCGAGCGCACCTCCACCCCCGGATAGGCGTCCTGCTGGGTTATCGCCGCGCGGTTCACGCGACCTCGCGGTCACCCTGGACCGCGGATGACCGCAAAGGTTCCCAGTCCCAGGGCGAGCAGCCGACCATCCTCGTGGCGGACCTCGCTTTGGAGGAGGGCGACTCCAGCGGTCTTGCGGTCGAGCGCGGTTCGGCAGATGATCCGTCCCCCCTCGGCACTGCCCACGTAGTTGAGGGAGAGGCTCACCGTGACCACGGTCTCGTCGGCTTCCTTGACCTCCCAGAGGGCGCGCCCCATGCCGTAGTCCACCAGCGCGTAGGTGACGACGCCGGAGAGCACGCCCGCGGGGTTGATGTGCCGGGGGGCGATCTCGAGCTCGGTGGTCCCGGCGTCGACGAAGCGCAGGCCGATGAAGTCGCACAGCTCGTCCACTTGGACCGCTGACTCTATTGCGCCAACTCCAGCGCGAGCGCCTCCAGGTACTGGACCGAGCAGCGCCTTTTCTCCCGTAGTCAGCTATCCGAGGTGTCGGCGCGGCGGATCGCGGCGACCGCAGCCCAGCCGAACCCGACCAGCCCGGCAAACAAGACGATCAGCCCGACCACCGGGCCGATCAGGAAGAAGCAGGCCAGCGTGATCACGAGCGTCGAAGGGGCCGAAGGTCTCGCGGTCGATCGTGCGGGCGTCGCGCAGGTGGACATCGAGGCCGCGGCGCCGGCAGGCGGCGGCCTGGGCCTCAGACAGCGCGACGCCGAGACCGGATCCGCCGCGCTCGCAAACGAAGGCGAGCAGCGGCCCCCAGCCGCAGCCGAGATCGAGCACGCGCCTGCCGGGCTCGATCCCGATCTGCTCGGCGACGTACTCGTGCTTTCGCCGCTGGGCCTGCTCGAGGCTGAGCGAGAAGTCACCGTCGTACTTGGCGCCGCTGAAGTCGGCGAGCTCGCCGAGGCTGAGCCGGACGATCCGGTCGGTCAGCGAGTAGGTGAACTCGAGATCGCGGCGGCCGGCCATCGGCGAGAGTCTAGGGTTGGATGAACGGCGGCCCCGGCGCCACCGGCGGCCGACCCGATCGAGCAGCCGAGGAGGCTCAGTCCAGCGGCTCGATCGCGAAACTCGCGACCGAGGGGGCGGTCGTGGTGGCCGGATCGGTGCGAGGCCAGCCAGTCTGGATTCCCGGCGCAGCAGCAGACGTGCCCTTCTACGTCGAAGACATCCTTTGCGGCGACCCTCCTTTCCTTTCGGCCCCAACCGAGCGGGTCCGGGCGGCGGCGCTCGCGAAGCTCGATCAGGTCGGTGATCGTGATGTGATCCCTCGGTGAGCGCGCGCGGGATTCCAAAGATCGTGATCGCCGGCGGCGGGCCCGCGGCCCTCGAGGCGCTTCTCGCGCTCCGCGATTGGCTCGAACCCAACCGAGCCCGCATCTGCCTGATCGCGCCGAACCGCACCCTTGGTCACCGACCTCTGTCGAGCGTCGTCGAATTCGCTACCCATCCCGAACACGAGCTCTCCCTCGCTTCGATCGCAGCCGCGACCGATGCCAAGCTCGTCTCTGATTCCGTCGCCCTCGTCGAGCCCGGCAGGTTGCTGACCCGCGACGGGAGCTGGATCACATACGACCAGCTCCTGATCGCGATCGGGGCTTTCGAGCGGCGCTTGCCGCGAGGCTGGATTGGCTGGCCGGCGCAGGGGGATCCACAGGCGCTGCTCGGTCTGATCGGCGATATCGCCGATGCGACCAGCGCCATCCGTATCTCCGTCTACATACCCGACTCGAGCGGCTGGCCGTTGGCCGGCTACGAGCTCGCGCTGATCCTTGCGCACGCCGCCCGGGCTGAGAGCGCGGCGGATGTGTCGGTCGAGCTCCTTGCCGAGGGCAGCCGGCCGCTTGCGGTCCTCGGCGAGAGGGCGGAAGCGGTCGTCGAGGCCGAGCTTCGAGCCGCAGGGCTCGAGCTTCAAGCCGGGACGCGGGTCGAGGAGCCGCCGCCGGCCGCACCGAGGGGCGGCGAGGACTGGATGAGCGCCCTGACCGCCCGTGTGCTCGGCAGGACCGCAGCTCAGCGTCCCGCGCCCACCGGGGTCCCGGTGCTCGTCAGGGGCGAGCGTGCGCGATTCGACCGCTTCGTCGCCCTGCCCGCCAACCGGGGTCCGGCACTCCCGGGGCTCGGCACCGACCGGCACGGCTACGTGGCGATCGACGAGCACTGCCGGGTGCTCGGGGTGAAGAGCGTCTGGGCCGCCGGCGATTGCACGCCGCTCGCTCTCAAGCACAGCACGCTTGCGGTTGCCCAGGCCGAGTGCGCGGCCGCTGGGATCGCCGCTGCTGCCGGGGCGGAGGTCGAGCCGCACGCCTCGGAGCCGGTGCTCACCGGAATCCTGGTGAGCGGCGCAGCAGCCCGCTGGTCGACCGAGAATGCCTCACGGCCTGCCGGGCTCGAACCCGCCGCGCATTGCCTTTGGTGGCCGTCGGGCAAGGTTCTCGGCCGGCGACTCGCCCGCTTCTTCGCCCGCCGCGACCGCGCCGCTCGGCCGCTCTTGCTCGGCCACCCGCACGGCACCGCGATCCAGGTCACCTTCCCGCCGCCGGCGACCGTCGATGCACGCCCTCCAAGCCCCGCGCGCGAGGACAACGCGATCGAGGTAGAGCGAGCGCACGACGCATTCCAGCGCCGGGTCTTCGCCCTGCAGCGAGTCGAGCGCGCGGCGGAGCGGCAGCTCGAGGAAATGGAGGAGGAACTGCGCCGCGCGCACGAGCGAAGCGCCGAGGTGCTTGCACGCCTCAACGCGGCCGGCTACCTCGTCAAGGATGATCTGCCAATGGGCTGAAAGCTGACGCCTCCGAAGCGGGCCTCCAACGATCTCAGAACCACTTGCGCAGCCACTTCCTCTCGAACAGGACCTTGGCTACGTGCCAGCGGCGGCCGACCTTGTGGAGTCCCACCTCTGGGAGGGGCTCTGCGTAGAAGTTGCCGCGGCCAAAGCCGGCCTTGCCGTCGCCGGCTTCGACGAAGCACTCGCCGTGGCCGTCGAACTTCGCAGGCCTGCCATTGCCGGTGATGGCGCCGGCGATGTTGTCAGCGACCACCTTCGCTTCGCCGTGCGCGAACACGCCGGCCTTGGGCAGGGGCTTGCCGAGCTCGAGCGGGATCGAGGTGACGTCGCCGATGGCGTAGACGCGCGGAAAGCTCGTCTCGAGGCTGTGGCGGTCCACGGGGACCCAGCCGGACTCGCCGGTCAGCCCGGACTCACGAACGACCCGGGAGGCGCGATGGGGCGGGACGTAGGCGAGAAGGTCGAAGCCGGCGTCGGTGCCGTTCGCGAAGGTGATCCGCTTCGCCTCGGGGTCGACGCGCTCCACCTGGTGCTCAGGGTGGTAGGCGATCCGTTTGCTTTCGACCATCTCGCGCACGCCGGCGGAAACAGTCGGCCCCGCGACTCCCATCGGCCCGGGCTCGGCTGCGTAGAGGTCGATCTGGACGTCGTCGCGGACCTTGCGCTTGCGGCAGTCGTACTCGAGCAGCATGGCCGCCTCGTAGGGCGCCGCGGGGCACTTGTAGACGGGCGCCGCGGTGAGCACGACGAGCCGGCCGCCGCGGAACTCCCTGAGGGCGTCACGGAGGCCCTCGGCACCGGCGAGCGCATAGAAGTTGTGGCCGGCCTCGGCAAGGCCCGAGACCATCTCCGGCGCGTACTCGGCGCCGAGCGCGACGATCAGGTGCTCGCCCTCGAGCTCGGCTCCGTCGACGGTGACCTTTCGCTGATCTGGGTCGATCCGCTCGATCTCGCCCGTCACTACTTCGACCCCCTTCTCGCGCAGCCGCTCAAGGGGCCGGGTGATTCGCTCGCGGGTGCGGCCGCCGGTCATCAGCCACAGCAGCGAGGGGTCGAACAGGTGGTGCTGCCTGCGATCGACCAGCACGACCCGGTGGTCTCGGGGCAGCTTCTTGCGCAACTCGACGGCCGCGACGAGGCCGCCGACGCCGCCGCCGAGGACGAGCACGCTGTGGCGATCGCTCATCGGTCCCTCTCCCGGCTCAAAAGACAAGCACCCGGTCGGCCGATCGGGTCCAATCGGCGAGCTCGTCCATGGTGCTTCGCCGGCAACCCTCGGCCAGCTCGGCGTCGGCGATTCCGCGGGCGTCCATGCAGGTCCCGCAGACCCCGATCTCGCCGTCGGCGCGGGCGACCGCACGGAGCATGACCTCGACGTTGTAGTAGCCCTTGGGCACGCTCTGGCCACCCTTGGCGCAGGCCGCGGCGTCGCCGATCAGGAAGACCCGGATCGCCTCGCCCCCGCCTCTGGCGAGGGATCCGGCCAGGCGCAGGCCGTTGTAGCTGCGCTCGGTGCCATAGGGGGCGTCGTTGAGGACGAAGAGGGTCGGGCTGGTCGAGGGGCGGACCTCCATCAACTCGGCGCCCCCTCCAGCTCGAGATCGAATCCCTGTGCCCGCCACTCCCTAACGCCGTCCTCCATGCGGACCGCGTCGAAGCCGCGGGAGCGCAGGAGCTCGACGGCTTCCAGGGCCAGCACGCAGTAGGGACCGCGGCAGTAGGCGACGATCTCGGCGTCGCCGGGAAGCTCGCCGATGCGGTGCGCGAGCTCGCTAAGCGGAACCGAGACGGCACCGGGAACGTGACCGGCCGCATACTCCTCGGTGGGGCGCACGTCGAGCAGGGTCACCGAGCTTTCGCGCACCCGTGCGAGCAGGCCCGCGCTGTCGATCGGCTCCATCGCTTCGCGCTCGGAAAGGAAGGATTGCGTCACCCTCTCGATCTCGGCCAAGCGGGTCTCGGCAAGCGCGCGCACCGTCTGAAACAGCGCGCGGACGTCGTCGCCGGCGACCCGGTAGGTGACGTAGGTACCCGCCTTCTCGCTTTCGATCAGGCGGGCAGCGTGCAGTACCTGCAGGTGGTGGGAGGTGTTGGCCAGCGACTGGCCGATCTGCGTGGCCAGCGCGTTGACCGTGCGGGGGCCCTCGCAGAGCAGATCCAAGAGCTCGAGGCGGCGAGGGTTGGCGACCGCCTTGCCGATTCGCGCGAACTGCTCGTAGATCGCATCCTTGAAACGGCGACCAGGCGGACTCATGTTTCGATTCACTCCCCAAAGACTCGTAGGATTACTTGAGTATACTCACGTGCCGTGAGCCCGAGCGGATCCCTCGACCCCGTTGATCTCGGCGATGCTGTCGGTCCGCGCTGCGCGCTGCGCGGCGGTGGGCAACGATGAGCGAGGTAGGGCCGGTCGGTAGGCTCGGCCGCTGGACGGCCACCCACTTCCGCCTTGTCCTCGTCGCCTGGGTCGCCGTCGCCGTCGCCCTCGGCTTCTTCGCGCCGAAGGTGGAGCACGCGCTCTCGGGCGCCGGCTGGGAGGCCAGCGGCTCGGAGTCCGTGCAGGCTCGCGAACAGGTCAACAAGGGCTTTGACGGGCTGTCCGGCTACGGCCTGATGGTGGTGGTCCACTCAGCCGAGAAGACCGTCGCCGATCCTGCGTTCAAGCAGGCCGTTGCCCGCACCGAGGGCATCCTGAGGGCCGACGCTGCGGTAACCAGGGTTGTCCCCCCGCGGCCCGGCCTATCCATCTCGCCTGACGGCCACACCGCGGTCGTCCGGGCCGGTGCGGCAAGGAACTCCAACGACATGGTCCGAGCCGCCGACGACCTTAAGGGCGAGCTGTCGAGCCTCGGAGGTAACGGCATCGACATCAACCTCACCGGCGCGCCGGGGATGTGGTCTGACTTCAACGAGGCGAACAAGACCGCGATGCTGAAATCCGAGCTCATCTCCTGGCCGGTGATTCTCACTATTCTCGTGCTCGCCTTTGGCTCGCTGGTCGCTGCGGGGCTGCCGCTGATGCTCACCATCCTCGGCCTCGTCGCCGCCGCCGGTTCTCTCTATCTCGGCACGCAGCTCCTTGACATCTCGATCTGGGCGATGAACTTCGCGCTGATGTTCGCCCTGGCGCTGGGGATCGACTACGCGCTCTTCCTGGTCATGCGCTTTCGCGGCGCGTTCTTCGGTTCAGAGCTCCCCGCAGAAGAGGCGGTCACGGTGACCATGGACACCGCCGGCAAGGCCGTGCTGTTCTCTGGGCTGACGGTGCTGATCTCGCTCTCGGCGGTCATGCTGGTTCCCAGTCCGGCCTTTCGCTCGATGAGCCTCGGGATCATGCTCTCGGTCATCTTCGTACTGGCGGCGACGCTGACGCTGCTGCCCGCGGTCCTGGCGCGGCTCGGCCCGCGAGTCGACAGCCTCGCGTTGCCCTGGGTCCACGGGGCCGCTCACCGCTCGGCGCGCTTCGCTGCCTGGGGGGAGCGGCTTTGGCGCCGGCCGGTGGCGTTCGGGCTGGTGGCCCTCGTCGCCCTGGGCGCGCTTGCGGTGCCCGTCCTGAAGCTTGACACGGGCATGCCGTCCATCAAGGTCGTCCCCGAAGGCGACCCATCGCGCCAGGGCTTCGAGCAGGTGCAGGCCGCCTTCGGCGCCGGCGCGCCAGGGGCGCTGCAGATCGTCAGCCCTCAAGCCGACGCCCGCCAAGTGCTAGCCACCGTCAAGCAGGATGGTGGCATCGCCCAGGTGTTGCCCCGGCAGCGGGGCTCGGGCGACCTCGCGCTGATCGAGGCAACTCCCAGGCAGGATCCCTCCAGCCCGGAGATGGGGCAGACGATCGACCGGCTGCGTGCCGAGCAGTCCCCCGGCGTACTGGTCGGCGGAGCCGTCGCCGAGAACCATGACCTCGAACAGGCGCTCGCCGGGAGGACCCCGCTGGTGATCGGCGTCGTGCTTGTACTCGGGTTCCTGCTGCTGCTCTTAGCGCTGCAGGCGCCGCTGATCGCCGCCGCTGGTGTCCTGACCAACCTGCTGGCTACCGGCGCTGCTTTCGGCGTCGCCAAGCTGATCTTCCAGGACGGGCGCCTGTCTGGTCTGCTCGGCTTCGAGTCCCAAGGCTTCCTCGACGCTTGGGCCCCGGTGTTCTTCTTCGCGATGATCTTCGCGATCTCGATGGACTACACGCTGTTCCTGCTCAGCTCGGCCAAGGAGCATTGGGACCGCACGGGCGACCCCAGAGAGGCGATGGTCGGCGGTCTGGCGCACTCGGGCCGGGTCATCTTCGCCGCCGCCGCGGTGATGGTGGCCGTGTTCTTCACCTTCGCCCTTTCGGGGCCGCTGCCGCCGAAGGAGATGGGCGTGATCCTCGGCGTCGCGGTCCTGCTCGACGCGGCGCTGGTGCGGCTGCTCCTGATGCCGGTGCTGCTGCGGCTGATGGGTCGCAGCGCCTGGTGGCTGCCGGGCTGGCTCGACCGGGTGCTGCCCGACGTGCGCTTTGGCCACAGCGCCAACGAGGCCCGATGATCTTCCGCCAGGATTTGAACCAGCGACCTTTACCCGATTCGCTTCTCGCTGCGACGCACGGGTAGTTGAGCGGGTGCGCCGCTCAGAACCAGCGGGCCCGGCGACTCGAGGCGAACTCGACCTTCTCGGCGACGAGCGCTTCGGAGGGCGCCTGGAAGGCGCTGGATAGCTCGGGCCCGCCAAGGAAGTCGACGTCGACGCGCCCGACGCGCCCGGACCCGAACTCGATGTAACAGGAGCCGCGACCCGTGAAGCCGTCCGGATCCTCGGTCCCACGGGTGCTTGCGATCACCGACTTCGCCACGCTCGTGGCGGCACCCTCGGCGAACACACCCGACTTGGGGACGCCGAGGGTGGCGACATCGCCGACCGCGTAGACATTCGGAAACTTCGTCCGCAGGGTCCTCGAATCCACCGGGATGTAGCCGTCCTCGGCCATGCCGCTGGCCAGGACGACGTCCGGAGCCCGATGCTTGGGGACGCCGAGGAGGAGGTCGAAGGGCATCTCGCCGTCGTGGTCGAGGATCGCCACCTTCCGCTCGGGATCGATCGAGGCGATGAGGCGCTTCGGGACGAAGTTGATGTCGCGCTCGGCGAAGGCCTCGACGAGGGCCGCCGAGGTCTCCCTGGAGGCCGGAACGGGCGTGCTGAGCGGGATCACGAACGAGATCTCACACGCGTCCCTGACGCCTCGCTCGACCAAGTGATCGTGCAACAGCAGGCAGGCTTCACTCGGCGCCGGCGGGCACTTGACCGGCGTCCCGCAGACACCGATCAGGGCCCTGCCTTCCGAGAACGTCGGGATGACGCCGGCGAGCTGCTCGGCGCCGGCGACGGAGTAGAACTCGTTGCCGCCTGCCGCCAGACCAGGAGTGGCATCCATGTCGGAGTCGGCCCCGAGCGCCACCACCAGATGATCGGCTTCGTGGACGCCGGCGTCAGTGGTAACCACGCGCGACTCGGGGTCGATCGCCGTGATCGTCTCCTGTACGAAGCGCACGCCCGGCTTGGAGATGTCGCTGTAGTGCATCCGGACCGCCTCGGGGGTGGCCCGCCCGAACATCAGGTCGAGCTTTGAGAAGCCGAAGACGAACGAGTCGTTCCTGTCGATCAGGGTTACCTCGACGTCCTCGCCGAGTGCTTCCGAGAGGCGTGTACAGAGCTCGAGGCCGCCGAAGCCGGCACCGAGAACGACGACCCGAGTCTTCACGGGGGCGAATATATCGACCGCAATCGCAGCGACCCCCAGGACCCCCAAGGAGCAGCCTGGCCGGCGGAACCGCCCGCACCCGGGCCAAGACGGTCACCGTCAAGAAGTAGCGTTCTCAGCCTTGGACTCAGTCTGTCGGGCTGTCCGCCCCGAGCGCCGAACGGCCGTCCTCTAAGGAGATTCCGGCTGGACATGGGACATGGACTCTCCGGGTGGAGCGCAGGCGACTTCGACGCGCATACCGTCTGGATCGAACACGAACATCTCGTAGTAGCCCTCGATGTCCCGGTCCTCTTCGGGTGGGTAGTGGATCTCGGCGCCGATATCGAGACAGGTCTGGTAGGCGGCGTCGACCTCCTCGCGGGTGTCGACGTAGAAGGCCAGGTGTTCGAGCCCGACTTCGTAGTAGCGGTACTTGCCTGGATCCGCCTGCCGCAGCCCGAGCTGCTGGTCCGCCCAGCCAAGGTAGACGACCTCCTCGGTTCCCCGGTAGCTCGGATATCGCGCTTCTTCGTGAAGGCCGAACGGGCCGAGGACCGCGAGATAGAAGGCGAGCGACCGTTGAAGGTCGCCGACTGCGAGGTCGACGTGATGGATCGCGCGTGCAGGCACCGGCAGCTCCCTCGTGTGAAACGCCGTTCCAGACTATGCGGTTGCGTTTCGCATGTCCAGCCGGAATCAACGGCTCAGGCCGCTGGTTCTTCCATTCGCCGCTGACCTGCTCCCCTCGCCTGTTGACACCTCAGGCCGCTTGATTTCGTAGGGCTTCGATCTCGTCCTGGGCATCCTCCCAGGTCTGCCTCACCTCCTTAGGGGTGCGGTAGTCGAGGCCGCTGTGCGGCCTGTCGTGGTAGCGGCCGACGTAGGCGCCGATGCCGGCACGCTCGCCACCTCGTCGGCCGTCTCTTCTTCCGCTCAGGGGTCGGTGTTCTCGAAGGCGCCGGAGTCGCAGCCACTCGACGGTCGGGCGACGCCGCGCTGGTCCTTGGGCGGGCACGCCCCCGCGAGGCCGATCGCGGGGCTTCCGGTCAGCAGTGGGACCGTCAGCGTCGGCCCCCCGTAGTTGCCGATCGTGCCGAGCTTCGCGCCCGCGTAAGAGGTCTCGGTGTAGCCGCCAGACATCGGACAGGTTGTTGTCGCCGGTTGCTGCACGAGATTCCCACCCGAGCCGCTGATCGTGCCCGCGCACTGCGCGCCTGAGACGTCCGACTTGACCCCGGTTCCCACGCCAGTCCCGACACCGTTGCCGACAATGATCGAGTCGCCCGGGTTGATCACCGCCCCCGAGTGCTGGTAGAGGCCGCCGCCGATGCCGGTGCTGTACGCGTCGCCGGCCCGGTTCAAGAACAGCGTCGTCTGGTCTAACGTCACGACGGCGCCATTGTCGGCCATGATCCCCCCGCCCTGATAAGTGTCCGGGCCGCCACCCGTGACGGCGACATTGTTGTAGAAGGTGGAATTCTCGACCACGAGGAACGGCTCCTCGGAGTTCGGGCCGACCGTCGCCCCGTCGGCGAGGATGCCGCCCCCCTTCTGGGTCGCCGGATTTGATACGAACGTCGAGCCCCGGATGGTGGTCACCGGCTGGGTGATGCTCGAGCGAAGATCGAGCCCGGCGCCCTCCACCGCGCGGTTGTAGTACACCGTGCTGCGCACGATCGACAGGTCGTCGGCAACCGATGAGATGCCGCCGCCGAGCTGCGCCTCGTTATCGGTGACCTTGACGTTCTTGACGACGACCCTTTCGCCGATCGCCGTGATGCCGCCGCCGATGCTCGTGTGTCCGGGGTTCGCCGACGAATCGCCGCCCTTGATCGTCAGGCCCAGGAACTTGTCCTTCCCGCCGGCGGTGAAGACCCGGTCGACCCCGTTTGCGTCGACCTTGGTCTTCTTGGGACCCACGCCCTTGATCGTCAGGTCGCCGAACACATTGAAGTCCCCATCGTCGATGCTCGCCGCGCTGGTGGCGGGGATCCGCATCTCGTAGGTGCCCCGTGAGAGGGTCACCTTGTCCGGGCCGCCGTGGTTGTTCGCCGCCTTGATCGCCTCGCGCAGCGAGCAGTCGCTCGGCTTGCACCCGTTCGGCGGCGGGTCATTGAAGCGCGTCGGGACGAACTCATCCGCGACGGCAGGGCTCGAACCCAGCGCGAGCGGAAGCAGGGCGAGCACGGCACCTCGCCAAGGGCGGAACGTTCGGCGTCGACTGACCAACTCCCCTGTCTTCACACGACGATGCTAGCGCTCGCCGGCGGAGGGATCGTCCCGAGCGCGCGACCGCGCCGCGAGCTAGCCCTTGAGCTCGGAACCGGCCCGGTCGCGATAGTCGGGGCGACTGGATTTGAACCAGCGACCTTTCGGCCCCCAGCCGAGAGGATCCGGGTGTCGATGCGTCCCGGAGCGTCCCCCGCGTCCAGATCGTCCACGCCCGTGGACGATCTGGACGGATTGGACGTATCAGTCGGCACCAAAGCGGTACCACGCCCGCGATCCGTCACTCGAACCAAGGCGAACGCGCACTCGTCGCCCGGTCTTGCGGCGGCAACGCTCACGCCCTCCTCGACGCGGGGGCCGCGTGGTCTCCGCTCGGCTCATCCGGCGACCCTGCAGCACTCGTGCCGTGATGTGTTCGTCACAACCCACCAGCGCTACGACGGCCGCTCGAGAAACCCATCACCCACCGTCGCTTTGGCAGCCGCCCGAAGCGGGCTTCCGAGAGCCGCGCCCAGGTGGGACGACGTTTGAGCTGAGCGCGCGCTCCGTCGATCCAGGTCCACTCGTCAATCCGTCCAGCGCGCTAATCGATCCACCGCGGCCGGTCGATTCAAGCCACAAACCAGGCGGCATCGGGCGGACCCGTCGCAACACGGGAATGCGGGGCCAGAAGTCTCACACGGGTGAGATGCTCGGCCGTCGACACGACAGGAGGTTGTCTTGAGAAATAAGAAGCTGTGCGTGACGATTGGCACGGTGGCCGCCGTGTATCTGTCCGCGCTCGCTCCCGCGGGTCAGGCGGATACCGTCTGCAACGAGGCGGAGAACTCGCACCGCGGCGGCTATGTCGTCTCGGATGGGTTCGTCGACCCCGTCCCGCCCGCGTTCCTCCGCGAGGGTGGTTCGCAGATGACGGTGGGCAACGACAACGCTGTGGGCCTGGACAACGCGGCGGATCGTTCGCCCGCGCTGCGCCAGTGCGAGCAAGAAGACGGCGGACCCGATCCCACCTGAGCCGCTGGTCCCTTCGCAGTGCAGCACCACGAGGGGCCGTGGAAGCCGGGCCCCTGTGCACTTGCCCTCCAATGACTGCAT
>JBDTSW010000041.1:0-17671 GCA_039930945.1 bacterium
CGCAACCATGCAGGCGGCCACGGCGGAGCGGGCCGCCGAGCTGCGGACGCCGGCGCCGAACATCACCCGGAGCATCGATCCCAGCAGGGCGACGTACAGGGCCAGGCCGACCACGCCCTGTTCCGCCGCGACCGTCAGCGGCTCGGAGTGTGAGGTCGTCGTCTCGGTCTCGCGGATCTGGTCGAAGTAGGCGCGCCCGAAGGCCCCGGAGCCCCAACCGAGCAGGGGACGGTCCTCGGCCAGCTCGAGCCCGCCCTCGACCAGCCCCACCCGGCCGCTGGTGACCTTGTTGATGCCTCGTTCGGGGCCGTTGTCGTCCCCGCCCGCTCCGCCCAGTGCGAAGAAGGCGGCCGCGACCGCGACCGTCGCCGCAGCAGCCGCGGCCGCGCCCCAGAGGCCGTGGCGCAGCCCGGCGAGGACGATCAGCCCGATCAGCAGGGCGATGAAGCTGGTGATCGAGAAGGTGAGGACCAGCGCCGCCAGCAGCACCAGCCCGGTGGCGGTCGCCAGCGCCGCCCATCCGCCACCGCGCGACCAGGCGACGCCCGCGCCGAGGACGATGATCACCAACGCCAGGTAGCGCCCGAGGACGTTGGGGTCGTGGAAGACCGAGTTGACGCGGAAGAACGGCTTGATCTGGTTCGACTTGAGCAGCTCGCTGTTGAGGATCAGGTCGCGGCTCGCGTACTCGGCGAAGGCGACCAGCGCGTAGCCGACGGCGATCGCGGCGATGGCGATCGCGGCCGATGCCAACAGCCGCTCGCTCCAGCGCACGTCGGCAAGCAGCATGAACAGGGCGCCGAACGGGGCCAGGAAGAAGCAGACGTTCTCGATCGCGTTGGAGACGTCCGCGCTGTACAGCGCCTGGAGGGCGTAGACGACGAGCGCCGCCGCCAGCAGCCGGCGCAGCCAGACGACCGGGCGGGGCTCGGGCCGGAGCGCCCGCGGCGGCGTGGCCCCCGGCCCGAACTCCTCCCAAAGCGCGCTCGCCAGCCCGGCCGCGATAACCAGATACAGCGGCACCAGCAGGCTCGAGGTCTCACCGGCGATGCGCATCGGCAGTCGCAGCGCCAAGACCGCGAAGGCGAGCACCGGAAACGCCCAGCGCCAGCGGCGGAAGGCCCAGACCGCCGTCGGGATGACGACCGCCAGCAGCAGCGCCCCGGCGCCGATCAGCGCCGGGCTCGACCGCAGGTCGGCGAAGCGCGGGTCGTCCCAGACGTCCCCGGCCAGCAGGGCCAGGGCGGCGGCCAGCGCCACCGTCAGCGCGATCCAGCGCCAGCGCCGTCCGGGCGCCGAGATCGCCGCCGCCGTCCCGCCGCAGGCGACCAGCAGCCCGACCGCCTCCAGCGGAGAGGCCGTCACCCGGAGACCAGCCTGACGCGCCTCGGGAAGACCATGTCGCGGTCCTGGTTGGGCAGCACCACCCGCAGCCGGTAGCGCCCCGGCGGCGCGAACTGGCCCGAATCCATGCGGCCGTCCCAGGTGTATGTGACCGGCTCGTCTGCGCTCAGGTGCACGGACTCGTCGAGGGTCCGCGTCTGCCTCAGGTTGCGGCCGACGATCGATACCTCCGCCTCTTGGTCCGACTCGCGCACGAAGAAGGTGATCACGGCCACGTCGGGCTTACCGTCGCCGCGCGGGGAGAACTTGGCCGGCAGCACGGGCACCTCGAGCACCAGGTCCGGCGAGCGCGAGGCGACGACCAGCCCGGTGGCGACCAGAGCGGCGACGAACAGGGTCACGAAGAGCGCCGTCGCCCTCGAATGCTGCGTCAAGCGCTGGCCCGGTCCTCGCCGGCGATCACGACCACGTCGGCCCCCTCGCTCAGCCGCTGCACGCGGCGGTCGATCGGTTGCACCGGACCGACCCCGAGGTCCTTGGCGAGCGAGCGGGCCTCGCGCTCGTGGCCCTCTTCGAAGCGCACCACGGTCTGGTCGAACGGCTGCGGGATCGTGGTCACGGCGGCGAGGTCGAATCCGTTGGCCTCGACGTCGTCGCCGACCTTGGCCCCGAGGCCCGGGACGGTGGTGCCGTTGAGGACCGCGACCGAGACCTCGGCCGGGTCGATCGCTCCGGTCCTGGGTGCCCGCTCGGAGCCGCCCTCATCGAGCAGCAGCTCCGAGCCGAAGATCGCCCCGATCCCGAGGAACACGGCGAGCAGCGCGATCGAGACCATCCAACGTGGCTGCGTGATCGTGCCGAGGAAGCGCCGCCAGCGGGGGTGGGGCTCGAGCGCCGCGCGCTCCATCGTCACCCGCTCCAGCGCCGGGCGCTCAGAGGTGACCCGCTGGGCCGGGGTCACCGCGGGCTCTGGCTCGGGCTCGGGCGGCGGCGGGGTGCCGAGCAGCTCCTCGAGCTCGGACTCGGCCCGGTCCAGCAAGACCTCGCTCGCAGCCACGTCCTCGGCCGGGTGGGCGGGCTCGCGCTCCATCCAGACGACCAGCCGCCTGAGGTCGCGGCGCTGCGAGAAGTAGAGCGGCAGCAGGAGGAGGATGCCGAGCCCGGCGGCGATGGCGACGATCCCCCCGGCCCTGTCGATCACCTCGGTGAGATCCACGCCGAGCCTCCTCCCTCAGATCAGAACCCGGCGTCGTCCGCGCCGATCACGAGAACCAGCGGGGACTCACCGGCCAGCGCTCGGATGTCGGCCGCGATCGGCTCGGCCGGGGTCTCGCCCAGCTCCGATTCGACCGCGCGCGCGAACTCGGCCGCGTCGCCCTGCGCCTTCGGCTCGAACATGACGATGGTCTCGGCGAACCCCGTTGGCGCGTTGGCCTGGGCGCCGATCTCGTAGCCCGCCGGCTTCACCACCTCGGTCGCAACCTTCTTCGCGAGCCCCGGGACACCCTGCACGCCGGTGGACGTCTGCGTCGCGTTGAGGACGGCGATCTTCGGCTTCTGCTCTCGCTTCTGGGCCTTGCGCTCTGCGCGGCTGCCCTTGCCGCCCCCGTCGTCGCCCCCGACGAGGCCGAACCCGCTGGTGAGAACGCCTGCGGCGACTACGGCTGCGCCCAGCACCCCGAGGACGATCCGCCCGTCGATCGGGCTGCGGCGGTCGAACGCCTGGTAACGGGGCGCCACCGCCCCGGCGATGGCGCTGCGAAGCCGGGCGAGCCGGCCCGGGCGCTCCTCGGCGGCGGGCGCTCCTCGCGCCTCGGCGGCGGCCGCGGAGGCGGCGGCGGCGGCCGCCGCGCGCTCGGGCGCGCGCCCCGCCCATTCCCGCAACCGGCGCACGTCGCGCGACTGCTGGAAGATGACGAAGGCGAGGATGGCAAGGCCGACGAAGGCCGCGAGACCTACAAACGGCCCGATCTTCTCGATCAGGTCGAGCATGGCAGGTCAGGGAATCTAAGCGTCCAGCTCGACCGGTGCGCTCGCCGGCGTGCCCCCGACCAGCTCGACCACCCGCGCCGCGAGGTTCGTCTCATCGCCGGAGGCGACCATCTCGGCCAGCTCCTCGACGCTGCGCTCGACCCAGGCGGGCTCCAGCGGAGCGAGCCTGACCGCTCGGACGATACGGTCGGCCGTGGTCTTGCGCGGCCGCTCGTGGGTGTTGAACAGCTCCTCGTGGAGCTTCTCCCCCGCCCGAGGGCCCGTGAACTCGATCGCGATGTCGGAGTCGGGCTCGTAGCCCGCCAAGTGGATCATGTTGCGCGCCAGGTCGACGATCTTCACCGGCTCGCCCATCTCCAGCACGAACACCTCGCCCGAGGAGCCGCCGAGATCGGCGGCCTGGATCACCAGCTGCACCGCCTCGGGGATCGTCATGAAGTAGCGGCTCATCTCCGGGTGGGTGACGGTCACCGGGCCGCCGCGCTCGATCTGGGAGCGGAAGATCGGCACGACGCTTCCCGAGGAGGCGAGCACGTTGCCGAAGCGGACGCTGATGAACCGCGTTCGCGGGTGGCGCTGCCCGGCGGCGTCGACTATCCACTCGGCCATCGCCTTCGACGCCCCCATCACCGTGCGGGGGTTGACCGCCTTGTCGGTAGACACCAGGACGAAGCGCTCGGCTCCGGCCGCGGCCGCCGTCTCGGAGACCACCCGCGTCGCGATCGCGTTGTTGCGCACCGCCTCCAGGGGATTCGTCTCCATCAGCGGCACGTGCTTGTAGGCCGCGGCGTGGAAGACGACCTCGGGTCGGAACCGCTGCATCACCTCGAGCATGCGCTCGCCCTCCTTGCAATCGGCGAGCACCGCCTCGACGGCGGTGAAGTGCCACTCGCTGGTCAGCTCGCGGTCGATCTCGAACAGCGGGCTCTCGGCGTGGTCGAGCAGGATCAACAGCCTCGGGCGCACCCGGGCAATCTGGCGGCAAAGCTCGGCGCCGATCGAGCCGCCGGCGCCGGTGACCAGCACGATCCTGTCCTCCAGGTATGCGCCGACCCGGTCGAGCTCCATCACCACCGGCTCCCGGCCGAGGACGTCTTCGACCTGGACCTCCCGCAGCTGGCGGGTGAGCTGGACCCCGCCGCGCAGCAGCTCGAACACGGTCGGGAGAGTCTGGACGGGGACGTCGCGCTCACGAGCGGCGGCGACGACGTTGGCGCGCAGGACCCCGGGCGCGGAAGGAATCGCGATGATCACCTCGTCGGCCTTGGTGCGGTCGAGGATCGCGCCGATCTCGTCGGTCGTCCCCAGCACCTTCAGCCCCAGGTTCCGCATCCCCCGCTTCTGCGGGTCGTCGTCGACGAAGCCGATCGCCCGCGTCCCCAGGTTGGGGTTGAGCTGCATCTCGCGGACGACCATCTGGCCGCCGGATCCGGCGCCGACCACCAGCACGGTGCGCGCCTTGCGCCGCGACGCCGCCCGCGCCGGGCGCTCGGCCAGCGAGCGGCGCAGCAGGCGGGCGCCGCCCGCCATCATTGTCAGCAGCAGGAAGTCGAAGACCACGACCGAGCGGGGCAGGTCGTCCGCGTAGGGCTGGGCGACCGCGAACACCAGCACCATCAGACCGACGGCGACGGCGATCGCGCGGACCAGCGGCCACAGGTCGGGAAGCCGGAAGTACCGCCACCACTTCTGGTGCTGGCCGAGCAGCTCGAACACCACCGCCTGACCGATCGCGACCAGCGCGACCGATCCCACCAGCATGTCCTGGTAGCGCTCGGGGATGCCCCCGGGCACGTCGAGGAAGCGCAGCTTGAAGGCCAGGGCGTAGGCGGCGGCGGCAAGCAGCGCGTCGACCGCGAACTGTTGCGCGCGCCGCCTGTAGGAGGGGCTTCGCAGGCGCGACATCGGAGCGAGTGTAAAGGCCTGCACCGGGCGCCTGCCTATGATCAACGCCCTGCATGACGGACTTCATCGTCGATCCGCTGGTCGAGTTCGCCACCGACTTCATCGATGCGGTCGGGCTGGTCGGCATCTTCCTGCTGATGGCGCTCGAGTCGGCCTGCATCCCGATCCCCAGCGAGGCGATCATGCTGTTCGCCGGGTTCAACGTCAGCGAGGGCGACATGACCCTGGTCGGGATCGTCACGGCGGGCGTGCTGGGAAACGTCGTCGGCTCCTGGATCGCCTGGGCCGCAGGCTATTTCGGGCGGATTGAGCTGCTGGAGAAGAACCGGCTGATCCACATCAACCACAAGCACCTCGATTGGGCCGACTCGTGGTTCAGGCGCCACGGCGACGCCACCGTCTTCTTCACCAGGATGCTGCCGATCATCCGCACCTTCATCTCGCTTCCGGCCGGGGTCGCGCGGATGCCGTTCTGGCGGTTCACGGCGCTCACCCTGCTGGGTTGTATCCCGTGGGTGCTGATGCTCGGGATCATCGGCCGCGAGGTCGGCGACAGCTGGGAGCAGTGGCGCGACTACCTGCATTACGGCGACTACCTGGTCGTGGCGGCGATCGTGCTCGGCGCCATCTACCTTCTGATCAGGCGCAGGCGCGAGCCGCCGGCCGCGGCCGAGACCGGGCCCTGATCCGGTGGCACCGGCGGCCGGCGGCGAGCTCGACCCACTCCAGGCGGCCGCACTCGGCCTGATCCAGGGGCCGGCCGAGCTCTTGCCGGTCTCGAGCTCGGCGCACCTGAATCTGGTGCCGTGGCTGGCCGGATGGAGCTGGCGCGACGCCGACCCCGAGGCGCGCAAGAGCTTTGAGGTCGCCGTCCACGCGGGGGCCGCGGCTGCGTTGATGATCGGGCAGCGGCGGCTGATCGCCAGCGAGCTGCGCTCGTTCGGCCCGCGCCGCGCCGGGCTCGTCGCCCTTTCCTTCCTCCCACCTGCCCTCGCCGGCTACCTGTTCGAGCGCCAGATCGAGCGACGGCTCGGTGGGCCCGCCGCCACCGCGGCCGGGCTCGTCGCGGGCTCGGCGGCGATGGTCGCGGCTGACCGGGCTCCCCAGGAGCGTGGGCCGGGCCAGGCGACGCCGCTGGACGGGCTCGTCCTCGGCCTCGGCCAGGCGGCGGCGCTGGCGCCGGGCGTCTCCCGCAACGGGGCGACCCTCGCCGCCGCCCGCTGGCGGCGGTTCACGCGCCCGCAGGCGAACCTCCTCTCCCGCACCGTCGCGCTGCCCGTGATCGTCGGCGCGACCGTGCTCAAGGGCACCCGCCTGCGGCGCCGCGGGATCGAGCCGGGGCTGCGGTCGGCAATCGCGGTGGGGATCGGTGTCTCCTTCGCCTCGACCCTGGCCTCACAGCGGCTGATCTCGCTGGTCGAGCGAGACCGGGCGCTGTGGCCCTATGCGGTCTACAGGGTCGGGCTCGCCGCGGCGGTGATCAATCGGCTGCGGAGTGCGCGCTTGCGGTTGAATCCCCGGCGGTGAGTGACGAGGACGCATACGCCCGGGCGGGGGTGAGCCAGCGCCAGGCCGATGAGGCCGTCGAGGCGCTGGTCGCCCAGCTGGGCCGGATCGACCCCGGGCGGCCGTCGCGGGTCGTCGGGCTGCCTGGCCATTACGCCAGCGTGATTCGGATCGACGAGCACACCGGCGTCGCCTTCGGCACCGATGGCGTCGGCACGAAGATGGTCCTGGCCGAGCGGCTGGGCCGCTTCGACACGATCGGCATCGACTGCGTCGCGATGAACGTCAACGATCTCGTCTGCGTCGGCGCCGAGCCGATCGCCCTGCTGGACTTCATCCTTTGCGCCGACGCCGACCCGGACGTCTGCGGTCAGATCGGGGTCGGGTTGCGCCGCGGCGCCGAGCTGGCCGGCGTCGAGATCCCCGGGGGCGAGATCGCCCAGGTGGGCGACGTCGTCTCGGGCTGGGAGCTGACCGCGAGCGCGATCGGGCTGGTCGGCCTGGAGGAGATCGTCACCGGCGCCAGAGGCGAGCCGGGCGACGCGCTCATCGGCCTTCCCTCCTCCGGCCTCCACTCCAACGGCTACACCCTCGCGCGGGCCGCGCTCGACGAGGTTCCGCTCGACGACTGGCGCCTCGGGCGCCCGCTGGGCGACGTCCTGCTCGAGCCGACCGAGATCTACGTGCGGGCGGTGCTCGAGCTGTTGCGCGGCGACGTCGACGTACGCGGGCTCGCCCACATCACCGGCGACGGCCTCAACAACCTGCTGCGGCTGGGGGGCGGGGTCGGCTACGAGATCGACTCGCCGCTGCCCGTGCCGCCGGTGTTCGAGCTGATCCGGGAGCTGGGCGGAGTCGGCGAGCAGCAGATGTACGAGGTCTTCAACATGGGCCTCGGCTTCGTCTGCGTCGTCGCGGCCGCTGATACCGGCGCCGCGCTGGAGACGCTGGGCAGGCATCATCCCGGTGCCGCCCGGATCGGCAACGTCACCGACGCCGCCGGGCGCATCGAGCGACCCGGCGCCGGCGGATGAACATCGCAATCCTGATCTTCGACAAGCTCACCGCGCTCGACGCGGTCGGCCCCTACGAGGTGCTCTCGCGCCTTCCGGGTGCCGAGCTGGAGTTCGTCGCAGTCGAGCCCGGTGCCAAGCGCACCGACACCGGGGCGCTGGCGCTGATCGCCGATCGGAGCCTGACCGAAGTCGCGGCGCCCGACGTCCTCGTGATCGGTGGCGGCGAGGGCAGCCGCCCCCTGATGGAGGACGAGGCCGTGCTCGACTGGGTTCGCGGGGCGCACGCGGCAAGCACCTGGACGACGTCTGTCTGCACCGGGTCGCTGATCCTCGGCGCCGCCGGAATCCTCGATGGGGTCCGCGCGACCACCCACTGGGCGTGGCGCCAGCGTCTGGCCGACCTCGGCGCCGAGGTGGTCGCCGACCGGGTCGTGATCGACGGCAAGATCGTCACCGCGGCCGGCGTCTCGGCGGGAATCGACATGGCGCTGACGCTGGCGGCCGAGATCGCGGGCCCCGAGGTGGCCCAGGCGATCCAGCTCGGGATCGAGTACGACCCAGAGCCGCCGTTCGACTCCGGCTCGCCAGAGAAGGCGCCGGCGGCGATCGTCGGCTTGGTCCGCGGCCTCGAGGGCGGCACCCGGGACTAGCCCGGGGAGCGGCGATCGTGCTGCTACGGTCGATGGTCGAAAGGCAGGCCATCTTGACCACTTTCGTCAGACTCACAGCCGGGGTACTCCTAGTCGCCCTGCTGGCGGCCGGAATCCCGCTCGCCTGGGTCTGGGTCGGCGCGCAGGTCCAGGGCGGCACCGCCCCGAGCGGGACGGCGATCGCCACCGTGGTCACGGGCTGCATGGCCTCCTACGGCTGCGTCGCCCTGCTGGCGGCCTGGCTCAAGGGTCGCAAGGACCAGCAGTCGGCGGCCGCTCGCCACGAGCGCTTCGCCTGGAACCGAAGCATGCGCGACTCGCGGCACCGGCCCCCGGACACCAACTTCCTCGAAAACGTCCTGATCGTGTCCACGATCGTGGTCGGGATCATCGTCGTGGTCTGGTTCTTCCTCTACGGGAGCCCGGGCGTCCCGCAGGTCTGACGGGCCGAGACACAAGGTGTCTCGGCAGCAGCATGTAAGGCCGGGAGGCGGCCGCAAGTGATTCAGGAGAACCGAGCGGCTCGCCCCTGCGCCGGCTCCCACATCGTCCCGGTGAGCGCCGCCGTCGGCTTCAGCTTCCACTCCGTCGCCAGCGTCCACAGCTTGGCCTCGAGCAGCGGCCGTGCCGTGCCGGTCAACTCCTCCAGCTCGCGGGTGGCGCAGCGCCCGAAGCGCTCCGTCGCCTCGAGTACGGTCGGGCGTCGGTCGGTGACCGGCTCCGCCCCGGCCGCAAGGGCGGCGTCACGGTAGCGCTGGTAGGGCTGCCAGCCCCAGACCCCATGTCGCGATCCCTCGGCGCCGAGGAACAGGACGGAGGGAAAGCTCACCCGCTCACGGCCCTCGGTCTCGCCGATCCGGTCCTGCTCGCGCGCCTCGTCGGGCACGTCGCGGACCTCGTCGAGGTCCGCCGCGAAGGCCTCGGTGATCGCGTGCGAGCCGAGGTCGAGCTGAAACCGGGCGGAGTCGAGGCCGGCCGCGCCCGCTTCGGCGATCAGCGCGGCCGCGTGGTCGAGCTTGCGCCGCTCGACGAAGATCGCCTCGCGCGCCCGCCGCAGGTAGGCCGCGGCGGCTGCGGGGCCCTGCTCGGCCGCCGCCTTCACCGCCTGGCAGACCGGATAGGTCGAGGCCAGCGGAGCCTGGCGCCAGATGCGGGGGTCGACGGGCATCCCCGTCTCGACGCCGACGTCGAGCCAGTGCGACATCAGCGCGTCGAAGCAGTTGCGATCGCCGGTGATCCCGGCAGAGCTGTCGCGATAGTCGGCCCCGAAGGAGCGCGCGAGGCCGCCCATCACCCAGTGGAAACCGAGCTGGTCGCCGAACTCCCACTCCAAGAGGCGTAGCTTTGGTTCGGATCCCCACGACCAGGAGCAGGCGGGATCGGTGTAATAGCGAATCTCTATGGGCATGGCTACGTGCAAGTAGGCGGTAGGCATACCGCCGCGAACGAACAAGGTCGAAAATACTGGGACAGTGAGCGGCGAGGCGACACCCGGGTTTGCCAGCGGCATGATCGGCACCGTGCTGTCGGGCCGTTATCGGCTCGATTCCAAGCTCGGCAGCGGCGGCATGTCCACCGTCTACCTTGGGCACGACAAGACGCTCGAACGGCTGGTCGCGGTCAAGGTGCTGCACGCGGCGATCTCGGATCAACCCGACCAGATCGAGCGCTTCCGGCGCGAGGCGCGCGCAGTCGCCCAGCTCTCTCACCCGAACATCGTTGCCGTGATCGACGCCGGCGAAGACGGCGGCCACCCCTACATCGTCTTCGAGTACGTCGAGGGCGAAACGCTGAAGCAGCGGATCGACCGCCTCGGACGGCTCCCCGTCGACGAGGCGGCCGCCTACGCGATCGAGATCGGCCGCGGCCTCGCCGCCGCCCATGCACGGCGCCTGGTGCATCGCGACGTCAAGCCGCAAAACGTGCTCATCGACCGCGAGGGGCGGGCCAAGGTCACCGACTTCGGGATCGCCCTGTCGCTCGAGTCCGACGGCCTCACCAAGACGGGCCGGGTCCTGGGCACGACCGACTACGTCTCGCCCGAGCAGGCGATGGGTCACGCCGTCGACGCCCGCTCCGACATCTACGCGCTGGGCGTGCTGCTCTACGAGATGCTCACCGGCCGGGTCCCCTTCGAGGCCGAGACGCTGGTCGGGGTGGCGATGAAGCACGTCAACGAGCCGATGCCCGACGTGCAGCTCGTACGTCCCCAGGTCTCGGCCGCCCTGGCGGCGGTGATCGAGCGTTCGACCCAGAAGGATGTCGAGGGCCGCTACGCGGACCTGCTGGGAATGCTCCGCGAGCTCGAGGGAGCCCTCGACGTCGAGGTCTCGCGCGCCGGCGGCGCGTCCCAAGGCGAGGCGACCACGGTGATCGAGTCGGTGCCCGAGCGCCGGCGGCTGCTGCCGGTGCGCAAGGTCTCGATCGCGGGGATCCTGCTGGTGCTGGCGGCGGCCGCTGCTGCGCTGCTGATCGCCTCGCTCACCGGCGGCGACAAGCGCAAGCCTGCGGGGCCCGGTGAGGCGCCGACGGGAGCGACGGTGGAGCTGGTCTCGGCCGAGGACTTCGATCCCGGTGGCGATCAGGAGGAGCACTCAACCGAGGTCGAGCTGGCGATCGACGGCAACCCGGACACGCCGTGGACGACGGAGACCTACGAGACCGGACCGGCCCTCGAGCCCGCCAAGCCCGGGGTCGGCCTGATCGTCGAGGCGGCCACGCCGGTCGCCGCGAGGACGATCGAGATCAGCTCGACGACGGGCGGCTGGTCCGGCGAGATCTACGGCGCTGCGAGCGGGCCACCGACGGAGTTGAGCGGCTGGGGGAAGGCGATCGGCACCGTCTCAGACGCCGCCACGGCGCAGTCGGTCCAGCTCGACGCCGCCTCTGCCAACCAGTACTTCCTCATCTGGATCACCGATCTCGCCGACTCCGAGGACGGCTTCAAGGTCGAGATCGGCGAGGTCGAGCTGACGGCCTAGAAGTCGTGCGCGCGATCGGCCTCGTGGCGCTCGATCGCCAGCCGCACCAGGCGGTCGCAGACCTGCGGGTAGCCGACGCCGGAAGCCTCGAACAGCTTCGAGAAGACGCTGGTCGAGGTGAAGCCGGGGATCGTGTTGATCTCGTTCACCAAGACCTCGCCGTCGTCGCGGACGAAGAAGTCGCAGCGGGCCAGGCCGGAGCCGTCGATCAGCCCGAAGGCGCGCGCCGCCAGCTCGCGCACGCGCTCGGTCGCCGCCTCGTCGATCCGGGCGGGCACGATCAGCTCCATCTGGCCCTCCGAGTACTTGGCCTCGTAGTCGTACCAATCGGCGTCGGCGACGATCTCGCCCGGCTGGGAGACCTCGGGGTCGGCGTTGCCCATCACCGAGCACTCGACCTCCCTGCCGCCGCCGTGAGCCTCGACGATCACCCGCGGATCGTGGCGTCGCGCCAGCTCGATCGCCTCGTCGAGCTCGGTCTCGGGGCTCGCGACCTTGGAGATGCCGACGCTCGAGCCCAGGCGAGAGGGCTTGACCCAAAGCGGGCGGGCCATCGCCGCCACCTGGTCGTGCCAGCCCTCCTCCCCAACCTCGCAGAAGTCCACCTGCGGCAGTGCGTGGAACGCGCACAGTCGCTTGAAGATCAGCTTGTCCATGGCCACGGCCGCCGCCAGCACCCCCGGGCCGACGTAGGGGACATCGAGGCATTCGAGCAGGCCCTGGACGCTGCCGTCCTCGCCGAAGGGCCCGTGCAGCGCCGGGAAGACGGCGTCGGCGCCGAGCAGCCCGCCCGCCGCCCGCAGGTCGACCTCGGCGCCGTCGCGTATCCAGCGGCCATCGCGCTCGATCAGCACCGCGACCGGCTCGTGCCCCGCCGCCCGCAGGCCTTCGACCACCGAGGCGCCTGACTCGAGCGAGACCTCGTGCTCGCTCGAGCGCCCGCCGCTGAGGACGACGACCTTCATCGGCCCACCGCGGGCCGAGTGGGCGATTTCGGCGTCGTCGAGGTGGTCGGAGTGGTGGTCGGGGGCTGCTTCAGGACCCCGACGACGATCGTCACCTCGTCCCCCGAGCGGACCCGGGTGCCCGCCGAGGGCGCCTGGCCGATCACCCGCCCGTCCTCGGAGGGGTCGGTGGTCGGGGCCTCGTCGATGCTGACGTTGAGCCCGCGGGAAGTCAGGTTGGCCACGGCCGCCGACCGCGTCAACCCCTCGACGCCGGGGACGATCACCGAGCCGGCGCCGGTGGAGACGATGATCGAGACCGTCGACCCCTTCTTCAGCCGGCTTCCCGGGCCGGGGTCCTGGCCGATCACCTCCCCCTCGGGCTGGTCGGCGTCGCGCTCGTCGACGTCGACGATGAACCCGAGGCGCTCGAGCTCGGCCTTGGCGTCGACCTCCTGCTGGCCGATCACGTCGGGCAGCTCGATCACGTTCGTGCCCTTGGAGACGAGCAGGGTCACCGGCGAGCCGCAGTCCACGCTGGTCCCCCGGGGCGGGACGCTGCCCACGGCTTGACCGGGTTTGGCCTGCGACGAGAACTTCTCGCGCAGGCCCTTCAGCTCGAGCCTGGCGCCGTCGATCTTCGTCCGCGCCTGGGCCAGGGGCAGCCCCGCGACCTTCGGCACCGTCACCTTCTGGCCGGTCGAGATCGTGATCGTCACCGTCGAGCCCTGGTCGGCGTTCTCTCCGTCTCTGGGGCTCTGCTCGACCACCAGCCCGGCCTCGGTGCAAAACGGCCGGGCCTCGGAGTTCACCTCAAAGCCCTTCGCCTGGAGGATGCGGTGGGCCTCTGCCCGGGTCTTGCCGGTCACGTTCGGGACGCCGACCGTGTCGGGGCGGGTGAGCGCGAACGCGGCCACCCCGCCCAACAACAGCAGGATCGCGCCGATGACCAGCGCCCGGCGCCGGGTCATCCAGCCACCGTCATCCCCCTCGTGGGCGGCCTCTTGCTCGCTCGCCATCGCCGCCTCGGCGGGGTCGGCGCCGGCGGCGATCGCGGCACCCGCTCCGGCCGCCCCCGCCGCGGCGACCGCCGCGTAGGAGGCCGTGTCGCCAAGGCTTCCGCCCGAGGGGTCGGCCTCGGCGGCGTCGAGTGCACGCGAGAACTCGTCGGCCGAGGCAAAGCGGTTGGCGGGGTCCTTCGCCAGCGCTCGGAGGACGACGGCGTCGAGCGCCGGGGTGACGCTCGAGTTGAGCTCGCTCGGCGGCCGGGGCTGCTCGGAGACCTGCTTCAGGGCGATCGTCACCGCGCTGTCGCCGTCGAACGGAACCCGGCCGGTGAGCGCCTCGTAGAGAATCACGCCGACCGAGTAGAGGTCCGAGGAGGAGGTGACGTCGAGGCCCTGCGCCTGTTCGGGCGAGAGGTAGTGCGCGGTGCCCAGAACCGACCCCGTCTGGGTGATCTCCGAGGCGCCGGCACGGGCGATGCCGAAGTCGGTGACGCGAGCGCGCCCCTCGGCGTCGACCATCACGTTGCCGGGCTTGAGATCGCGGTGGACGATCCCCCGCTCGTGGGCGAAGCGGGCGCCGGCGAGGATCTGGCGGGTGATCTCGACCGCCTCCCCGACCGAGAGGCCGCGCTCGATCAGGTCCTTGAGCGAGGCGCCCTCGACGAACTCCATCGCGATGTAGTGCGACCCCTCCCACTCGCCGCGGTCGTAGACGCCGACGACGTTGGGGTGCTGGAGCCCGGCGGCGGCCGTCGCCTCGCGACGGAAGCGCTCGACGAACTGCTGGTCTTGGGCGAACCGCTCGTGCAGGAACTTCAGCGCCACCCGGCGGTCGAGCATCTGGTCGGTGGCGACCCAGACGTCGGCCATCCCTCCCGAGCCGATCTTGGCGATCAGCCGGTAACGGCCGTTGACCTCCTGTCCCTGTTCGAAGCGGCGCACGTCGCGGCCCTACTGACCGTCCAGCAGGGAGTCCATCACCTGGGTGGCGATCGGCCCGGCGACCTCGCCGCCGGTGCAGCCGGTGCAGCGCTCGATCATCGCCGCGACCGCGATCTGCGGGTCGTCGGCGGGGGCGAAGCCGATGAACCAGGGCACGTTCAGGCTCCGCGCGACGTTGATCTCGGCGGTCCCGGTCTTGCCGGCCAGCGTTCCCGCCCCGGTCGAGACCGAGAGGCCGGCGGCCGTTCCCTCGTCGACGACGTTGGTCATCATCTCGGTCATCTGCTGGGCGGTGTCCTCGCTGATCACGCCGTCCTGGCGGTCGGGGTCGAGCTCGGCGATCGTGCGGCCGTCCGGATCCTTCGCCTCCTGCAGGAAGGTCGGCTGCATCAGCGTGCCGTCGTTGGCGACCGTCCCCGCGACCTCGGCCATCTGCAGCGGCGTCGCTCGCAGCTGTCCCTCCTCGCCACCCTGCCCGATCGCCACCCGGCCGATGTCGAAGCCGTCGCGGACCAGCGACCCGTCGACGTTGTAGACGCCGCTGGGGATCATCTGGGTGTCGGGGTAGTCGAGCTCGGGGTCGGAGTAGAAGCCGAACCGCTCCATGTAGTCGACCAGGGTCTCGGGCCCGAGCCGCTCGCCCACCTGAGCCCAGTAGGTGTTGACCGAGTTGGTCAGGGCGGTGGCGGCGTCGATGTCGCCGAGGCTCTCGCCGCCGAAGTTCTCCAGGGGGAAACCCGAGATCCGCTTCGGGGAGTCGGCGTTGATCACCGTGTCGGGGTCGATCTCGCCCGAGTCCAACGCCGCCGCCGCGGTCACGACCTTCATCGTCGAGCCGGGCTGGTAGGTGCTCTGCGTCGGCCGGTTGACCAGCGGGGCCGCCCTGTCGCTGGAGAGCTCGCTGAACGCGCCCTCGTCGTCGACCACGTTGGGGTCGAACCCGGGGATCGAGGTCATCACCCTGACCGCCCCGGTGTCGGGCTCAAGCGCTACCACGGCGCCGCCGACGCCGGGTCCGACCGCGGCCTGCAGCGCCTGGGCCGCGACCCGCTGCGCCTGGGCGTCGATCGTCAGAGTCACGTCGGCGCCCTGCGGCGGGACGTTTCGCAGCTGGTCGATGATCGAGGCGAACTCGTTCTCCTCCCCGGAGAGCAGATCGTTCTCCGACAGCTCGATCCCGGTGCGGCCGACGTCGACGTAGCTGTAGCCGATCGGGTTGCCGAAGGTCTCGGGGTCGTCGGCCGGGTAGCGACGCACATAGACCGGGCGCTGGCCGCCCCCCGCAGGAACGCTCTCGGCGATCAGGACGCCGTCGGCGGTCGAGATCGACCCCCGCGGGATCTGCTGCTCGGCGATCAGCGGGCGGCGGTTCTCGGGGCGCTGCTCCAGGGACTCGGCGTCGAACACGGTCCACTTCGAGGTGAAGTAGACGAGCACGGCGAAGAGCAGCAGGACGAACACGTAGAGACGGGTGATCGGGACGTTCACGCGCCCAGCCCTTCCTCGGGGCCCGTGATCGGTGAGGAGGAGTGCTGGGGGCGACGGGCGCGGTCGGAGATCAGCAGCAGCAGGGCGATCAGGATCATGTTCGCGATCACCGACGACCCGCCGAAGGAGACGAAGGGAAGCGTGACGCCGGTGAGCGGGATCGCCTTGGTGACGCCGCCGACGATCACGAACGCCTGCAGGGCGAAGATCGTGGTCAGCCCGGCGGCCAGCAGCTTCGAGAACCCGTCGGAGGCCATCACCGCCGTCTTCAAGCCGCGGGCTGCGATCAGCGCGTAGATCAGGATCAGGCCGGCGCCCCCGAACAGCCCCAGCTCGGAGGTGATCACCGCGTAGATGAAGTCGGTGTGGGGCTCGGGGACGATCGAGCCGCAGAACGGGAACGCCTCCTGGCACCCCGAGGGGAAGAACGGCCCGGGGAGCCTGATCAGCGACTCGCCCAGCCCGGTGCCGAAGAGCCCGCCGTCGGCCTGGGCGAACAGCGACTGCTGGATCTGGCCGGCTCCCTCGGGGGCGTTGTTGGCAAACGGGTCGAGCCAGATGTCCACGCGATCCTTGACGTGCGGGGTGCGATTGGCCAGGAACGCGGCCCCCGCCAAGAACATGCCGAACCCGGCGAGGACGTAGGAGAGGCGGGCGGTGGCGACGTAGAGCACGGCCAGGAACGCGCCGAAGAACATCAACGAGCTGCCGAGATCGCGAACGAAGAACAGCATCAGCATCGCCGCGCCCCAGACGGCCAGCAGCGGCCCGAAGTGCTTCAGCGGCGGGATCGTCAGGCCCAGCACCTTGCGCGCCGAGACCGAGAGCAGCTCCCGGTTCTCGGCCAGGTAGCTGGCGAGGAAGACGACCACCCCGATCTTGGCGAACTCGGACGGCTGGAATGAAAACGGACCCAGGTCCACCTGAAGGTAGGCCCCGTTGACCTGATTGCGCAGCAAGAACGGCGAGAAGAGGAAGAGGATCGAGCCGATCGCGATCAGGTAGCGGTAGCGCTCGAGCAGGTGGTAGTCGCGCAGGAAGACGATCGTCGCCCCGAATAGGACCAGCCCGACCAGGAAGAGGGTCGCCTGGCGAGCGGCGAGCCCGTCGTCGATTCGGTAGATGACGACCAGGCCCACCCCGGCGAGCAGGGCCGCCAGCGGCAACAGATAGGGGTCGGCGTTCGGGAGGCGGATTCGCAGCAGGACGTGCGCGGCGAGGCAGATGGCGAAGAAGTAGCCACCGTAGATCAGGCTGACGCTGCTGATCTCGTCCGAGCGGACGATGAACACGGCGGCGAAGCCCGCGATCAGCAGCACGGCCACCGGGATCAGCGCGAGCAGCTCGCGGTTGCGGGCGCTCAGTCCAGACGAGCCCACTAGCCGTTGCCGGCGGAGTCCTGACCGCCCTTGCGCTTGCCGCCGTTCTGCTTGCCGCCGCCGCTGGGGTTCTCCTCAACCGGCTTCTTGACGACGGCCGCCAGCGAGTCCAGCAGCGAGCGGGCGTCGTCGGACGAGCGCAGGTCGTGGTCGATCACGGTCTGCTGGTCTGTCCTCGGCAGCGTGTCGAGTGCGATCGAGCCGGGCTCGACCTCGCTGTAGAGCTCGATCCCCAGCGGCAGGTCATAGGGAAGGCCGCGGTAGAGGGCGACCTGGCCGGCGGTGTCGCTGCCGAGGAAGTAGACCTGGCGGGCGCCGAAGAAGGCTCCCGCGGCCAGCGCGCCCACCACCAACACCCCGAGTAGGAGCTTCAGCGCCGTCCGCCTGCGCGAGCGCTTGGAGGGCCGAGCTGCCGCGCCGCCGCGCTGGCGGCGTCGGGCCTCCCGCTCGTGCGCCTTGCGCACGCGCTCGGCCTCCTCGCGGACGGCGACCCCCGAGAGGCCTGCATCGGCGGCGG
>JBDTSW010000042.1:0-17423 GCA_039930945.1 bacterium
CCGGGTCGATCTTGGCCAGCGCGATCTCCGGCATCACCGTGTACTCGGCGAAGGTCGAGGTGCCCATGAAGTGCCGGATCTCCTCCCGATCACGGCGAAGTCGTGTGGTTCCGTCGGGCAGATAGCCCTTGTTCTGCTGCTCGCGGATCGCCATGCAGAGGTTGGTGCGGGGATCGACGCAGTGGACGCACTCGCCACACTGAGGAGAGAACAGCGTGACCACGTGGTCGCCCGCTTCGAGCAGGCTGGCCCCCTCGCCGACGGCCTCGACCACCCCGGCCCCCTCATGCCCGAGAACGGTGGGCGCGTAGCCGGACGGGTCGGCGCCCGACGCCGTGTAGAGGTCGGTGTGGCAGACGCCGCAGGCAACCAGCCGCACCAATACCTCGCCCTCGCCGGGCTCCGCCAGGTCGAGCTCCTCGATCACCAGGGGCTCGCCGAAGCGCTCCAGCACGGCCGCTTTCACCTTCATCCGTGGCCTCCTCTCATCGGCCGCGCGATCATCGCACGCCGTAGCCGGCGGCGGACCGGCGCAAGCGCCGGCTCAGCCCACCAGCAGCTCGAGCAACGCCTTCTGCGCGTGCAGGCGGTTCTCGGCCTGATCCCAGACGACCGAGCGCTCGCCGTAGAGGACCTCGGCCGTGATCTCGTCGCCGGGGTGCGCCGGCAGGCAATGCATGACGATTGCGCGCTCGGAGGCCGCTCTGACGAGCGCCTTGTCGACACGGTAGGGCCCGAGGTCGGCGCGGCGGCGCTCGGCCTCCGTCTCCCGCCCGATCGAGATCCAGACGTCGGTGTAGACGGCGTCGGCGCCCGCCACCGCCTGCAGCGGGTCGTCGGTGTCGAGCGCTGCCAGCCCGGGCTCCAGCCCGTAGCCCTGGGGCGAGGCCACGCGCACCTCGACCCCGACGCGACGCCCGAGCAGGGCGAGCGAGCGGGCGACGTTGTTGCCGTCGCCGACATAGGCGACGACCAGTCCCTCGAGCGCGCCGAAGCGCTCGCGCAGGGTCAGCAGGTCGGCCAGCGCCTGGCAGGGATGGTGCATGGAGGTGAGCCCGTTGACCACCGGCACTTCCGACGAGCCCGCGAACTCGGCAAGGGTCTGCTGCGAGGCGGTGCGGACGACGATCGCCGCGACGAAGCGCGAGAGGGTCCGCGCCGTGTCGGAGACCGATTCCCCCCTGGTCAGCTGCAGCTCGTCTCCGCGCAGCACCACCGGCGTGCCGCCGAGCTCGGCGACTCCCACCTCGAACGACACCCGGGTCCGGGTCGACGGCTGCTCGAAGAGGAGCGCGACCGAGCGGCCGTCCAGGGGCCGCTTCGCCTCGCCGCTCCCGCGGGCCGCCTTCAATTCCGCCGCGCGATCGAGCAGCGCCGCCAGCTCCGGCGGCGCGATCTCCTCGCCGGTGAGGAAGTTCCAGGCCATTCGAGGCGCGGCATGGTACGCCTTCGCGGATGACCGTGCACCTGCTCAGCTGGAATCTGTTCCACGGGCGCGACTTCCCGCCCGACCCGAAGCTGTTCACCCCGCGCTCCCGGCTGCTTCGCACGACCGAGCGCAACGCGACCCACGTGCAGGTCAACCGGGAGCTGCTCGACGAGTTCGCCGCGGTGCTCGCAGGCGCCCGCTGGGACATCGTACTGCTGCAGGAGTGCCCGCCGCGCTTTGCGGAGCCGCTGGGGCGGAGGTGCGAGGCCGAGGTCCACCGCGCGCTGACCGCCCGCAACGCCCTGTTGCCGCTGACCTCGGCGCTGGCACGCCACAACCCGGATCTGATCGCCTCCTGGGAGGGAGGCTCGAACACGACGCTCGTGCGCCGCGCCGGGTCGACCGGGCCGATCGCCGACCGGCGCCGGCTGACCCTGCGCCCGAGCGCCCGCCCGGAGCGACGGACGATGGGCTTCACCCGCCTGGCGAGCGGGCTCTGCGTGGCCAACCTCCACGCCAGCACCTCGGACTCACGGGCGGAGGAGGAGGTCCTCGCGGCGGCGGCCCGGGCCGTCGAGTGGGCAGGGGATGCCCCGCTGGTGCTCGGCGGCGACCTCAACGTCCGCCCATGCCAGGGCGAGGTCTTCGTCGAGCTGCGCGAGCGCTACGGCTTCTCGGCTCCGGCCGACCCCGACGCGATCGACCACCTGCTTGCCCGTGGCCTCGAGGTGGTGGAGCCCGCCCGTGTCTGGCCGCCGCAGGCCAGGGAGCTGAGCGAGCAGGACCTGGCGCTGCGCCCCTCGGACCACTCCCCGGTGCAGGCCAGCTTCCGCCTCTGAGGCCCGGCGCGTGCGATAGTGAGCCCCCAAGCCCGTTCCGGGGCGTGACCGAAGGAGATGCTGATGGCGCAGACCAAGAGTGGCTCGAAGAAGGGTTCGGCGAAGAAGGCCGGCGCAAAGGGCGCGGCGGCGAAGGGCAAGGCCAAGCGAACGCCCAGCAAGAGCTCGGCGTCGCCTCCGGCGGCCGCCGCGCGCAGCGACAAGAGCGTGCAGGCTTTCCGCGACGCCCTCGATCGCAGCTTCACGCTCTCCCGCGACCGACTCCAGGAGGTCGTCGACGACGCCGTCGAGCGCGGGCGGATGACCCGCGACGACGCCAACGAGCTCGTCAGCCGCATCGTCAGCCGCGGCCGACAGCAGACCGACGATCTCATGCGCGATCTCGAGAAGCTGCTCGAGCAGGCCCGCAAGGAGGTCGAGCCGGCCCGCAAGCGCGCCGGCGCCGCCGTCGAGCGCGCGGGCCGCGCCGCCAGGGACGCCGCCGACAAGCCGCTGGCCCGCGCGGACCGCCTGCGCAGGCGCACGGGCGCCCCCGGCGGCCCGATCTCGGCCTACGAGCAGCTCACCGCCGCTCAGGTGAAGTCGAGGCTGAGCGATCTCTCCAAGCCCGAGCTGCGCAAGGTCCGCACCCAGGAGCGCAGCGGCAAGGCCCGCAAGAGCGTGCTCGCGGATATAGACAAGCGCCTGGGCTAGCGACGAAGTCGCGGTAGACCACAGCCACCCTGCCGGGTAAGGCTGGGACCCTAACCCGGCCAGACCGGACGCGCAGCGGAGGATCTGGCCGGTGTTATTCCGAGGCGGCGGAGCAGACGCCGGGGCTCTCCATGAGCTCGCGGGCCATGACGCCGAAGTCGAGGTCGATGCCGAGCTCCTGGGCGAGCAGCTCGTCGGCGTCGAGGCGCTGCCCGTGGGCCCACAGCCGGCGAAGCCACTCGCCCGCCTCGGCGCTGGCGAACCAGCGCTCGCCGAAGCGCTGACGAAGCTCGGCTCGCCAGTGGGTCTCCAGCGCCCACGCCCGCAGGTAGCAGGCAACGTAGAAGCCGGGGTCGACGTCGGAGGCCCAAGCGGCCTGCGGCCATTCAATCCTGGTCGCCGAGCCAAGCAGCTGCGAGTAGCGAGCGGGCATCCGCGCCAGGTCCGGCGAGGCGGCGTGGAGGTCGAGCTCGTAGGCGAGCTTGGCCGCGTAGCGGCGCAGCAGCACCAGCCGGGCGGCGCGGCCCTGGGCGACCGTGGCGGCCGCGTCGTCGAGGCCGAGGTGGTCCTGCAGCCAGAGCGGATCCTCGGTCATGTTCTCGAACAGAAAGGCGAAGGACTCGGTGACCGAGTTGTCGCCGAGGTGTCGGAACTCGAAGGGGAGCGCCTCGGTCACGTTCGCGTAGTGCTCGGTGTGTCCGGCCTCGTGAAACAGGGCCCCGTAGTCGTCGCGCCCGCCCACCGGGGCGATCACCAGGTAGACCTCGCCGGGCACGAGCACCGGTGAGCAGAACGCTCGCGGGTCCTTGCTCGCCCGCGGCTCGGTGTCGAGGTGGACGTTGCCCTGCGAGCGCAGGTCGACGCCGAGCGCGCCCAGCGTGGCGTCGAGCGAGCCGACCAGCGAGGAGGCCGGGAAGTCGGCGTCGAGCTCGGGGGCGCGGAAGAAACGCGAGACGTCCGAGCGGGCGAGCTCCCCCAGCGGCGGCAGGCCGGCAGCAGCGAGCCTGGGGTCGACCAGCAGCGGGTAGGCGTCGTCGGTGGCGCGCAGGAAGGCCCGGGTCTGCTCGGCCAGCGCTGCCAGGTCGAGGCCACGGACGTCGGCATATGCATCCGCGTACCCGCTCCAGCCGAGCTCGCGGCAGAGCTGGTGCGAGCGTTCGAGCGCGGCCAGGTGCAGGGGGTTGAGCCGCTCGACCAGGAGCTGGTCCCGCGCCGCCTCGAGCTCGGCGCGGCGGGCGGCGTCGGGCTCATTGGCCTGCTCGATCGGCACCTGGCGGTAGCCGACCGTCCCCCGCTCGGTCTCGACCGCCAGGGTCGCCTCGAGCTTGGCGGTCTCCTCGGCCTCGCGCTGGCTCGCGCAGCCGAGGCAGCCGTCCAGCGCAAACGAGAGCAGGTAGCGCAGCCGGCGGCGCTCCTCGCCGTCGGCGCCCGCCGCCGCCTCGCGCAGGTCACCGACCACCTCCCGGTCGAAGAGCCAACCGTGGCGGGCATAGATCGGCTCGATCTCGAGCTCGGTCTTGTGTCCTGCGAGGTGCAGGTAGTACTCGCGCTCGAGCGAGCCGACGAAGGCCTCGGCGGCCTGGCGATAGGAGTCGAGGTCAATCGGCATCGAATCGTCAATCTATTCGGCAGATGGAGTCGACTACCGAAGATCTGGGCGGCGAAGCGCGCACCCGGGCCCAGCGCCCCGATCGCGGCCAGGAGCTCGAGCTTGAGGTGACGGCGCTCGCCCATGGGGGGCGAGGGATCGCCAGGAAGCAGGGCTACGTCGTCTTCGTCGCCGGGGCGCTCCCCGGCGACATCGTCCGGGCCCGCATCTCGAAGCCGAAGCGAAACTACGCCGAGGCGACCGCGGTGAAGCTGATCCGCCCAGCCCCCGATCGGGTCGCCGACACCTGCACCCACGGCGGCGCGCCCTGCCCGGGCGCGTCCTGGCAGGGACTGCCCTACGAGGCGCAGCTGGAGCACAAGCGCTCCCAGGTCGACGACGCCCTGCGCCGGATCGGGCGCCTCGACGGCTTCGAGACCGAGGCGATCGAGCCGTCGGTGCAGCGGTGGCGCTACCGCAACAAGCTCGAGTACTCCTTCGGCGAGCGCGATGGCCGGCTCGTGCTCGGCTTTCACCCCCGCGGGAGTTGGCACGAGGTGGTCGACGTCGAGGATTGCCGGCTCGCATCCGAGGCATCGAACGCCGCCCGCAACGAGGTGCGAGAGTGGGCCGTCGCCGAGGGCATCTCCGCCTACGACCCCCGCGACCACACGGGGGTGCTGCGCAACCTGGTGGTGCGCGACTCCGCCCGCACCGGACAGGTGCAGACTCGCCTGGTCACCTCGGTGGCGTCGTTTGGCCGCCCGCCCGTGGACCTGCACACCGCGGTCGAGGGGCCTGGCTCCGGGACCTCCGGGCCGACCGGCGCCCTCGGCGAGCACTACCTCGGCGAGGAGCTGTGCGGCCTGCGCTTCCGCGTCGGCCCGACCGCCTTCCTGCAGACGAACACGGCCACCGCCGAGACGCTGTACGGGGTGGCGGCCGAGTTCGCCGGCCTGACCGGCTCCGAGCGAGTCTTCGACCTCTTCTGCGGGATCGGCACGATCACCCTGACGCTGGCTCGCAACGCCGGCGAGATCTGGGGACTGGAGTCGGTTGAAGAGGCAATCGCCGACGCCGAGCACAACGCCCGCCGCAACGAGATCGGCAACGCTCGCTTCGTCGCGGCCGACGCCCGCCTTGGAATCCGGCCGCTGGTCGAGCAGGCGGGCAAGCCGGACGTGGTCGTCGTCGACCCGCCGCGCTCCGGCCTCTCGAAGAAGATCGTGCGGCGGCTGATCGAGTGCGAGGCCGAGCGGATCGTCTACGTCTCCTGCAACCCGACGACGCTGGCGCCGAACGCCGCGCAGCTGGCCGAGGCGGGATACCGGCTGCGGCGGGTGCGCCCCGTGGACATGTTCCCCCAGACCCCGCATGTCGAGTGCGTCGCGCTGTTGGAGCGCGGGTAGGGTGGCGGCGATGTCACGAGGATTCGGAGTCGCGGCGGGGCTGGACGCAGAGGTGGCCGCAGCGCTCGCGGGGCGCTGCGCCGGGCTCGGCTACGACTCGATCTGGTCCAACGACCATCCCGGCGCGCTTGGGCTGGAGACGCTCGTGGTCTTTGGCGAGGCCGCCCCCGAGCTCGAGCTGGGCGTCGCCGTGATGGCGCTCGACCGCCACCAGCCGGCGGAGATCGCCGGCCATGTCGAGCGGCTGGGCCTCGACCGCGATCGGCTTTGGCTGGGCGTCGGCGCCGGCTTCGGTCGCCGCCCGCTGACCGCGGTGCGCGAGGCCGAGCCCGCGCTGCGCGAGGCGCTGCCCGGGGTGCGGCTGGTGCTCGCCGCGATGGGCCCGAGGATGTCCGCGTTCGCCGGCGAGCGCTTCGACGGCGTCTTCTTCAACTGGATGACGCCCGCCTTCGCCCGCTCCGCCCGCGAACAGGTCGAGGCCGGGGCCCGCGCCATGGGGCGCGAGACGCCGCCGGTGCTGGGCTACGTCCGCCTCGCCGTCGGCCCAGACGCCGGTCGGCGTCTGGCCAAGGAGGAGGGCTTCTACCGCCAGCTCCACGACGGCTACCGCAACCACTTCGCCCGCCTCGGCGAGCCCGAGGGCACGGTCGGGATCGCCGCCGCCGACCGCCGACAGGCGCAGCGCGAGCTTGCCGAATACGACGCCCTCGACACGGTCGTGGTCAGGGGCCTGGCCTCCGCCAGCCTCGAGGCGATGGGAGCGGTGGCCGAGGCCGCCGCTCCGTAGCTGCCTAGTAGGGCGGCAGCTCGGCGTACCAGTCGCCGAGCGTCCGGAACGCCGACCAGAAGTCTCGCTTTGCCTCCTCGGCATCGAGCGAGGCGTCGAGGTCGGGTACCAGCAGGGCGTCGATCGTCGGGGTCAGCGACTGAACCTCGCCGACGGTGACGTCGAGCCTGCGAGACAGCGGCACGTCGATCTCGTTCAACGTCTCCAGCGCCCGCTCGCCCATCAGCACGACCATCCGCGGCTGCACGATCGCCAGCTCCTCGACGATGCGCTCGATGCACTCGCCGCCGGCCAGGGAAGGATCGGACACCGGGCACTTCACGCAGAGCGTCCCGTAGACCGCCAGCGGATCGATGCCGAGGCGTTTGAAGCTCTTCATCAGCGCGTTGCCGGACCGTCCGTAGAAGGCGACGCCCTCCTCGATCTCCGCCGCGGTGGGGGCGAACTTGAGCAGCATGATGTCGGCCTGGGGATGCCCCGAGCCGAGCACGGGCATGAGGTTGCCTCGCGGGCAGTGCGAGCAGTCCTGGAGGCGGCGGGTGAGCCCGTTGAGCTCCCGGATCGCGCGCTCCAGGTACTTCTCCTGGATCTCGTCGTCGGTGGTAGGCATCGCGTGCGCGGGCTCCGGCCCGGCCGATCCTCTCTTTGACGAGGGCGGACGCGCTCCTGCCGGGCCGGGGGCCTGCATCAGGGCTTGCCTGAGCCGCCACGGCCCCCGCTGGTCTGCAGGAACTTGAGCGCCTGGACGTAGATCAGGTTCTTGTGCTTGCGGACGATGTCGGCGTCGCGCATCGCCTCGAGGAACTCCTCCGGGCCGTCGAAATCGTGGACCCGGATCATCACGCTGCCCAGCCCCTGGGCGACGTGGCTGTCGGAGCCGGCGCCGGGCACGATCCGATACTTGGCGGCGAAGCGCTCGGCCTCCTCGTTGAAGGCGGTCAGGGCCACCCTCGGGTTGAAGACCTCGAGGATGTCGATCTCCTCGACCATCTCCAGCAGGTACTCGTAGTCCGGGACCGAGTGCAGCCGGTCGAAGGGATGGGGCACGTACACGAGCCCGCCCTGGCGGCGAATCTCGGCGATCGTCTCGGCCATCGTCATCCCGCGCTCGATCTGCTCTGAGACGAACAGGCCGATCACCTCGCCCTGCTTCGCGGTCTTGACCTCCTCCGCGACGATCACCTTGACGCCGTAGTCGGAGGCGATCTCGCGGGCGGCGAGCGCGCCGGAGACGACGTTGTGATCGGTGATCGCGATCGCCCCGAGACCGCGCTCGGCGGCCGTGCTCAGCAACGTCTCGACCGGCGTCGCGCAATCGGAGGAGTGGTCGGTGTGCATATGCAGGTCGACGTGGATCGAACGGCGGCGGGCGATCCGGCGGCGCACCTCCGGGTTGGGGCGCGGGTCGTGACGGCGGGCGGCGACGCCCTCGTAGATCCGCTCCACCCGATCGGCTACCGCGTCCCACTCTTTCACCGCCCCACGCGCCTTGCCGCGTAGCTCTCGCCGCAGTGAGGCGCTCGAGATCAGCCGCTCGAGCTGGCCCGCCAAGGTGATCACGTCGCCGGCGGGAAAGGAGAGCCCGCGCTCGCCGTCGGCGATCAGCTCCTCGTAGACGGAGATGTGCGATACGACCGGCACCACCCCGGCCGCGAGCGCGGAGCGGACCACCCAGGGTGCGGGCAGCGGGCCGCCGGAGGCGGCGCAGACGATGTCGGCGGCGGCGAACAGCTGCTCCACCGTGGTCTCGCCGGGAAGGACCGCGTGCACCCGCTCGCGCAGGCGCCGCGAGATCCTCAGCTCGCCACGGTCGGGCAGCAGGATCGCGGCCTCCCAGCGCCGGTCGAGCGAGAGCCTGCGCAGCGCTCGCAGCACAGCCCGCAACCCGCCCCGCTCCTCGGTCGCGCAGTAGGCGATCCGTAGCGGCCGCTCGGCCCCCTCGGCCTCGCCCGGCCACCAGGCCCGATCACCGCGCTCGGCCCCCGGCTCCACCAGCTCGTAGCCGCCCGGGAAGAAGCGCTCCATCAGCGCCGCGGTCCCCTGCGAGGAGACGGTGCGGGCGTCGAGGCGGCCGAAGAAGATCTCGACCAGCGGCCGCGCCACCTGGGTCGAGAGCGCCCGCTCGCTGGGCTCGTGGAAGCTGCCGACGTTCAGCGAGCGCGAGTGGCGCAGCGCCGTCGAGGCGGCGCTCGCGGCGAACGGGTCGTGCACGTGGACGATGTCGAACTCATATGCCGCCAGCAGCGCCTCCACCGTGCGACTCGCCTCCAGCGGAACCGGCGCCGCCCGCGGGCGCGGGCCGCGCGGCATCTGCAGCCCGGACCCGATCGCAAGCACCGGGGGGCCACCCGATCCGCCCGCCCGCTCGCCCTTCCAGCGGCGGTCGAAGAGCGCGGCCGGCCGGTCGCGAGCCTCGCGGATCAGCTTGCGGGAGTCGCGCACCGCCGCCCGTGACTCCGACGGGGCAGCGACGACCACCCGATGGCCCCTCGCCGCCGAGGCGGCGGCGAGGTGTCCTGCGAACTCGTTTACCTCGTGGCGTACCTCCCAGGGATGAGGCGAGACGTGCGCGATCGAGAGGCGCTCGGTGGCCACGGCGCCGGGCGCGGACCGGCCCTAGGCCTCGATCTTCTTCTCAGCCGCCAGACCGGCCGCCCGCTGGTCGGGGGCCGTGCGCCGGTTCTTGTCGATGAACTCCTCGGTCAGCACCCGGGCATCGTCGTCGGGCCGCTGGCTGTGCGGCGACTTCATCAGGTAGCTGGAGGGGCCGTCGAGCTGTCCCGCGATGCCGTTGTTCAGCGCCAGCTTGAGGACGCGGACCGCGTCGATCACGATTCCGGCCGAGTTCGGCGAGTCCCAGACCTCGAGCTTGAGCTCGAGGTTGAGCGGTACGTCTCCGAAGGAGCGGCCCTCGACACGGATGTGGGCCCACTTGCGATCCGTCAGCCAGGGCACGTAGTCCGACGGGCCGACATGGACCTGGTCGGGGGGAAGGTCGTGGCCCATGATCGAGGTGACGGCGTTGGTCTTCGACTCCTTCTTCGAGTCCAGCCGCTCGCGCTCGAGCATGTTGAAGAAGTCCATGTTGCCGCCGACGTTGAGCTGCGAGGTTCGCTCCATCAGCACGCCGCGGTCGTGGAAGAGCCGGGCGAGCTGGCGATGGACGATGGTGGCGCCCACCTGGGACTTGATGTCGTCGCCGATGATCGGCAGGCCGGCCCGCCGGAAGCGCTCGCCCCAGTAGTCCTCGCGAGCGATGAACACCGGCAGGCAGTTGACGAACCCGACGCCCGCCTTGAGCGCCTGCTCGACGTACCACTTGACGGCCTGCTCGGAGCCGACCGGGAGATAGCAGACGAGGACATCGGCCTTGGTCTGCTTGAGGATGCCGACGATGTTGGCGGTCTCCCCCGGCGCCTTGGTGATCCTCTGCTTCAGGTACTTGCCGAGGCCGTCGTGGGTCATCCCACGGTGAACCTCGACGCCGAGGTCGGGCACCTCGGCGAACTTGATCGTGTTGTTCTGGCCCGACCAGATCGCATCGGAGAGGTCCTTGCCGACCTTCTCCGAGTCGATGTCGAAGGCGGCGACGAACTCGATGTCGCGGACGTGGTAGCCGCCCAGGTCGACGTGCATGAGACCCGGCACCGGCTCGTCGGGATCAGCGTCACGGTAGTACTGGACGCCCTGAATGAAGCTGTTGGCGCAGTTGCCGACGCCGACGACGGCGACTCGGACCTTGCCGTCGTCGACGAGATGCCCATTCGACTGGGCCGCATCCTGGGCCTGACCATTTGTGCTCATACGTACGAAGTCCTCCTCTGCGGGTGGACCCCAACTATGCCCGAGATCGGATCGGGTTACATCCCGGCCCCATCCGCGGGCCGGCTCAGGCGGCCTCGATCCCCTGCAACTCGCCGCGGACGTGCCAGACGCGCTGGCCTACGGTGAACGCCGTCAGCACCGCCATCACGTAGACCGCCGGCTCGAGCAGATCGACTCCATCGATCAACTCGCCGGCCGCGAACACGAGGCCGATCGAGAGCAGGACCACCCGCACCGCGCGGGTGGCGATGCCGACCTTGCACTCGACCCCCAGCGCCTCGGCGCGGGCGCGGGTGTAGGAGACCATCAGCGAGCCGAGCACCGCGGCGACGCAGGCGGCGGCGGCGATGGCGTCGCCGCGGTCGGCGAAGTACCAGGCGACCGCGGTGAGGACGATGCCCTCCTCGATCCGGTCGAGGGTCGAGTCGAGGAAGGCGCCGAAGAGGCTGCCCTTGCCCGACATCCGCGAGTAGCGCCCGTCGAGCGTGTCCATGATCGAGCCGACGATGAAGGCGATCCCGGCCAACACGAACAACTCCTCGACGACCAGCACCGCGGCGGCCAGGTTCAGCACGAGCCCGCTGATCGAGATCCCGTTTGGGGTCAGCCGCGACTCGATCAGGCGGTCGCGGGCGAGGGTGCGGAACTCCTGGGCGGTCCGGGCCCGGGCCTGCGGCGGGGCACCGCCCTCCACTAGGCCGCGACTTCGCCGGGCGCGGCGCGCCACGCCCAGGACTCGGGCCCGATGCGGGCGAGCTGGTGTGCGCTCACCGCCGCCAAGCAGGCGACGGCGGCCCCGGCCGCCGCGTCGAACCAGTAGTGGTTGGCGGTGGCGATGATCACGAACAGCACGAACAGCGGGTACACGGACCACAGCGCGCTGGCGCTCGCGGCCGGCGACAGCGCCATCGCCGGCGCGGCGATCATCAGCGAGAAGCCGATGTGCATGCTCGGCACCGCGGCGTAGTTGTTGACGAGAAAGCTCGCCTTGGTGTTGGTGTCCTGCTCGATGCCGGTGAAGATCGCGACGGTGTCGGTGAACCCATGCTCGGGGAACATCCGCGGTGGCGCCGTGGGGAAGGCCGCGTAGCCGACCAGGGCCAGGACCATCGCCGCCATGAACATGTTGCGCACGAAGTAGAAGTACTCGTTGCGGAACAGGTAGAGCCACGCCAAGAAGGTGACGCTGACGACGAAGTGGGTGTTGAAGTAGGCCCAGTTCGCCAGGTCGATCAGCCACTGGTGGTTGAGCAGCGCCTGCTGGAAGCCGGGCTCGAAGAAGGTCCCCAGGGAGCGCTCGACGTCGATCACCCGCTCGCCGTTGGCGAGCGCCAACGCCGCCTTGCCGTCAGCGAACCCGCGCACGACCTGGTAGCCCTGGTAGACCAGAAAAAAGAGGGCGAACTGGCGGATCAGATCGCCCCAGCCGCGCGGAAGGCGGGCCGAGATTGCAGTCAGCGGGCGGGGCACGAGCGCCCGATTGTAGACGGCGGGTGAAGGCGCGAGGGGCCTCAGCGATGGAGAAACCCGGCGACGGTGCCGACCAGATCGGGACGGTCGATCCAGGGCCAGTGCCCGGCGCCGTCCAACTCGACCAGCTCCGCCCCCGGCAGCCGCTCGGCGTACAGGCGTCCGAAGGCCGGCGGCAGATAACGATCGTGCAGGCCCCAGACGACCAGGGCCGGGCAGGTGATCGCCGCGAGCCCGGCGCCGGCCGCAGCGAGCGCGGCGGGGTCAGCCGAGCGGTACAGCGCCAGCGCCTGCGGCCAGGTGCCGCGCGGCCACCGGCGCCACACAGCCTCGATGAACTCCGCCGGCATCGGCCCCGGGCGCGGCGTCGCCTGGCGCGAGATCTGCCGCAGGCCCGCCCGGGTCGAGGTCAGGTTCGCAAGCTCACCGATCCCTCGCCGGCGCCAGGCAAGGCGGGCGATCCAGTGCCAACGGTAGCCCGGGAGCAGGGGAACGCCGTTGATCACGACCAGGCTCTGCACCCGGCCGGGGTGAGCCTGGGCCGCGATCAGCGAGACCACCCCCCAGTCGTGACAGACGAGCCGGTAGGTACCGACCCCGGCCGCGTCCAGCCAGCGGCCGAAGAACTCGCCCAGGCCGTTCATCGTGAAGTCGAAGCGGGCGGGCGACGGGCGCTCGGAGCGCCCCCACCCGGGCAGGTCCGGCGCCAGAGCCGGGCCCTCGAGGCGCTCCATGAACGGCAGCCAGCCCTCCGAGCTCGTGGGGTGGCCATGGACGAACACGGTCGGCACGCCGTCACCCGCCGTCGACCGCATGAACACCCTGGTCCCCGCGACGAGCAACTCCTGGGTGTCCACCCGCGTGACCCGCGTCACCACCGGCCGAGCATATCCTCGGGAGCTCGATGAGCGACGACGCAGCCCCGATCCTCTGCCTCGGCGAGGCGATCGTCGATCTGGTCTGCGAGCGCGCGCTCGACTCGCCCACCGACGCCGACTCGTTTCGCCCCCATTTCGGCGGAGCGCTGGCAAACGTCGCCGTCGCCGCTCGGCGCGCCGGGGCGCCCGCGGCGCTCGCCGGCGGGGTCGGCGACGACCCCTGGGGCGGGTGGCTGGCCGAGCGCCTCGAGGCGGAGGGGGTGCGGCTGAGCTGGTTCTCGCACGTCCCGGGGCTGCAGACGCCGCTGGCGTTCGTCACCTTCGATCGCCGCCGCGAGCCGACGTTCCAGATCTACGGCGACGGGATCGAGGCCGGCCTGCACTCGGTCGCCGACCGCCTGGCCGCGGCGGTCGAATCGTCCTCCGCCCTGGTCTTCGGCTCGAACACCCTCGTCAACGAGCCCGAGCGGAGGCTGACGCTCGAGGCCCGGCGGCTGGCGCGCGAGCGCGGATTGCCCGTTCTCTTCGACCCGAACATCCGCTCCAACCGCTGGCTCGACGTCGACCGCGCCTTCGATCTATGCCGCGGGGTGATCGATGATGCCTTCGTGGTCAAGGCGAACCTCGACGAGGCTCGCCGCATCGGCGGCGTCGGAGGCACGGCGAGCGCGACCGAGGCCGCGGACGCGCTTTGCGCCCGGGGCGCCCGCGTAGCGGTGGTGACGATCGGGGCCGAGGGCGCGGTGGCCGGCGGCGAGGTCGAGGCGCAGGCACCCGCGCCGGCCGTCGACGTCGTTTCCCCGCTGGGGGCCGGTGACGCGTTCTTCGGAGCCCTCGCGGCCGGGATCCAGCAGCGCGGATGGACCGGAGACGCCGTCGCCGAGGCGCTTCCGGAGGCCGCCGCCGCGGGAGCGGCGGCGTGCGCCGGCTGGGGCGCGCTCGGATGAGCGAGGCCGAGGCCTGGCGGCGCCCGCGCAAGGCTCGGGTGCGGGCGATCCGCGACCGCCTTCGCGAGCTCTACGGGCGCCCGGTCAACCAGCCGCACGGCGACCCGATCGCCGAGTTGGTGCGCACCGTGCTCTCGCAGAACACCTCCGACGGCAACCGCGACCGCGCCTACGACCGCCTGCGCCGGCGCTTTGCGACCTGGGAGGAGGTGCGCGACGCCCCCACCGACGAGGTGATCGAGGCGCTGCGCCCCGGGGGCCTGGCCAACACCAAGGCACCGAGGATCCAGGCGATCCTGCGCGAGGTCACCGCTGCTTCGAGCGGCGATCACCCGGACCTCGAGTGGCTGGCAGAGGCGCCGCGGGCCGACGCGGTCTCCTTCCTCGTAGACCTCCCCGGGGTGGGCCGCAAGACCGCGGCCTGCGTGATGATCTTCAGCTTCGACCGGCCCGAGATCCCGGTCGACACCCACGTCTACCGGGTGGGCACGCGGCTGGGGCTGTTTCGGCCCCGGGCCTCCCTCGAGCAGGCCCACGACGAGATCCTGCGGATGGTCGATCCCGAGGACGCCTACGAGTTCCACATCAACCTGATCCGGCACGGGCGGCGGGTCTGCCGGCCGCGGCCGCGCTGCGGCGAATGCGCCTTGCTGCGCATCTGCCCGCACGGCAGAGACACCCGCTGAGGTCGCCGGGCAGCCTCGGCGAGTCCGCAGCTTCCCGTAGGATGCCGGCCGGGCTTGCCGCGTTGTTTGCTCAGGCCCGAGCGCGCACAATGGCCATCTCGGCTGTTACAGGGAATAGCCGAAGCCACACCCACCCCCGAAAGGAACTCCGTTGAGCCATCGAAACACTTCCGCCCGCCCCCGCGCCGCCGTCGTCGTCGGCCTCGTCGCCGGGCTGGCCGCACTCCTGCTGGCGCCCTCGGCAATGGCCGCCCAGCCCGAGGAGGGCGAGGTCACGGTGATGACCCGCAACGTCTATCTCGGAGCAGACCTTGGCCCGATACTCGACGCTGTGGACCTGCCCGGCGTCCTCGCCGCCGCAACCGCGGCCTACAACCAGGTGATCTACACGGACTTCCCCCAGCGAGCGAAGCTGCTCGCCAAGGAGATCAAGAAGAAGAAGCCGGACATCGTCGGCGTGCAGGAGGCCGCGGCCTGGTTCGCGGACGTGGATCCGCCGACGACCGACGGTGACGCCACCCCCGCGACCCACGTCGAGTACGACTTCCGGGCCGATCTCGAGAAGCAGCTGAAGAAGAAGAAGGCCAAGTACACGGTGGTGCGGGCCCAGCGCGAGCTTGACGGCGAGCTCCCGACCTTCAGCGGCGATCGCCGGCTGGTGATGCGCGACCTGATGCTCGTGCGCAAGGGAGTGGGGGCGTCGGTGAAGTTCGAGCAGAGCAAGAACTTCGACAACTTCCTCACCGTCCTCGGCGGGGCGGTGGACGTCGACCGCGGCTGGATCGCCGGCGAGGCCAACGTGCGCGGGACCGAGTTCCGCGTCGTCAACACCCACCTCGAGGCATTCGACTCCGGGGTTCGCCTGGATCAGGCCGACGAGCTGGTCGCCCCCGGCGGTCCCGCCGACGCCGACGCGGCCGGCATGCCGGTCGTCCTGCTCGGCGACCTCAACACCGACGACGAGATCGAGGAGACGCTGGGCGCCAGCCCCGAGCACGCTGACGACGAGCTGCCGTACGCGGCTCTGACCGGCGCGGGGCTCGAGGAGCGCAGCGTCGACGGCCCCAACCTCGTCGACGACGAGTTCTCGTGTTGCTTCTTCGACCCGGACATCGACGACCCCGACGCCTACACGAACGGCGAGTGGGATCACAACGTCGACCACATCATGGTCAGCGACGGCGCGATCACGCTGGTGAAGTCGTCGGTCACGGGCAACAGCAGGCTCGTCGATTCCAACGCCCTGGCCACCCCCCACGAGCTCTGGGCCTCGGACCACGGCGGCGTCGTCAGCACCCTGCAGTTCCCGCTGCCGTAGCACCGACTGACTGGAACTGACGGAGCGCCTCTCGCGGCAAGGACGCCGCGGGAGGCGCTTTTCGTTTGCGCGCCCAGGGGGCCGACGGGTCGGTGCCTGCCATTAGTATCTCCGCGCCCGCGCCGATGACCGCCCGCGGCGCGCCGTGACAGCGAATGAGCAAGCATCCCTTCCTGATCTTCGGAGCCTTCGTCGCCATCGTCGCGGTGATCGGCTACATGGCCTTCGCCAAGGAGGGCTCAGACGAGGCAGTCGCCGTGCCCGTGGAGTCGGCCGACCGGGCCGCGATGGAGATCTTCGCCGCCAACTGCGGCGCCTGCCACACGCTCGCCGCCGCCGGGACCGACGGGGTCGTCGGCCCCAACCTCGACCAGATCCTGCCGACCCAGGTGGCGCCGGCGGCCGGCTCGCCCGAGGAGGTTGCGAAGGCCAACCAGCAGGCCTACGACGGCGTCTACGGGCGCGTGCTCAACGCCGTCAGCTGCGGCCTCGAGGGGAGGATGCCCGCCGGCATCCTGCAAGGCTCCGACGCGCAGCAGGTGTCGGGCTTCGTCGCCGCCTACGCCGGGCAACTCGCCGAGGACCAGGGCCCGCTGGTGTCCGCCGACGAGCGCTCGACCCCCGCCGCGGAGCCCTGCTCCGGCAACTCGGCGAGCGCCGCCGGATCCGGGCAATAGAGCCGTACGGCGCCGCTTCCGGGCTCCCTCTCCCCCCGAAGCTCCGCCGACGTCGGCTGCCGGCCACTTTGGCGGGCCGGGGCTATATCTGCTACCTTCAGACTCAGGTTTCTTTTGTGACCAAGAATGAGCGTGAGGCGGCCCCCCAGGCACGCCCGCGCCTGAGATAGGAGCTTTCACGTGGCAAAGACCATCGGCATCGACCTCGGTACCACCAACTCCTGCGTCGCCGTCCTCGAAGGCGGCGAGCCGACCGTGTTGGAGAACGCCGAGGGCAACCGCACCACCCCGTCAGTCGTCGCCTTCACCGATTCGGGCGAGCGCCTGGTCGGCACCGCCGCCAAGCGACAGGCGGTGATGAACCCCGAGAACACGATCTTCTCGATCAAGCGCTTCATGGGCCGCAAGGAGGCCGAGGTCAAAGAGGAGGAGACGATCGTGCCCTACACGGTCGTGGCCGGGCCCAACGGCGACGTTCGCGTCGAGGTGCGCGACAAGCTCTACTCCCCGCCTGAGATCTCGGCGATGACCCTGTCGAAGCTCCGCGCGGACGCCGAGGCCAAGCTCGGCGAGACGGTCGACTCGGCCGTGATCACGGTCCCCGCCTACTTCAACGACGACCAGCGCCAGGCGACCAAGGACGCCGGCAAGATCGCCGGGCTCGAGGTCAAGCGGATCATCAACGAGCCGACCGCGGCGGCGCTCGCGTACGGACTCGACAAGGAGGCGGCCGAGCAGACGATCCTCGTCTTCGACCTCGGCGGCGGCACCTTCGACGTCTCCGTGCTGGAGATCGGCGACGGGGTCTTCGAGGTCAAGTCCACCGCCGGCGACAACCACCTCGGCGGCGACAACTGGGACAAGGCGATCGTCGAGT
>JBDTSW010000043.1:0-17234 GCA_039930945.1 bacterium
AAGGCGAAGTCAAAGGCGCCCGCAAAGGCCCAGGCCCCCGTGAAGCCAAAGGCGTCGCCGAAGGCGAAGGGCAAGGCCAACCGAGCCGCCAAGGGGAAGGCGCCGGCCGAGCAGACGCCAGCCGCCGCTAAGCCGAAGACCGAGAAGGCCACCGAACCTGCCGGGGCCGAGCCCGCTGCGAAAAAGCCCGCGGCGAGCGCCGCCGCGGGCGGCAAACGCATGCGCAGGGTCGTGATCGATTCGCAGGCGTCCAGGCGCGAGCGGATGTCCGCCCCGCCGCCGCAGCGCCCGCCCCGCCGCCGAGGTGGTCGACGGCGCCGTCCGCTGCTGGAGGAGCCGCCCAAGGGGCCCACCGAGCAGGTCGAGCTGCCGGCAGTCCGGGTCGCCTCGGGCGCGACGGTCCGCGAGGTCGCCGAGACCCTCGGCGTCAATGCCGCCGATCTGATCAAGACGCTGATGCAGCTCGGCGAGATGGCGACCCTCACCCAGACTCTCACCGACGAGACGATCGAGGTCCTGGCGAAGGAGCTGGGGCAGAAGGTCGAGGTCGTCACCGCGGCCGAGGAGCCGGTGGAGGAGCCGTCCTTCGACGACGCGGAGTCCGACCTCGTCCAGCGTCCGCCCGTGGTGACGATCATGGGTCACGTCGACCACGGCAAGACCTCGCTGCTCGACGCGATCCGCGAGACCGAGGTGGTCGCGGGCGAGGCCGGCGGCATCACTCAGCACATCGGCGCCTACCAGGTTCACCAGAACCAGAAGACGATCAGCTTCATCGACACGCCCGGCCACGCCGCCTTCACGGCGATGAGGGCCCGCGGCGCGGACGTCACCGACATCGCGGTGATCGTCGTCGCCGCCGACGACGGCGTCATGCCCCAGACCGTCGAGGCGATCGACCACGCCAAGGCCGCCGACGTGCCGATGATCGTCGCGGTCAACAAGATCGACCTGCCCGCCGCCAACCCGGACAAGGTCAAGGGCGAGCTTGCCAACCAGGGCCTCAACCCCGACGACTGGGGGGGCGACACGATCTACGCCAACGTCTCGGCCAAGACCAAGGAGGGCCTCGACGATCTGCTCGAGAGCATTCTCCTGCTGGCCGAGGTCGAGGAGCTCAAGGCCAACCCCGACGCGCCTGCCTCCGGCAGCGTGATCGAGTCGCATCTCGATCCCGGCCGCGGCCCCGTTTCGACCGTGCTCATCCAGCGCGGCACGCTGAACGTCGGCGACGCCGTCGCCGCCGGCCCGGTCTGGGGAAAGGTCCGCGCGATGCAGGATCACGTCGGCACCCGCCTGGACAAGGCCGAGCCGGGGGATCCGGTCGAGGTCCTGGGCTTCGACGGCGTCTGCGAGGCCGGTGAGCGCTTCGAGGTCGTCGACAACGAGCGCACGGCACGCCAGCAGGCACAGGAACGGGGGCAGCGGCTGAAGACCGAGGCGCTGGCCCGAAGCCAGGCCCGCCGGGTCAGCCTCGATGACGTCTTTGCCAAGGCCCAGGAGGGCCAGATCAAGGAGCTCAACCTACTGCTCAAGGCCGACGTCTCCGGCACGGTCGAGGCGCTGCAGGACGAGATCGCCAAGGTGCCGCAGAACCAGGTCGCGATCAACATCATCCGCGCGGCCCCCGGCGGGATCAACGAGTCCGACGTGATGCTCGCCGCTGCCTCCGACGCGATCATCATCGGGCTCGGCGTCCGCCCGCTGGTCGATGCTCGCCGCGCGGCGGAGTCCGAGGGCGTCGAGATCCGTACCTACTCGGTGATCTACAAGGTCACCGAGGAGTTGCGGGGAGCGATGGAGGGCCTGCTCGAGCCCGAGGACGTCGAGGAGTCGCTCGGACAGGCCGAGGTGAAGGAGCTGTTCAAGGCGTCGAAGATCGGCACCATCGCCGGCTGCCAGGTGATCGACGGCAAGATCACGCGCACCGCCGAGGCGCGGCTGCTGCGCGACGGCACCGTCGTCTGGACCGGTCGCATCGGCTCGCTGCGGCGCTTCAAGGACAACGTCCAGGAGGTGGAGGAGGGCCTGGAGTGCGGGATCGTGCTCGAAGGCTTCCAGGACGTCAAGGTCGAGGACGTGATCGAGGCCTTCCAGACCCGCCAAGTCGAGCAGACGCTCGACTAGAGATGAGTGGTCCGACGACGTCACGCGCGTGGCCGTGCGATCAATCATCTAGCGCTTGACGACGTATCTCTGCGTGATCGAGGCCCAGCTCCACTTCGGGGAGCTGCACGACCTGAAGGGAAAGCGCAAGGTCCTGCACTCGCTCAAGGCCCATCTGCGCAGGCGGTTCGGCGCCTCGGTCGCGGAGGTGGACCACCACGATGCCTGGCAGCGATCGACGATCGTCTGCGCGCTGGTCGGCGATCACGAGGTGCGCACCCGGGCGGACCTACTCCAGCGGTTCGTCGAGGCGCGCTGTCCGGACGGTTGCGAGTTCGCCTGCGAGTTGCTCACCCTGGAGGACCTCCGTGCTCTCTAGGGCCGCCCCACGGCTGTTATGTTGGCCTCGGTATGGCCACCGAGCGCATGAGGCGCGTCAACGAGGTCATCCGCGAGGTGATCGGGGGCGCGATTGCGACCGAGCTCGATGACCCCAGGATCGGCTTCGTCACCGTGACCTCCGTGGACACCAGCCCCGACCTGCGCTCCGCCCGCGTCTACATCAGCGTGCTCGGAGATGAGGACGAGCGGGAGCGATCGCTGGCGGCTCTGCGCGCCTCGCACGGCGTGCTGCAATCGCAGATCGCCCGCGAGATGCGGATCAAGTACACGCCCACGCTCAGCTTCCACTACGACGACGGCCCGGAGCGCGCGGTGCGCCTGACGCAGCTTCTGGAGGACGAGTGAACAGGCCCGTGGCGTCGCCGCTGGAGCGTGATCTCAGCGTCGCCGAGGCGATCGGCGCGGTGGCCGACGAGCTACGCTCGGCCGAGCGCTTCCTGTTGACCACGCACGAGAACCCGGACGGCGACGCGCTCGGCTCGCTGCTGGCGATGCAGGAGATCCTCAGCCAGCTCGGCAAGGATTCCGTCATGTACCTCGCGGCGAAGGAGTTCCCGCTGCCGGTCGAGTACCGCTTCCTGCCGTTGGAGGAGGTCTTCCACGAGCCTCCAGCCGACGTCGTCGACCGCGTCCACGTCTTCCTCGACTGCGGCAACATCGACCGCACGCCCAAAGGCTTCCTGCGCGACCCCGAGGTGCGCACGGTCAACATCGACCACCACCACGACAACACCCGCTTCGGCTCGCTCGACCTGGTCGACACCGGCGCCTCATCCACCGCCGAGATCGTGTTCGAGCTGGCGAAGCTGCTCGGAGCCGAGCTCACTCCGGAGATCGCCTCGGCGCTCTACGTCGGCCTGGTCACCGACACCGGCCGCTTCTCGTATGACAACACCGACGAGACGACCCACCGGATGGCGGCCGAGCTGATCGAGGCCGGGGTGGACGTCAGCGATACCGCCCGGCGGCTCTACGAGCACGTACCGATCGAGAAGGTTCGCCTGGTCGCCCGCGCGCTGGGCAAGATCGAGTGCTCCGAGGACGGCCGGCTGGCACTGACCTACATCTCCGCCGACGACTACGCGCAGACCGGCGCCTCCGAGCTGCTCACGGAGGGCATCATCGATCACGTCCGCGCGCTCGAGGGAACGGCCGTGGCGGCCCTGGTCCGTGATCGCGGCCAGGGCTCCGGCTCGGCCCGCAAGGTGAGCCTGCGCTCCTCCGACGGAGAGATCGACGTCTCGGCCATCGCCCGCTCCCACGGCGGCGGCGGGCATCGCCGCGCCGCAGGATTCTCGACCGACCTGACCTATGAGGAGATCGTCTCCTCGCTGCGTGCCGAGCTCGACCGCAGCTAGCTCCGCCGCCCGGGTCCTGCTCGTCGACAAGCCGGCCGGGATCACCTCGCACGACGTGGTCGCGCGGGTGCGCCGGGAGCACGACTCAAAGACAGGGCACGCCGGCACCCTCGACCCCTTCGCCACCGGACTGCTGATCGTCCTGGTCGGAAGACAGGCGACCCGCGAGCAGGCGGCGTTCATGAGCCTGCCGAAGTCCTATGAGGTCAGCGCCCGCTTCGGGGCGATCTCGACCACCGCCGACCCGGAGGGCGAGATCACCGAGACGGGCGTGGTCCCGGACGGCCCCCTGGAGCTGCCGACGGGGACGATCCGCCAGGTCCCGCCCGCATACTCCGCCGTGAAGCTGGGGGGAGAGCGGGCCTACACGCGCGCCCGGCGCGGGGAGGAGCTGAAGATGCCGCCGAGGATCGTCGAGGTCCACCGCTTCGAACAGCTCTGGCGCGAGGGCGAGCGCGCCGGCTTTGCGATCGAGTGCTCGTCGGGCACCTACGTCCGCAGCCTGATCGCCGGCCTCGGCGACGCCTACTGCGAGCAGTTGCACCGGACCGCGATCGGGCCGTTCAAGGTGGACGAGGCCGGGGCACAGCTGGCGCTCGAGCAGGCGCTCGCCCGCCTGGACGAGGCCTTCCCTGGCAGAGTTCGCAGCCGATGAGCATCCGAGTTGCCCAGCTTGAAGACATCGAGGCCCGACCGCGCAGGGTTGCGATCGGGACCTTCGACGGCGTCCACATCGGACATCGCGCCGTGATCGAGGGGGCCGACACCGTGCTCACCTTCGAGCCGCACCCGCTCAGCGTGATCCACCCCGAGGCGGCGCCGAAGCTGATCATGCCGTTCGAGATCAAGCGCGACGTGATCGAGGGCCTGGGGGTCTCGGAGTTGGTCGTGATCCCCTTTGACGACGGCTTTCAGGCGATCGAGGCCGAGGAGTTCTGCTCGCAGATCCTGGTCGACCGCCTCGGTGCCGAGCGCGTCTCGGTGGGCGAGAACTTCCGCTTCGGGCGCAAGGCGAAGGGCGACCCGGAGATGCTGTCGTCGCGCTCCGAGTTCGAGACTCGGGTGGTGCCGCTGATCGAGGTCGCCGGCGAGACGGTCTCCTCGACCCGCATCCGGGCGGCGGTGGCCGCCGGCGACGTCGAGACCGCAACCGCCTGCCTCGGAGCCCCCTTCCTGCTCGAGGGAAAGGTCGTCTCTGGCGATCGCCGCGGCCGCGATCTCGGCTTCCCGACGGCCAACCTCGTTCCCTCGGACGAGTTCGTCGCCCCCGGCCACGGCGTCTACGCCGCCTTCGCCAACGGCCATCCCGCCGCGGTCAACGTCGGCATCCGGCCGACCTTCGAGACCGGGCGCGGGCTCCTGGTCGAGGCCTACCTGCTGGACTTCGACGGCGACCTCTACGGGCGGACCCTGCGGGTGGCGTTCATCGCCCGTCTGCGGGGCGAGAAGCGATTCGACGGGGCCGAAGATCTGGTCGCGCAGATGCGTCGTGACGTCGAGGCGGCTCGAGGGCTCTGTGCTAGCTTCTCTGCTCCGCCGCGGCCCTGACGGTCGCGGCGATTTGGCGCTATGACCGTGAACAGCGAGAAGAAGCGGGAGCTGGTCGGAAAGTACGGCCGCTCCGAGGACGACACCGGCTCGGCCGAGGTCCAGGTGGCGCTGCTCACGGCGCGCATCAACGACCTCACCGAGCACCTTCGCGAGCACACCAAGGACCACCACTCACGCCGCGGCCTGCTGATGCTGGTCGGCAAGCGCCGTCGGCTGCTGCGCTACCTCGAGCGGTCCGACGTCGAGCGCTACCGCACGCTCGTCGGCGAGCTCGGCCTGCGCCGCTAGCCTCGGCCCGGTGATCGCGCCAGGCTCTCCGGCCCGCGACTGATGGCACCGCCGCCGGCCTTGACCCGGCCGAGCTTGTCTAGCCTGCTCCCGAGACGGCTCTCCAAAGCCCTTCGCTACCATCACCGGCGTACGAGAACGAAAAGTTCTGAGAGAAAGAGGCCACCAGCCGGGTGGCCGAAAGGAAACACGAATACATGAGTATGTTTGACCCGAAGCACGTCTCGGTAGACGTCGGTGGTCGGGAGATCTCCTTCGAGACGGGCAAGCTGGCGCGACAGGCCGGCGGCTCCGTGGTCGTCCGTAGCGGCGACACGATGGTCCTCTGCACCGCCACAGTAGGCAACGTCCGCGATGTCGACTTCCTGCCGCTAACCGTTGACGTGGAGGAGAAGCATTACGCGGCCGGCAAGATCCCCGGCTCGTTCTTCCGCCGCGAGGCGAGAGCGGGCGAGAAGGCGACGCTGACCGCGCGCATGATCGACCGGCCGATCAGGCCACTCTTCCCCAAGGGCTACCACAACGAGACGCAGATCGTGGCCCAGCCGATCTCGGTTGACCACGTCCAGCCCTACGACATCCTGGCGATGAACGGCGCTTCCGCGGCGCTGGCGATCTCGCCGGCTCCCGTCTCCACCCACGTCGGCGCCGTCCGCGTCGGCAAGCTCGACGGCGACTTCGTCGTCAACCCCGACGAGGAGGCCCTCGAAGACCTCGAGATGGACCTGATCGTCTCGGGCTCCGAGGACGCGATCCTGATGGTCGAGTGCGGCGCCGAGGGCGTCAGCGAGGCAGACATCCTCGACGCGCTCGACATCGCCCACGGCGAGATCCGCAAGATCGTCGCCTCGATCGAGCAGCTCCGCGGCATCGCCGGCAAGGAGAAGGTCCAGGTCGAGGTCCCGGAGGTCGACGAAGGCCTGCTGAAGCAGATCAAGTCCCAGTTCGGCGACAAGCTCGACGAGGCCACCCAGGTGCCCGAGAAGCTGGCGCGCCAGGACGCGATCAAGGCGGTCGAGGAGGCGGCCCTGGCCAAGCTCGCGGCCGGCGAGTCCGACTCCGAGCCCGACCCCGAGAAGGCCCCCGAGGTTCGCCGGGCCTTCGCCGCGTTCGAGAAGGACGTGATCCGCAAGCGGATCGCGGTCGACAAGAAGCGTCCCGACGGGCGCGCGCAGGACGAGATCCGGCCGATCGAGTGTGAGATCGACATCTCCCCGCGAGCGCATGGCTCGGCGCTGTTCACCCGCGGCGAGACCCAGATCCTGTCGAGCGTCGCGCTCGGCACCACGCGCATGGACATGAAGGTCGACAACCTCGGCCTGCAGGAGACCAAGCGCTTTTGGCACCACTACAACTTCCCGCCCTTCTCGGTGGGAGAGGCCGGCTTCATGCGCGGCCCCAAGCGCCGCGACATCGGCCACGGCGCGCTCGCCGAGCGGGCCCTGCTGGCGACCATCCCCGACGAGGAGAAGTTCCCCTACGTCATCCGGGTGGTCTCCGACACGCTCGAGTCCAACGGCTCGTCGTCGATGGGCTCGGTCTGCGCTTCCTCGATGGCGCTCCAGGCAGCGGGCGCCCCGGTTTCCGCAGCGGTCGCCGGCGTCGCCATGGGGCTGATCAAGGAGGGCGACGACCATGTCGTGCTCACCGACATCGCCGGCGTCGAGGACCACCTCGGCGACATGGACTTCAAGGTCGCCGGGACCTCTGACGGCATCACCGCGCTGCAGATGGACATCAAGATCTCCGGCGTCACCTTCGAGATCCTGCGCGACGCGCTCGAGCAGGCCCGCCAGGGACGGCTGTTCATCCTCGGCAAGATGGCCGAGGCGATCGACGCCCCGCGCTCCGAGCTCTCTGAGTACGCGCCGGCGATCGAGGCGATCCAGATCGACCCCGAGAAGATCGGGGCCGTGATCGGCAAGGGCGGCGAGACGATCCGTGGCATGCAGGAGGAGTTCGAGGCCGAGATCGACATCGACGACGACGGCACCGTCCGCGTCTACGCCCCGTCGGGCAAGCTCGTCAAGGGCTGCATCGAGCGGATCGAGGCGATGACCCGCGAGGCCAAGGTCGGCGACAAGTTCACCGGCAAGGTGGTGAAGACGACCACGTTCGGCGCGTTCGTCGAGCTGGTCAAGGGCACCGACGGCCTGCTCCACATCTCCAACGTGAAGCCGGGCGAGCGTGTCGGCGCGGTCGAGGACGTTCTCACCGCCGGCGACGAGCTCGAGGTGACCGTGGTCGAGGTCGACCGCGAGCGTGGCCGCATCGGCCTGCGCCTCTCGGACGACCCGTCGGTGGCGGACAAGACCGCCGAGGACCTGCAGTCGGTCGGCACCGGTGATCCGGGCCCGCGTCGCGGCGGAGGCCGCGAAGGTGGCGACCGGGGCGGCCGGGGCGGACGTGACGGTGGCGGCCGCGGTGGCCGCGACCGCGAGCGCCTCCGCTAGCCCCGCCCGTTGAGCGCCTTTCCCGAGAACGTCGCTCTGACCGAGATGGACGGCCTGCGTGTGATCACGGAGGCCGTCCCCTCGGTGCGCTCGGTGGCGCTGGGCATGTGGGTGAGGACGGGCTCGCGCGACGAGCAACCCGGCCAGGAGGGCCTCTCGCACTTCCTCGAGCACCTGTTGTTCAAGGGGACCGAGCGCCACTCGGCGATCGAGATCTCCGAGCTCTTCGACGGCATGGGCGCGGCGGCCAACGCCGCCACCTCGAAGGAGTCGACCCACCTGCACGCACGCTTCCTCGACGAGCACACCGAGGATGCCTTCGACCTGATGTCGGAGATGCTGCTCGATCCCTCTCTGCCCGAGGACGAGATCGATCCCGAGCGCGAGGTCGTGCTCGAGGAGATCGCGATGTACGAGGACGAGCCGCAGGACCGCGTCCACGACGTCCTCTCCGAGGCCGTCTACGGCGAACATCCGCTCGGCAGGCGCGTCCTCGGCGAGGCCGTGGTGATCTCGGATGTGCCCCGCGACCAGATCGCCGGCTACCACTCGGCCCGCTACACGGCCGAGAACCTCGTCGTCTCGGCGGCGGGCCACGTCGACCACGCCGAGATCGTCGAGCTCGCGGGCCGCTACTTGAAGCCGCGGGCCTCCGGCGCCAACGGCGTCCCGGCCGCCGTGACCGACGACGCCCCGCGGCTTCGCTTCGACGCCAAGGAGACCGAGCAGTACCACATCTGCTTCGGCGGCCAGGGGATCAGCCGCGCCGACGAACGCCGCTTCGCGCTGGGCACGCTGGACACGATCTTCGGTGGCTCCAGCTCCTCGCGCCTGTTCTGCGAGATCCGCGAAAAGCGCGGCCTGGCCTACGCGGTCGGCTCCTACGCCGAGCAGTACGTCGATCGCGGGATGGTCGCCATGTACGTCGGCACCCGCTCCGAGAACGTCGCCGAGGCCTGCGAGATCATCGGCCGCGAGCTGGTGCTGCTGCGTGACCAGGGGGTCACCGGCTCCGAGCTGGCCCGCGCCAAGGAGCACCTCAAGGGCCGGCTGGTGCTGGGGATGGAATCGACCGGGGCCCGCATGGCTCGCCTCGCCCGCAGCCTTCTGTTCGAGATCCCGCTGCTGTCGGTCGACGAGATGCTCGAGCGAGTCGATGCCGTCACCGCCGCCGACGTCGCTGCCCTGGCAGCTGAGTTCTACGATCCCGCCGGGCTTTCGGCGGCGTGCATCGGGCCGAGCGAGGAGCGCTTCCGCAGCGCCGCCGCCTCTGTCAGCGGGTCCGTGACGACGTGATCAAGGTCGTCGTCAGCGGGGCCGCCGGGCGGATGGGGGGGACTGTCTGCAGCGCCGTCGAGGGCGCCGACGACATGGAGCTGGCCGGCCGGGCGGACCCGCGGCTCGACACCCAGCTTGCAGATCTGCTGGCCGACGCCGAGGTCGTCGTCGACTTCACCACACCCGACGCGGCCCCGGGCAACGCCCTGGAATGCGTCGCCGCCGGCGTCCACGTCGTCCTCGGTACGACCGGCTTCGACCTCGACGCGCTCGCCGCCGCGGTCGAGCGCGAGCGGACCGGCGGCGCAAATCTCCTCGTCGCTCCCAACTTCGCGATCGGAGCCGTGCTGCTGATGGAGTTCTCGCGCCGCGCGGCCGGGCAGATGCCCGAGTGCGAGATCATCGAGCTTCACCACCCCGACAAGGTCGACACGCCCTCCGGCACCGCCAAGCGCACAGCCGAGCTGATCGGCGAGGCCGGTGGCAGGGTCCACGAGCCGATTCACTCGATCCGCCTGCCGGGTCTGGTCGCCCACCAGGAGGTGATCTTCGGCGGCGAGGGCCAGACGCTGTCGATCCGCCACGACACCACCGACCGCAGCTCGTTCATGCCGGGCGTTCTGCTGGCCACGCGCCGCGTCGGCGGCCTGGAGCAGCCGGTCACCGTGGGGCTCGAGAATCTCCTCTAGGCAACCCGAGTGACCGGGAAGCCGGCGGCGCTTGACGCGACCGCACAGGCCGAGATGGTTCGAGCCGGCGAGGCGAGCCCGCTGGAGCTGACCGAAGCGGCGATCGCGCGGATCGAGGCGCTCAACCCCGAGATCAACGCGGTCATCCACCCGCTCTTCGAGCAGGCACGCGAGGCGGCGCAGGGCGAGATCTGTGACGGGCCCTTCCGCGGCGTCCCCTTCCTGCTCAAGGACATAGGCGCGACCTTCGCCGGCATGCCGCTTCACATGGGGATGCGCCTGCTGAAGGAGATGGACTTCCGCCTGCCCGTCGACACCTACCTCGCACAGCGCTTCCGCGAGGCCGGGTTCATCACCCTCGGCAAGACCAACGTGCCCGAGCTGGGCATCCTGCCGACGACCGAGCCCGACGTCTACGGCGCCACCCACAACCCCTGGGACCTGGAGCGCTCGACCGGGGGCTCCAGCGGCGGCTCCGCCGCCGCGGTCGCCTCGGGGATGGTGCCCGTCGCCCACGCCAACGACGGCGGCGGCTCGATCCGCATTCCCGCCAGCGCCTGTGGCCTGGTGGGGCTGAAGCCGACCCGCCAGCGGACCAGCGAGGGCCCGGTGATCGGCGATGTCATGTCTGGCCTCACCACCGAGCTGGTGGTCTCGCGCTCGGTCCGCGACACGGCGGCGATCCTCGACGCGGTCCACGGCCCGGCGCCGGGCGACCCCTATGCGGCGCCTCCCCCCGAGCGCCCCTATGTCAAGGAGTTGGAGGCCGATCCCGGGAAGCTGCGAATCGGGATCGCGCTGCAGCCGCCGATGGAGGTCGAGATCGACCCGGTGGTCATCGAGGCCACCCAGGGGGTCGCCGGCCTGCTCGAGTCCCTCGGCCACGAGCTGGGGGAGTGGGACGTCTCGGTCTTCGAGCCCTTCGACATCGTCGAGACCTTTCTCACCCGATGGAAGTCCGGGCAGGCGGCGATGGCGATGACGCTGGGCCGGGCCGCCGGGCGCGAGCTTGGCCCGGACGATTTCGAGCCGCTGACCTGGGCCCTGATCGAGGCGGGCCGCAAGCACACGGCCGCCGAGTACCTTGACGCCGTCGCCAAGCATCAGTTGATGGCGAGGATCGCCGCCGGCGCCCAGGGGTCCGCCTTCGACCTGCTGCTGATGCCGACGATGGGCGAGCGCCCCGTTCCGCTGGGGACCTTCGACGACTCGGGCCCCGAACCGATGGACGCGATCTACCGGGCCGCCCGCAGCGCCGGCTTCGCCGCCTTCTTCAACGCCAGCGGCCAGCCCGCGATCTCGCTGCCGCTGCACTGGAGCGAGGACGGCCTGCCGATCGGCGTCCAGCTCGCCGCCGCGCTGGGACGAGAGGACCTGCTGATTCGTGTCGCCGCCCAGCTCGAGCGGGCGCGGCCCTGGGCCGACCGCACACCGCCGACCTTCGCGCAGGGATAATCACCGCGATGGACACGATCTCAGGCGTGATCACGGCGATGGTGACCCCCTTCGACCGGGAGGGTGCGGTCAACCTCGACTCGGCGCGCGCGCTCGCCGGCCGCCTCGTCGACCAGGGCTCGCACGGGCTGGTGGTCGCCGGCACCACCGGCGAGTCGCCGACCCTGTCCGACGCCGAGAAGCTGGAACTGCTGACGGCGGTCAAGGACGAGGTCGGCGACCGCGCCACCGTGATCTGCGGGACCGGCTCAAACGCCACCGCGCACGCGATCGAGCTGACCAAGGGCGCCTGTCGGGTCGGCGCCGACGCGGTCCTCGTCGTCACGCCCTACTACAACAAGCCCAACCGGGCGGGGCTGCGGGCGCACTTCGAGGCCGTCGCCGGGGCGGCCGGCGAGACCCCGGTTGTCCTCTACAACATTCCCTCGCGGTGCGGCGTCAACCTCTCAGTGGACTTCATCGCCGAGCTCGCGGGCGACATCGCCAACATCGTCGCCGTCAAGCAGGCCAACAACGACGAGCTTGGGCCGATCGAGGGGATCGACCTCCTCGCCGGCAACGACGAGACCCTTCTCCGGGCCCTGGAGCTCGGGGGGACGGGAGGCATCCTCGTCGCCTCCCACCTGGTCGGCGCCGAGATGCGGGCGATCTACGAGGCGCACAAGGCCGGCGAGGGCGGGCGGGCGCACGAGCTCGAGGCCGAGCTGATGCCGGTCTATGAGGCGCTGACGGTGACCGCGAACCCGATCCCCGTCAAGGCCGGGCTGGAGATGCTCGGCGTGATCGAGGGCGGCCTGCGGCTGCCGATGGTGCCGGCATCGGCCCAGGAGCGCTCGGTCGTGCGCGCGGCGCTCGAGCGCCACGGGCTGCCGGTTGCGGGCGGAGCCGGCTGATGGCCCGGGCGCGCGCAACGTGAGCGGCAGGCTCGGCATCCGCCCCCTGGGCGGCCTCGGCGAGATCGGCAAGAACATGGCCGTGGTCGAGCGCGACGGCCGGATCGTGATCATCGACTGCGGGCTGATGTTTCCCACCGCGGAGATGCTCGGCATCGACCTGGTGCTCCCCGACTTCTCTTCGCTGCGAGGCCGCGCCGACGACATCGAGGCGATCGTGCTCACCCACGGGCACGAGGACCACGTCGGGGCGCTGCCGTACTTCCTCCGCGAGGTGGGGATGCCGGGCGCGATCTACGGCGGCCCGCTGACGATCGGCCTGGTGCGCTCGAAGCTGGAGGAGCGCAAGCTCCGAGAGGCGCCGCTCGAGGTGCTCGACCCGGGGGAGCGGGTGAAGGCCGGGCCGTTCGAGCTCGAGCTGGTGCACATGTCGCACTCGATCCCCGACGCCTGCGCCGTCGCCGTGCGCTCGGACCTGGGCACGGTGCTGTTCACCGGCGACTACAAGTTCGACCAGACCCCGGTCGACGGCGACCCGGCCGACGTCTCGCGCCTGGCCGAGCTCGGCCGCGACGGCGTGCTCTGCCTGTGCGGGGACTCGACCAACGCCGACCGCCCCGGCATCGCCCCCTCCGAGTCCTCGGTGGGGCCGGCGCTGCTGGAGGCGTTCTCCCGCTGCGAGGGGCGGATCATCGTCACCTCGTTTGCCTCCAACGTCCACCGCGTCCAGCAGGTGATCGACGCCGCGGTCAAGCTCGACCGCAGGGTGGCGCTGGTCGGGCGCTCGATGCGCAAGAACTTCAACATTGCCTCCAACCTCGGGATCGCCTCGGCCCCCCACGGGCTGCTGATCCCGCCGAAGGAGATCAGCGACTTCCCCGACCACAAGATCGTCGCGATCTCCACCGGCAGCCAGGGCGAGCCGCTCTCGGCGTTGCGGCGGATGGCCTTCAACGACCATCGCGACGTCGAGCTGCACTCGGGCGACACGGTGATCTTCTCCGCCACCCCGGTCCCCGGCAACGAGCGCTCGGTGAACGAGACGATCGACCGCATCTTCCAGATCGGGGCGCAGGTCGTGACCGCAGCCGACGAGCCGATCCACGCCTCCGGCCACGGCTGGCAGGAGGAGCTGAAGCTGATGCTCAATCTGACGCGGCCAAAATACGTGTTCCCCTTCCACGGCGACTACAAGCGCCTGCGGCTCCACGGCGAGCTGGCCGAGTCGGTCGGGGTCGATCCCGACGACATCTTCCGCGGCCGCAACGGGCTCACGCTCGAGATCGACGACAAGGGAGCGCGCTTCGGCAAGGACGTCCACGCCGGCGTGATCTTCGTCGACGGCGTCGACATCGGCGACCCCGACGATGTCGCCCTACGCGACCGGCGCACGCTCTCGGCCGATGGCATCTTCATCGTCGTCGCGACGATCTCCGCCGACGACGGCGAGCAGGTCGCGCCGCCGGAGATCATCTTCCGCGGGGTGCCCTTCCTCGAACAGAAGGAGGCCGAGGAGCTGATCGAGGAGTTGCGCGACGTGGTCGAGGACTCACTCGCCGCCGCCGCCAAGGACGGCGTGCGCGAGCCGACGCTGCTGCAGGAGGACCTCCACGACGACATCGCCGCGTTCATCTACAAGCGCCTGCGCCGCCGGCCGATGGTTCTCCCGGTCGTGGTCGAGGTCTGACGGACAACCGTCCAGCAGCGCCCGGGCCGCTGGTACATTTGACCCCATAGGCAGGGGACTTCCCAGCAGGAGCTGAAGGGAACAAGACAGTGCGTCGAGCAGGAATCGTGGCGGCGATCGCAGCCGTTGGGGCCGGACTCGCCGTGGCCCCGAGCGCCTCAGCGCGGGCTCCTGCGGTGGACGCCGCGCTCAGGGGCGCCGACGCGCCCGCCAGGCAACTGCGCCCCACGGCGACCAAGACCCTGCCCGGCGGCACCGTGGTCCACCGCTTCCGACAGGAGGTCGGAGGGGTTCGGGTGGTGGCGGGCGGCTCGGTCGTGATCGACACTCCCGCCGGGGCGCCCCAGCTCCTCTTCGACAACTCCCGCGGCGGGCTCGACGCCCCGGGACCGACCTCCGTCTCTCGCGGCTCCGCGATCGCCGCGGCGCTGGCCGGCGTCGCCGGCGAGCAGGTCGAGGGCCGGCCCAGCGCCCGCCAGGTGGTCGTCGGAGGCGACGGCGGCACGCTCGCCTGGGAGGTGAGCGTGTTCACCCGCCGCCCCGCCGACTACCTGATCCGCGTCGACGCGACCTCGGGCGAGGTGATCTCGACGGTCAACCAGATCCGGCAGGCCACCGCCCAGGCCCGGCTGTTCGTTCCCAACCCGGTCGTCGCCAACGACGGCTACGGCGGGCTCAAGGACCACAAGGACGAGAACTCGAACAAGCTCACCCACCTGCGCGAGCCGGTGACGCTGGACAACCTCAAGAACGGCCAGACCTGCCTCAAGGGGGACTGGGTCAACGTCAAGCGCTCGAGCAAGGCGAAGAAGGTCTGCAAGGGCTCGCTCGACTGGTCCAAGGTGAAGCGGCACAACAACCGCTTCGAGGCGCTGATGGCCTACTTCCACATCGACGAGGCCCAGCAATACATGCAGACGCTCGACCTCGGCGAGCCGATCAACGCCGAGTCGCAGGACGTGGTCGTCAACTCCTTCTCCGACGACAACTCCTTCTACGCGCCGGGCCGGGACAGGATCGAGACCGGGACCGGCGGGGTCGACGACGGCGAGGACGCCGAGGTGATCGTGCACGAGTACGGGCACGCCGTCCAGTTCGCCCAAAACCACCCGGCCTTCTCCGGCGGGACGTCCTTCGACGACGCCGGCGCCCAGGGCGAGGGCTTCGGCGACTACCTCTCGCAGGCCTACTCGACCGAGGCCGTCGGCTTCGACAACAAGTGGAGCCACTGCGTGATGGAGTGGGACGCGACCTCCTACGACGACGCCTCAACGCCCCCGCCCGGCATCTGCCTGCGGCGGACCGACAACGACAACACCCTGACCGAGCAGGAAGCCGAGTGCGGCGACACCGAGATCCACTGCATCGGCGAGGTCTGGGCGAGCGCGCTCTCCGACCTGCGGATGGAGCTCGACGTCGATGGCTTCGACCTCTCGATCATGGACCGGGTGGTGTTGACCTCACATGAGCTGCTGACGCCGGGGCCCGATTTCCAGCAGGCGAGCGAGGCCTTGATCTTCGCCGACGAGGACTTGTACGACGCCGGCGACCACTGCACCGAGATCCGCGCCGAGCTGGTCGCCCGCGAGCTGCTCAACCCCGGCTACGTCTGCGCTTAGCCCTGACGCTGGGGCCCCGGAGAAGAGTCGGGGCCCGCCGGAGTCCAAGGGAGGGGGAAATCCGGCGGACCCCTGTGGCCTTGATTTGGCCTCTGGCCCATCGGTGACCGGGGGGTCGCCGACGGGCGTGGTGTCTCGTCCCAACCGGCAACCTATGAACTGGTCCTAAACCCCGCCTAAGGGCTGGCGAACACGCGATCAGGCCTCGGCGGACGGCAGGGAGACGGTGAAGCGCGCCCCGCCCGAGGCCGAGCTGCCGATCTCGACCTCGCCGCCGTGAGAGCGGGCCACGGCCTGGACGATCGCCAGCCCGAGGCCGGTTCCGCAGTCCGCGACAAGATCCGCAGGGCCGCCGAGGCGGGCGAAGCGCTTAAACACGTGGTCGGCCCGATCGGCGGGGACACCGGGGCCGTCGTCGGTCACCTCGAGCACGACGTCGCCGTTGCGCCGGGCCACGGTGAGCTCGATCGTCGAGCCCGGAGGCGTATGGCGCAGGCCGTTGTCGAGCAGGTTCACGGCGAGGCGGTGGAGCTCGTCCGGGTTGCCGTCCACGGCAAGATCGTCGTCGAAGTGAAGCTCGAGCAGGTGGCCGTCGGCGACAGGCCGCACCTCGGCGAACGCCGCCTCGGCGACCTCGCCCAGGTCGCACTGACGACGCGTGCCGGTGCGCCCGGCGTCGGCCCGGGCCAACAGCAAGAGGTCGGCGACCAGGCGGCGCATCCGCCGGGATGAGCTCAGCGCCGAGGCGACGATCTCGCCCTGCTCGCCGTCGCGCTCGGCCTCGGAGAGCTGTGAGTGCAGGAGCTCGAGGTTGGCGAGAATGCTGGTCAACGGGGTCCGCAGCTCGTGTGAGGCGTCGGCGATGAACTCGCGCTGGGCCTGGATCATCTGCTCGGTCTCCGCGCGGGAGGCGTCGAGCTGGCGGAGCATCTGTTCGAGCGTGCGAGCCAGCTCGCCGATCTCGTCGTCGCGCTCGGGCTCGGGGATCCGCTGCGAGGGGTCGCGAGTGGAGGCGATCTCCCGAGCGGTGGTCGTCAGCGCCGCGATCGGGCGCATCGCGCGGCCGGCGACCGCGAGGCCGGCCAGCGCGGCCAGGATCGTGCCGCCGGCGACCCCTCCGACGAGCAGTAGCCACAGCCGCCCGACGGTGGAGTCGAGGTCGTTGTGGTCGCGGGCGTACTGGACGAAGGCGGGAGGAACGCCGTCGTCGTTGACGATTGGCAGCGTCGCCACGTCGTAGCCTTGGTGGTGCTCGACCCCGGGGGAGGGAGGCCCGAGGTCGGGCGAGTCCGGCGTGCGCTTGATCGCCTGGCCGGTGGAGAAGACGATCTGCACCTCCGCGTCGTTGGCCATCGCCACCTGGGTCAGGCTGGGACCGAGCAGCTGCACCTGCCCGAACTCGGCCGCGGGCTGCAGCTCGACCTCGAGCGCGAGCTCGCCGGCGGCTCCCCGCAG
>JBDTSW010000044.1:0-17074 GCA_039930945.1 bacterium
TCGCCATCGAGGGCCTGCCCGAGATCGAGGCCGGCGCCGACCTGGGCGCGCTGATAGCCGCGGCGGCATCGGCGTCCGGGCTCGACCTGGGCGCGGGTGACGTCGTCGCGATCTCACAGAAGGTGGTCTCCAAGGCCGAGGGGCGCACCCGCGCGCTCGGCGACGTCGAATCCTCAGAGACGGCCGTCTCGCTCGCCGCCGAGACCGGCAAGGACCCGCGGCTGGTGCAGCTCATCCTCGACGAGAGCCGCTCAGTGCTTCGGGCCGAGCCCGGCGTGCTGATCGTCGAGACCCGTGAGGGATGGATCTGCGCCAACGCCGGCATCGACACCTCGAATGTGCCCGGCGACGACGTCGTCGCCCTGCTGCCACGTGACTGCGACGCCTCCGCCCGGCGGATCCGCGGCGAGATCCGTGTCGCCGCCGGGGCCGCGCCGGGCGTGGTCATCGCCGACAGCTTCGGCCGGGCCTGGCGGTTGGGGCAGGCGGACGTGGCGATCGGCTGCGCCGGGCTGAGGGCGCTCGACGACTGGCGCGGCAGGCGCGACGCTCAGGGCCGCGCGCTCGAGGCGGCGCTGGTCGCGGTCGCCGACGAGGTCGCGGCCGCGGCCAACCTGGTCCGGGCGAAGGACTCCGGGACGCCGGTGGCCGTGATCCGCGGCCTCGGACGGCGCGTCACCGCCGAGGACGGGCCCGGCGCCGCCGAGCTGCGGCGGGCGGCCGCGGACGACCTGTTTCGCTGAGATCCCCGAGGACGTTGCGGCGGCCGCCGGCACTTGACGCCTGCCTCTTGGCCGGGCTAGAGTCAAGCCGCGACAGGCCGAGCGAACGATCGGAGGAGGAATGGGGACGTTGTCATGGCGCGTGATCGCGGTCGGCGCATTGGCGGCCCTCGCCGGCTGCCTGCTCGCCGTGGGCGTCGCCGCCCACACGACCCACTCCTCCTCGGCCCTCCAACTCAATGTCTATACCAGCGGCAGCGTCAGCAACTACGTGTGGGGCGTGGTCTCCTCGCCGAACCCCCGCTGTGTCGCCGGCCGACGGGTGCGGGTGTACCGGAAGGCCCCGGGCCCCGATCCGGAGTTCGGGTCAGACATATCCCTGGAGTCGCCCTCTGGCAACGGGCCCTACACCGTGACCGCTCCGACCGGCGACCTCCCCGAAGGGCTCTACTACTCGCAGCTCAGAAAGCGCGACCTGAGGCCAGGCAGACGTCACGCCCACATCTGCAAGGGAGCCCGCAGCAACGAGCAGGTCGTGGGGCCCTGATCAGCCCGCCAGCGGGTCGGGCTCACCCTCGTCGGTCATCGGCTGAGCCTCGAACGCCTTCCCGGGCGTGCCGCCCAGCGCCAGGATCCGCGCCGGCTCGTCACCGGTGACGATCTTGCGCTTCTCGCCAGGGCCGACGCGGGCGAACACGCCGGGCTCCAAACGGTGCTCGTCGCCAGCCACCTGCAGGGTCGCGGCGCCGTCGAGGACGATGTAGACCTCCTCCTGACCGCTGTCGGCGTGATCGTGATCGGGGTAGCGGCTCTCGTTGGCCGCCAGGTCCATCACCTGCATCCCGAACGAGCTCACCCCGAGGCCGGAGCGCACCTTCTTCATCGACCCGAGGTAGTAGGTCTCGAAGTCCTCCACGCGCTTCACCGTAACGTCGGCCATTGGTTCCCTCTCGCTAGATCTCCAGGACGGCGGATCCGTGCAGGCTACCCGCGCCCAGATCGGAGAGGGCGTCGCCGGCGCGGGCCAGCGGATAGGTGTGAACCCTCGTCTCGACCGGGATCCGCGGCGCCAGCGCGAGGAACTCCTCGCCGTCGCCCCGGGTGAGGTTGGCCACCGAGCGAATCGAGCGCTCCTCCCAGAGGTCCGCGTATGGAAACCCTGGGATGTCGCTCATGTGGATGCCGGCACAGACGACCACTCCACCGGGACCGAGTGCCCGCAACGCCTGCGGCACCAGCGCGCCCACGGGCGCGAACACGATCGCCGCGTCGAGCGGCTCCGGCGGCCCCTGCTCGGAGTCGCCCGCCCACTCCGCCCCGAGCCGCCGCGCGAAGCCCTGCCCGTCGGAGTCGCCCGGCCGGGTCAGCGCGAACACCCGCCGACCCTCGTGGACGGCGACCTGGCAGACGATGTGGGCCGAGGCGCCGAAGCCATAGAGCCCGACCGACTCGGCGTCGCCGCACATCCGCAGGGCGCGGAAGCCGATCAGCCCCGCGCACAGCAGCGGCGCCAACGCCGAGGTCGGCGGCGATCCCGGCAGCCGCAGGCAGTAGCGCTGGTCGGCGACCGCCAACTCCGCGTATCCACCGTCGAGGTCATAGCCGGTGAACCGCGCCCGCGGACAGAGGTTCTCGCGTCCCGAGGCGCAGTAGCGGCACTCGCCGCAGGTCCACCCCAGCCAGGGTATGCCCACTCGCTCGCCCGGCTCGAACCTGGCCTCCCCCGGGCCCGAGGCGACCACCTCGCCGACGACCTGGTGGCCGAGGACGAGCGGGAGCTTGGGGTCGGCCAGCTCGCCGTCGACGATGTGCAGGTCGGTGCGGCAGACCCCGCAGGCGCGCACCCGAACCAGCACCTCGCCCGCCGCGGGCTCGGGGTCGCGGAGGGCCCTCTCCGCCAGCGGCGAACCCGGCCGATGGAGGACCATCGCGCGCACGGAGCCTCAGTACGTCTCGACGATCTCGTACAGCGTGGTTCGCTGCGCCGGCGTCCGGCCCGCGCGCCGGGCGGCGCCGATCAGCTGCTCGGGGTCAAGACGGACCCCGTGCTGCGAGCCGGCCATGCGCGAGATGTTTTCCTCCATCAGCGTGCCGCCGAGGTCGTTGACGCCCCAGCGCAGGCTCTCGGTCGCTGCGTCCAGGCCCATCTTCACCCAGCTCGCCTGGAGGTTGGTGATCGTCTTGCCCAGGCCCAGCCGAAAGGCCGCGGTGTGTTTGAGGTTCTCCTCTGCCGAGATCTCCTCGATCCCGTGGGTGCGCCCCAGCAGCGTTTGGAAGGGGATGAAGCTGAGTGGGACGAACTCGGTGATCCCGCCGGTGCGCTCCTGCAGCTCGCGGACGACGCGCATGTGCCGCGCCAGCTCGCGCGGCTCCTCGATGTGGCCGAACATCACCGTCGAGGTCGATCGCAGCCCGGCGCGGTGGCAGGCCTCGATGATCTCCACCCAGCGTGCGGCCGGCAGCTTGTTCGGGGAGATTCGTGCCCGCACCCCGTCGTGGAGGACCTCCGCGGCGGTCCCGGGGGTCGAGCCCAGGCCGCACTCGCGCAGGTAGGAGAAGACGTCTGAGGGCGAGCGCCCGGAGCGCTCGCACATGTACTGCACCTCCATCGGCGAGTAAGCGTGAAGGTGGATGTCGGGCGCCACCTCCTTGGCGAGCTGCAGCCAACGGCCATAGTGCTCGAGCGTGTAGTCGGGGTGGATCCCGCCCTGCATGCAGATCTCGGTGGCGCCGAATGAGACCGCCTCGCGGATGCGCTCGGCGAAGTCCTCCTCGCTGACCAGGTAGGCCTCGGGCGAGCGCTTTCCCTGGCCGAAGCCGCAGAAGGCGCAGCCGACGATGCAGACGTTGGTGAAGTTGACGTTGCGGTTGACGACGAAGGTGGCGATCTCCCCCGCGAGCTCGGCGCGCAGCTCGTCGGCGGCGCAGCGCATCTGCTCGATCACCTCGGGGCGGGTCTCCGCGAACAGGGCCTCGAGCTCGTCCTCGCTCAGCGCCGCGCCCTCGCGCCCGCGCTCGATCGCCCTCGGGGCGAGATCAGGGTCGACCACCCGGTCTGAGCGACGCCCGGACCCCTTGCGCGGGATGAAGCTCCAGTACTTCAGCTTGACCGCGTCGAGCACGCTCTGGTCGATCCACTCGGGCCCGAGGTACTGGGGGTAGGCGCAGAGGCGCTCGGCCAGCGCGAACCCCTGCCTGGCGAGGCGCTTTCTCACCTGGTGGGGGCTGGGAAAGGCGTGCTCGGGCGAGATGTGATCACCGTTGGCCGAGAGCCCGCCCAGGTCGGTGGCCCCCTCCGCGACCAGCTCGTCCCACCAGTCGGCGAGGTTCGGCGGGATCTGGATGCCGACGCCGGGCATCAGCCGCCTGGCCTCGCCGACGAGGCGCTTCATGTCTTCGAGTCCGATCTCGGACGCCCACTCCGGGAGAGGCGGCTCGGCCCCAAGCGGAGACCCGTCGCCCGACCAGCGTTGCCTTGCGGCGTCGTCAGCGATGTCCGCGACCTCGCGGCCGTAATAGGCCGGGTGTGGAACGTAGTTCTGCAGGATGACCTCCTGGATGTGGCCGTGGCGGCCGTGTGAGGCGGCGATCGCCTCGAGCGAGGCGACGCGCTCGTCCTCGGTCTCGCCGATCCCCACCAGGATGCCCGTGGTGAAGGGAATGCGCAGCTCACCCGCGGCGTCGATCGTCTGCAGCCGCCGGGCGGGGCGCTTGGTCGGCGAGCCGGCGTGGACCGTCTCCATCAAACGCTCCGAGATCGACTCCAGCATCAGCCCCTGGGAGGCGGTCACCTCGCGCAGGCGGGCGAGATCGTCCCGAGACAGCACCCCGAGGTTGGTGTGCGGCAAGATGCCCCGCTCCAGGGCGCGCTCGCAGGCCCAGACGACGTAGGAGACGAAGTCCTCGTGGCCGTAGGAGCGAAGCCGCGCGGCCACCTCCGCGTTGACCTCCGGCCGCTCCCCGGTGAGCACGAGCAGCTCCTTGGCGTTTCGCCGGACCGCGTCGGCGAGGCGCTCCTCGACCTCGCCGGGAGCGTAGAGGTGCGCCTGGTGGGTGGCGAAAGCGCAGTACTTGCAGTAGCACTGGCACGTCCGCGACAGCGAGAGCGTGTAGTTGCGCGAAAAGGTGACGCGGCGCATCCGACGCCCAAGCTACCGAATGCGAGCGGCCGCCCCGAGGGGGGCGGCCGCTCGCACCAGGTCTGGATGCAGGGCAGCTAGTCGGACTGCGCCCGGGTCTCGGCGTCTTTGACGACCTGCCCGACGGCCCTGGCGTCGCTCGTCGGGGGCTCTGCCCCGAGGGCGTACTGCGGGCCCGCGATCACGAACCGGTACAGCGCCGCCGCCAGCAGGGCACCGACGAGCGGGCCGAGCAGATAGGGCCAGACGCCGCCGAACTCGTCGCCGATCAGGGCCGGGCCGAACCAGCGGGCCGGGTTGAACGATCCGCCGGTGAGCGGTCCGAAGACCATCACCGCGAAGCCGAGGGTGGTGCCGATCGCCAGCGGCGCCCACTCCTGGCGGGCACGCGGGTTGAACGCAATCGCGCAGACCGCGAGGACCAGCAGGAACGCTCCGATCGCCTCGACGATGGCGCCCTGGAAGTTGCCTCCGAGCAGCGGGCTGACGGTGACCGCGCCGTAGTTGGCGACCCGTCCCTCGTCGAGCAGCAGGCCCTTGACCAGCAGCGCGCCGAGCACGCCGCCCGAGAGCTGGGCGAGGATGTAGACGACGGCGTCGAGTGGATCGATCCGCCGCATCGCCGCGGCCGCGATCGTCACGGCCGGGTTGAAGTGCCCGCCCGAGACCGCCCCGAAGGTCATGATCAGCCCGAAGAGGACGAATGCATGTACGAGGCCGACCACGGCGAAGTCGGAGCCCTGTGCAGCGTCAGGCGTGGTGGCGATGAACAGCGTCACCACGGTGCAGACGACGAACACCAAGAAGAACGTGCCGACAAGCTCGGCAATGTAGGCCGCTAGACCTCGATCCTGCACTGAAACCCTCCTAAGATCAACCTTGGGTCAACGGCGCGGCAGTCTAGCGGCCCGCTCCGCCCCCGCGCTTCACGAGTCGACTTCCCGTGTTGGCGCAAGGCTTATCCTGCCGCCCTGAATGGAAAGGGTCGCTGCGCTGCTGGCGGCCGTCGTCTCGATCGCCGGCCTGGTGGGCTGCGGTGACGACGGTGCTGAACCGGGCGCCTCGCGAGAGGCGACGCTGGTGCTCGACTTTCAGCCGAACGCGGTACACGCGGGGATCTACGTCGCGCTCGAGGGCGGGCTCTTCGCGGATCGTGCGGTCGACCTCGAGGTCCGCGAGCCGTCCTCCTCGACCGATGCGCCGAAACTGCTGCAGGCCGGCAGAGCGGACTTCGCGATCCTCGACCTCAACGATCTCGCGATCGCGCGCGAGCGCGGACTCTCGCTCGAGCTGGTGGCCCCGATCGTCTCCAGGCCGCTGGCGTCGGTGATTGCGGTCGATCCGGCGGTCCGGCGCCCTCGCGACCTCGAGGGACGAACGGTGGGCGTCACCGGGCTGCCCTCCGACGAGGCCGTGCTCGACTCGGCGGTGGCCGCCGACGGAGGCGATCCGGGCGCGGTCGAGCGGGTGACGCTCGGCTTCGATTCGGTCGCCGCCCTCAGTGCGGGCAGCGTCGCGGCGGCGACCGCGTTCTGGAACGCGGAGGGAGTGACGCTGCGCCGCCTGGGGCTCTCGACGAGGGAGTTTCGGGTCGATGACTACGACGCGCCACGATACCCGGAGCTGGTGTTGGTCACGAGCTCGGATCTGCTCGGCGAGTCACCGGACCTGGTCGAGTCCGTGCGCGCGGCCCTCGCTGCGGGAAACGAGGCGGTGCTCGCCGAGCCGGCCTCGGGCCTGAGGGCGCTGCTCGACGCGAACCCGGCCCTCGACGCGGGGGCCCAGCGGGCGCAGCTCGATGCGCTGCTCGCTGCCGGCGCGATCGCCACCGGCGCCCGGATCAGGCCCTCGGTCCTCGACGCCTACGGGGGCTGGGCCACCCGGCACGGGATCGTCGAACACCGGCCCGGCCTGGAGCAGGCGGGCGCACCCTAGAGCGAGCGGCGCTGGCGGAACTCCTGGCGCACGGACTCGGGACGGCCCCACATCTGCACGACCTCCGCTCGGCCCTCGCGGTAGTCGCGCAGCACCAGCTGGCCCTCGAGCTCCTCCTCGTCGAGCATCTGCAGCGTGCCGGTGACGGTCTCGGCTGCTGCGGCGTGGCCGAAGGTGTGGGCGACGTTGATCCGCCAGTGCCAGTCGGCCTTGGAGTAGGGCTGGGCGTTGACCTGGGTGAGCAGGACCGCGGCGTCCACGTAGCGGCTCTCGTCGAAGATCCGCAGGTCACAGACGATGTCGGTCCAGTCGTCGGGAAGTGAGTCGACGATTCCGCGGAAGTCGGCGGCCAGGGGCATCCGGGCAAGCCTACCGGGGGATCTGCGGCCGGATCAGCCGAAGAACAGCTGGACGATCAGGAAGACGTTGAGGCCGATGATCAGCGAGCCCAGCACCGCTCCGAGCAGCGACAGCCACCAGGGGTTCGCCATCGCGCCCATCACATCCGTCCGGCGGCCGATGATCAGCAAGGGCACGAGCGCGAACGGGATCCCGAACGACAGCACCACCTGGCTGATCACGAGCGCGTCGGTGGGCTCGACGCCGATCGCGAGGACGACGAGAGCGGGTGCCAGCGTCAGGGCACGGCGAAGGAAGATGGGAATGCGACGACGGATGAAGCCCTGCATGACGACCTGACCGGACATCGTCCCCACCGACGAGGAGGCGAAGCCGCTCGCCAGCAGCGCCACCCCGAAGATCGTCGCCGCGTTCCCGGAGAGAGCCGTGGCGATGCCGTCGAACGCACCCTCGATGGTGTCCACCCCGGCCAGCGGACTGCCGAAGAAGAGCTCGGCCGCCATCACCAGCATCGCCATGTTGACGAGGCCCGCGAGGGTCATGGCCAGGATCACGTCGGTTCGCTCGAAGCGCAGGATCTGCCTGCGCTCGGCGAGGTTGCGGCCGACGATCCGGCGTTGGGTCAGCGCCGAATGCAGGTAGACGACATGGGGCATCACCGTCGCGCCGATGATGCCGATCGCCAGCAGCACGCTCTCGGTCCCCTCGAAGCCCGGGACGAAGCCGCCGACGATCTCCGCCGGCTTCGGGCCGGCATAGACCACCTCGAAGCCAAAGGCGACCACCACGACCCCCACCATCCCCGCGATCACCGCCTCCAGGCGGCGGAAGCCGGCCTCCTGCAGGGCGAGGATCCCGAAGGCGCCGGCGCCGGCGATCAGGCCCGAAGTAAAAAGGGGGATGCCGAACAGCAGGTACAGCCCGAGCGCGGCGCCGACGACCTCGGCGACGTCGGTCGCCATCGCCACCAGCTCGGCCTGCACCCACAGCCCCAGTGAGACCCGGCGGCGAAAGCTCTGGCGACAGAGCTCGGCGAGGTTCTGGCCGGTGGCGATCCCGAGCTTCGCCGACTGGGTCTGCACCAGCATCGCGATCAGGTTCGCGGCCAGCACCACCCACAGCAGCAGGTAGCCGAACTGGGCCCCGGCGGCGATGTTGGTCGCGAAGTTGCCGGGGTCGATGTAGGCGACCGCGGCGATGAACGCCGGACCGAGGAACGGCCACAGACGACCAAGGCCGCGGCTGTGGCCTTCCAGCGACCGGCGCGCGGCGCGGTTGACCGCCGCCTCGCCCGGAAGCACCGCCTCCAGCTCGTCCGCCGGGCCGGCGGTCGGCGTGGGCTCGGCGCTTTCCAAACGCAGGTTCAAGCCACCGCGACGAGCATGCGCTCGGCCAGCTCGCCGCCGATCGCATGGTTGGCGCCGGCCACCTCGATCGTCAGCGGTCCGCCGAAGGGCTGGCGCTCGCGAACCTCGAGCGTCGCGCCCGGCCGGATGCCACGCTGGGCCAGGTAGCGCAGCATCTCCGGGTCGGAGTCCGAGACCCGGGTGAAGGTGCCGCGCGCCCCGGCCTCGAGCTCGGCCAGCGGCGTCCCGGATCCCGGCGCCAGCATCAGCTCGCGATCGGGGATCGGGTCACCATGGGGATCGTGGCTGGGGTTGCCGAGAGCGACAGCGAGGCGCTCCTCCAGCTCCTCCGAGATGTAGTGCTCGAGCACCTCCGCCTCGTCGTGGACGCGATCCCAGGGCATTCCCAGCGCCTCGCTGAGGTAGGACTCAAGCAGGCGGTGGTGGCGGATCACCTCCAGCGCGACCTGCTCGCCCGGGGCCGTCAGCGAGGCGCCGCGGTAGGGCTCGTGCGCGACCAGCCCCATCTCCGCCATCCGCTTCAGCATCGCCGTGACCGAGCCGGGAGAGACCCCCAGCTGCTCGGCGAGCGCCGAGGTCGAGACCACGCCGCGATCGCGCTGGGTGAGCACGTAGATCGCCTTCGCGTAGTCCTCGACGGCCTCCGAGTTGGATGCGGCCGGGTCTCGCCTGAAGCCGGAGTGCGCCATCCCGGCCCGCTAGCCGGCCACCAGCAGGCCGGTGAGGTAGATGACCCCGAGCCCGGCCACCAAGCCGCCGACCGCCCCCGGGTGCAGCAGGCGTCCGTCGGAGTCGCGCATCGAGGGTGCGAGCTGGACGATCACCCGGAGAATCGCGCCGACGCCGACGCCGAAGAGCAGCGCCGCGAGGCTCGGATTGAACGCGGCCGCGCCCACCCAGGCGCCGAGGATCGCGGGCGCGCCCGCGAGCAGCCCGAGCGCGATCAGCCGTCGCAGGCTCGGCCGCGCCGTCGCCATCGGCGCCACGATCGCCAGGCCCTCGGTGGTGTTGTGGATCGCGAAGCCGACGACCAGGAAGGTGCCGAGCGCGAGCGCGCCCGAGGCGTAGGCGGAGCCGATCGCCAGCCCCTCGCCCAGGTTGTGAAGGCCGATGCCGATCGCGACCAACAGCGCCAGGTAGGCGGCCGCCGATCCGGCGGCGCCCCTGGCGGCGGCGGCGGCGCGGCGGCGCGACAGGTAGGCGTCGACGCCCGCAAGCGCCAGGTAGGCGACCGCCGCCCCGATGAAGACCAGCGAGGTGCCACCGAAGGCCGACGGCGCGGCGGAGGCGATCTCGAGGCCCTCGAGCCCGGCGTCGACGGCGAGGAACGCCAGCAGCCCGACCGTGAAGGCGATCAGCGCTCGCAGCCACTCGGCTCCGACGCGGCGGACGAACGGCAGCCAGAGCATCCCCAGGCTGACCGGGATCACCCCCACGTAGATGCCCAGCAGGGCCATCAGCCCGAAGAACCCGGCGTCGGCCTCCGGCGTCTCGACGGCCACCGGGATCTCGTGCTCGAAGGTACCTCCGGTCGAGGTCACGCCGGTGATCGTGTAGCCCTCGCCCTCGACCCAGGGGTAGGGAATCGTCAGCGTGGTCGAGCCCAGCCGGTCGAGCCGCCCCGAGCCGGCGAACGGGACGAAGGCGTCGTTGACCGAGACCTGCGCGACATCGACCGCATCCGGGCCGTCGTTCTGGAGCGTCAGCTCGATCTCGCCCGGGTGCAGCACGGTCCGCTCCACCGCCAGATCCTCCACCGGAGGGCCGGTGCGATCGCCGAGACCGGGCCCGCCGAGCAGCGCGAAGGCCCCGATCGCGACGGCGATCAGGGCCAGCGGGATCGCACCCAGCGCCCAGGCCGGGGCGCGGGAGCCCAGCGAGCCGTCGGCCGTGTTGGCCTCCATCAGTCCACCACCTCGAAGAAGCCGAGCCAGCCGAGTTCGGCGAACTCGGTCTTGTGGGCGTGGAACATGAACTTGCCCGCGTAGGGGAAGCGCAGCTCGAGCACGCCGCGCTGCCCCTGCCCCTGGATGATCGTGTCGGTGAACTCGGTCGGCTCGAGCCGCGTCCCGGTGGGGTAGTAGTCGAAGAAGTTGGCGTGGACGTGGAAGGAGTTGATCTGGTCGAACTCGAGCAGGTTGACCAGGTAGATCCGCACCAGCTCGTCGCGCTTGACCTTGATCGGCTCCTCGACGTAGTGGAAGGCGATCGAGTTGACCGCGTAGAGCTCGTTCTCGCCGTCGAAGTCGGTGTCGAAGCCGTTCATCACCATCACCAGCTCGTCGGCATCGGGGCGCGGCTCGGCCGGGTCGACGATGAAGGCGCCGTAGAGGCCCTTGGCGATGTGCGCCGTCAAGGGCATCACGTGGCAGTGGTAGAGGTGCAGGCCGAAGGGCTCGGCGTCGAACTCGTAGACGAACTGCTCGCCGGTCTCGATCAGCCCGCCGCCGCGACCCTCGCCGATTCCCGGCATGCCGTCCATGAAGTCCGGGTGGATGCCATGAAAGTGGATCGTGTGCGGGTGTTGGGAGCCGTTGATGAAGCGGATCCGCAGGCGGTCGCCCTCGGTGCACCGCAGGGTCGGCCCGGGGATGCGGCCGTTGTAGGTCCAGGCCGGATAGGTCACCCCCGGGGCTACCTCGATCTCCTTGTCCTGGGCGACGATCGTCCACTCGCGCAGGACGCGCCCGTCGGACAGCCGGCTCGTCTTGCCGTAGTCGAAGTCGCGCAGGATCTCGCTCGGGTCGAAGCCGTTGGCGGCGTGGTCGACGGTCCCACCGCCGAAGCCGTCATGTGAGGCGACCCCGCCGGGCGCATGGCCGGCGGGGCCGCCCATGCCCTTCGTCTCGGCGGCGGCCGCGTCGGGATGGCCCCCGAGGGCGCCGTGCAGGCCCCGGTGCGGGATCGTCTCGTGCAGCGCCGCGAGCGCCGGCGCGGCGGCCGCGCTCGACGCGATCAGCGCCCGTCTCGACATCTTTCTAGCCATCGCAACCAGGAGTTTGGCAGATCAAAACCTCCCGGTTGCAAGGGCTACCTACAATCGCGGTGATGGAGGCCGCGGCAGCGATCGAGCTCGATGGGCAGTACCGCGCCCTGCGCGAGGCCGGCGGATACCTCCAGCGCCCCGGCCGCGGCAAGCTCGTGATCGGCGGCGACGAGGCGGCCGACTACCTCCAGGGGCAGCTGACGAACGACATCGAGGTGCTTCGCCCCGGAGAGGGCTGCTACTCGGCCCTGCTCGACCGCAAGGGCCGGATGCAGGGCGACATGCGGGTGCTGCGCTTGGCCGACGACCGTGTCTGGCTCGACACCGCCCCCGAGGGCGCCGCCGCGATCCTCAAGCACCTGTCGATGTACAAGGTCGGACGCTCGGTCGAGGTCGACGATCGCTCGTCCGAGCAGGCGATCGTCTCCCTGATCGGGCCCGCATCCGCATCGGTCACCGGCGCGCCCCCGCTGGGCTCCGAGCACTCCCACCGTGAGCTCGAGGTCGGCGGGATCGGCTGCCACGCGGTCGCCACCGACCAGGGCATCGACCTGATCCGCGAGGCGGCCGACGCCGCCGGGCTCGAGGCGGCCCTGGCCGCCGCCGGAGCCGCCGCGGTCAGCGAGGCCGCCGCCGAGATCGTCCGCGTCGAGAGCGGGCGCCCCAGGTTCGGGCGCGAGATGACCACCGAGACCATCCCGCAGGAGGCGGGCATCAACGAGCGCGCGGTGAGCTTCACCAAGGGCTGCTACATCGGCCAGGAGACGGTCGCCCGACTGCACTACAAGGGCAAGCCCAACCGCCACCTGCGCGGGCTTCGCCTCAGCGGCCCGGCAGAGCCCGGCACGCCGATCAACCTGGGCGAGCGCGAGGTCGGCCGTCTCGGCACCCCCGTGCTCTCCCCCGCACTCGGCTCGATCGCGCTCGCGATCGTCCGCCGCGAGGCGGAGCCCGGCGCGACCGTCAGCCTCGGCGACGGCGTCTCGGCCGAGGTCGTCGAGCTCCCCTTCTGATCCAGCGCAACCGCCCGAGCTTTGGCGTAGGGTTGCGACGCGATGGGCGTGAGGGAGGCTTGTGGCTCGATCAGCCGGCGCGCCGGCGCGCCGGCGGGCGCGGCTCTGCTCGCCGTGGCCGCGCTGGCCGGCGTCGGCTGCGGCGGCGAGGACGACTTCGCCAACGAGCCCCGGCCGGCGGCCCCGATCGTCGTCACCGCCCTGATCGACTCCAAGCAGGTCGTGGTCTCGCCCAAGGGCTTCGGCGCCGGGCTGGTCAACATCACGGTTTCCAACCAGTCCGAGGACCCGGTGACCCTGACCCTGATCGGCCCGGGCCCGGAGGACAACTTCGAGAGCGGCGAGATTGTCCCCAACGGGGTCGGCACCTTCAAGGCCGCGCTCGACGAGGGCGACTACGAGGTCAGCGGCGGCGAGCGCTCAGACGCCAGGCCGACCGAGATCGCGGTCGGCCCTCCGCGCGAGAGCTCCAGCGACCAACTGCTGCTGCCGTAGGCGTGACCGCTATTCGGCGGCGTCCAGCGCGGCCGCGGCGACCAGGGACTCGATCCGCACCAAGCAGCGCTCGACGTCGACGATCATCTCATCGAACTCCTCGCGCGCCGCCTCGGCCGAGTTGGTGACGCTGGTCAGCGACTTTCGTACCCGGTTGGCCCGCTTCAGCCGCGCGGCAGCCTCCTCGGCGGCGTCCCGGACGCCGGCGGCGTCCACCTCGAGCGCGTGCTCGCTGGTCGCCAGCAGCCGGGCGCGCACGTACCGGTAGACGAGGCGCAGGGCGAGCGGGTCCGGCTGCTCGCGGTCGAGGACGACGATCATCTTGTTGCCCTGGTACTCGGTCAGGTCCTCGAGGCCCGATGGGATCTTGTCGTCGCCGGCCACCACCAGGACGGCGTCGGCGGCGTCGCGCTCGGCCATGCAGCCGTTGAGCTCGGGCCAGGCGTCGTTCTTCGAGAGCTTCTTGTTCTTCGCCTCGAAGACCACCGTCGCGGCCGAAGTCCCGAGCGCCCCGCCGATCTCGACGACGGTGTCGCCCTTCTTGCCACCGGCCTCGGAGGACTCGTCGCCGGTGTGATGAGCGGCGTCGCCGGTGGCGGTGGCGATCTGCTCGATCGCCCCGTGCACCGACTCCTCGAAGCTGCGGCCCTTGGCGGTCCCGCGCTCGGCCTCTTCGGAGACGCGGCGGTCGGCCTGCTCGCCCTCACGCAACTCGATGATCTGCTTGGTCAGTTCCTCGATGCGCTTGCGATTGGCTTCGCCCTCGGCCTGCTGGCGGGTTCCGAGCTCGCGATAGACCCGCACCATCGCATCCTTGAAGTCGAACAGGGGGTTGCTGCCCTCCTCGGCCGAGAACAGCCGCAGCAGCGCCTCGCGCTGCTCGTCAAGGGCGCTCTTCATCCGCGTCTCGATCTCCTTCGGGACCGAGCCGTCACGCCCAGCGTCGAAGCTGGACGCGATCCGCTCGGCAAGCTGCTGGTCGCCGGACTCGAGCGTCTTCGAGAGGTTCATCCGCAGCGCTCCCGCGTGGCGCTCGAACTCGGCCCGCACGTAGTCCACGTTCGCCGCCGTCTCCTCGGTGTCGAGGACTCGAGCGCCGATCTCGATCGCCTTGGTCACGGTTTCCGCGCCCGCATGCCCCGCCTTGGCGCGCTCCTGGACGACCCGGGCCGCGCGCTCGTCGCTGACCGTCAGGCGCTCGATCACCAGGCGGTCGTCGAGGGCGCGGACGGTCCCCTCGGCCTCGGATCCGGCGTCGTCCAGCGGTAGCTGTGGTCTCTCGCTCGCTTCCATGGGAACTTACGAAGGTAGTCGTGGCGGCGGACATCAAGCTGACGTCGGCGGAGGTGCCGATACCCTGCCCGGCGCCGCCGACAGCAGGGCCCGGAACGGAACTCGCAGTGACCTCTGAGTCCAAACGCATCCCGACCACGCTCGACGAGGAGATCATCGGGTCCGGCTCTCTCGCCGTGGAGTCGACCCAATCCGAGACAGAACGGCTGGACCGCGTCCGCCGCGAGCTCCTCGAGGGCTTCGAGCGCCTCGCGGATGTCAGCCCCGCGATCTGCGTGTTCGGCTCGGCCCGCACCCCCCCTGACCACCCCGAGTACGAGCTGGCGCGACGGGTCGGCCGCGAGATCGGGGAAGCCGGGTTCGCGACGATCACCGGCGGGGGGCCCGGGACGATGGAGGCCGCGAACCGGGGGGCGCGCGACGCCGGCGCGACCTCGGTCGGGCTCAACATCGAGCTTCCGGAGGAGCAGGGCCCGAACCCCTACCTCGACATCGCCATCACCTTTCGCTACTTCTTCGTCCGCAAGCTGATGTTCGTCCGCTACTCGACCGGACTGGTGGTCTTCCCCGGGGGCTTCGGCACCCTCGACGAGCTGTTCGAGGTGATGACCCTGGTCCAAACTCGCAAGGCCATCGACCATCCCGTGGTCCTGGTCGGGCGCGACTACTGGTCGGGCCTGGTCGACTGGATGCGCTCCCGGCTGCTCGCCGAGGGCCGGATCTCCGCCGAGGACTTCGAGATCGCGACGCTTTGCGAGGACCCCTCCGAGATCGTCGCGATCGCCTGCTCGGGCACCGTCGACCCCGGATAGCGGGCTCGGACCTCGTCGACGAAGGCGGCCATCCGGTCGGCGATCCCCGGGTCGGTGAGCTCGAGCACGTTCTCTGCGTTCCGCTCGCCCGAGCGCGAGAGGTTGAACGAGCCGAGGAAGACGGTGTCGGCGGCGACGGTCACCTTCGCGTGCATGAAATCGTGGACCGTGTCCAGCCCCAGGGCGTCGACTGCTTTCCCGAGAACGGCAGCCGCGCCAGGACCGTCGCCAGCAACGGGATCTTCCACGCCGACTGGCCGTTGCCGGCCCATTGGCCGAAGACCATGTCGGTCTGTGGCTCGTCGACGACGCCGGCGATGTCGGCGCCGCCGCTCGCCGCTGCGCTCGACGTCCCGCTCGTTCCACAGCTCCTCGAAGTTCTGGCGGTAGGCGACGGCGATCGCGGGCGCGTCGACGATCGCCAGCACGTTCTCCTGCCGCGTCCAAGAGGCGATCGTCCAGTTCGCCGACCCGGTCCAGACCGCGGCGGCGTCCCGGACGACGTACTTGTGATGCATCAGGTCGGGCACGCCGGGCACGGCGCCCACCTCGATCGGCAGCTCCCGCAAGAGCTCGGGCCGGGTCTGCGGCGGCGGATGCAGCGCCGCCGGGCGCTCGCTGTCGACGTTGTAGAGAAGCCGGATCCGCACTCCCCGGCCGGCCGCGGCACGAAGCGCGTCAGCGACGATCGAGCCGACCGGATCGGGCAGGCGGATGTCGTACAGGGCGAGTTCCAGCGAGGCCGCCGCCGGACGGATGAACTCCGCCAGCCTGCGAGCGGTGTCCTCCGCCGGTTGCCCGCCCTCGGTCAGCGTCCACGCCTCCATCACACCGATTGTCGCTGACCGGCGCTCTCGGGCACGCCGCCGGTACGATGCCGCGGCCCGTCTTCCCTTGCACTGAAGGAGTGACTCCGCTTTGGCCGCAAACGTATCCGAGGTCTCACAGCTCGAGGTCGAGCCCGGCACCCTGCCGGAGACGATGGCGGCGTGGGTGATACGCCAAGAGCGCGAGGGGGAACCCAAGGACGCCTTCCAGATCGAGCAGATTGAGGTCCCGCAGCCCGGCGCCTTCGAGGTGATCGTGCGGGTGATGGCCGCCGGGGTCAACTTCAACAACGTCTGGGCCGCCCTCGGCAGGCCCGTGTCGGTCTTCGACTACGGCGATCACCCCGAGCACGGGCACCACATCGGCGGCTCCGACGGCTCCGGGATCGTCTGGAAGGTCGGCGCCGGCGTCACCAAGTGGATCCCGGGCGACGAGGTCGTGTTGCATTGCAACCAGGCCTCCTACGAGGACGTCGAGGTCCACGGCCTCGACCCGCTCGCAGCGCCGAGCCAGAAGATCTGGGGGTATGAGACCACCTGGGGGTCGTTCGCCCAGTTCACAAAGGTGCAGGCCCAACAGCTCCTTCCCAAGCCCCGCAACCTCTCCTGGGTCGAGTCGTCGGCCTATGGGCTCACCTACTTCACGGCCTACCGGATGCTGATCGACCGCTGCAAGCTCCAGGCGGGGCACAACGTGCTGATCTGGGGCGCGGCCGGCGGGCTCGGGGTGTTCGCGACGCAGCTGTGCGCCGCGGCCGGCGCCAACGCCGTCGGCGTCGTCTCCTCGGCCGAGAAGGGCGAGCTGGTCAAGCGACTCGGCGCCGTCGATTATGTCGACCGCAACGAGTTCGGCGAGATGATGCGCACCGACGCCAACCACCCGGCTGCGGACCCGGCTGCAGACAAGCAGCGCTTCAAGGCCTCGCGCGGGTTCGCCAAGCGGGTCAAGGAGATCCTCGGCGACGCGCCCGACATCGTCTTCGAGCACGTCGGCCAGGCGACCTTCCCGACCTCGGTGTTCACGGTCAAGCCGTTCGGCAAGGTCGTGATCTGCGGCGCCACCTCCGGCTACACGCTCGACTTCGACGTCCGCTACCTGTGGATGAAGCAGAAGGAGATCCTCGG
>JBDTSW010000045.1:0-17049 GCA_039930945.1 bacterium
ATCACTCCACCGCCTCCTCCGCTTCGCGTCCGGGGGCGGCGGGTTTGGGCCCGGGCGTGCTGGGCTCCTTGGACGTCGGATACCCGAGGTCTGACAGGAGGTCGCCCGCGACCCGCTCGAAGGTTCTCTGGTCCTCTTCGCTCATCTCGGTGCGCCAGGCGAAGATGCGGTCGCGCTCGGGCGGCCTGGTCGTCATCTCGTGCTTGGAGAGGCGCTCGGACCCCGCCAGGGCGACGCGGTCGTCGGTCTCGGGCAGGGTCTGGTCGATCTCCGCCAGCCGCTCGGCGGCGCCCTCGTGGTAGCTGAGCATCGCGGGGTCGAAGTCGAGCTCGATGAACTCGCAGATCCGCCGCAGGGTCGGCTCGGTCTCGGCGATCAGGTCCTCGTAGCGGACCTCCAGGTAGTGGGGGAGCCGGTGGCCCTGCTTGCGAGCGCCGGCGACGGCCTTCACCCAGCGCTTCGCCAGCCGTTCCATCGGCGGCTTCTTTGAGGCTCGCTTCATCCGCCAGCGCACCCGCGACATCGCCACGTCGCGGCCGTCGCGGATGACGTGGACGAAGCGGGCTTCGGGCAGCGCCTTCGAGATCGGCCGCATGCATTCGACGTACTCGGGCGTCTTGTCGCCCCAGCGCGACTTCCCGCCCCGCGACTGGGCATAGAGGCTGAAGAAGGCGCGCAACGACTCGCCGGCGTCGAGCGGCTCGCGCTCGCGCAGGCGAGCGAGGAGCTCGTCGGCGTCGAGGTGGAAGTCCTGCCAGCGGCGATGCGAGCGCAGCATCTCCAGCACCTCGCCGGGGCCCAGCCGGCGCTCGTCGAAGGCCTCGATCACCTCTGGCACGAAGTGGGTCTCGGAGGGGATCGCCAGCTCGGGATGGGCGTCGAGCATCATCCGCAGGAGCGTCGTTCCCGAGCGCGGCGAGGCGACCACGAACGGGGCCGGGGGGCCGGTCGGCGGGGAACGCCGGAAGATGTCCACGAGGCGGGCCATCAGCTCGTCCGGCCGGCGGCCGGCCGGACGAGCTCGTAACCGAGGTCGACGAGCAGATCCGCCGCCTCGTCCTCGAATGCGCCCAGGCACTCGGGGGTCATCCTCTGGCGCCAGACCGCCAGCCGCTCGCGGCTGGGCGGTTCGGTGACGAGCTGGTGGCGCTTGGCCCGGCGCTCTCGCAGGACCTCCTCCGGCGCCTGGCGGCGCTTGCCGTCCTTGGCCGGCAGCGCGGCGGCCATCTCGGCGAGGCGGTCCTGGGACTGCTCGTGATAGCTGAGGATCGCCGGGTCCCACTCGAGCTGGGAGAACTCGCACAGCCGCCGCAGCGTCGGCTCGGTGTCGGTGATCAGCTCCTCGAAGCGCGCCTCGGTGTAGTGGGCGACCTTCGGCGCGCGCTCGCGGGCGTTGATGATCCGGTTGCGCCAGCGCTTCGCCGCGTGGCGGACCTCAGCGGGGTCGTCACCGCGCTTTCGCAGCTTCGACAGCGCCACGTCGCGGCCGTCGCGGATCAGGTGGATGAAGCGCGCCTCGGGCAGGTGGCGGTTGAGCTTGACCATCGCCTGGGCGTAGCGCGGCGACTTGTCGCCCCAGCGGGGCTTGTCCTGCTTGCGGGCATAGAGCTCGTAGAAGGAGCGGATCGCGCCCCGCGGCGTCAGCGGTTCGGGGGCGGCGCTCATCCGCTCCAGGAGCGCTTCGGGCGAGAGCCCGAAATCGCCCCAGCGCCGGTGCTCTGTCAGGTACGCGACGACCTCCTCGGGGCTCGCCTCGCCGCGCTTGGTCATCTCGATCACGTCGGGGAGGAAGTTGGTCTCGGGCGGGATCGTCAGCTCGGGGTGGGCGTCGAGCATCATCCGCAGCAGGGTCGTGCCGGAATGGCCGACGCCGACGATGAACGGGGCGGCCGGTGGCGCCGACTCGCCACGCCCGAGCATGCGCCCGATCGCGCGGCGCATCAGCGCGCCCCCTCGCCCACGGGATAGCCGAGCTCGGCCAGGAGATCGCCGGCGGCCTGCTCGCAGGCGCGCTGGTCGGCTGCGCTCATCCGCGTCTTCCAGGAGGTGATCCGGCCCTTGTCCGGGGGCTCCTTGGCGAGCGCGTGGACCTTGAGGCGGTGCTCGCCGGCAACCACGCCCTTGCGCTTTCCCTCGGCGTCAGGGAGATCGCGGGCGATCTCTGAGAGGCGCTCCGAGGCGTGCTCGTGGTAATCCAGCATCGCCGGGTCGAACTCGAGCTCGATGAACTCGCAGATGCGCCGCAGCGTCGGCTCGGTCTCGATCACAAGGTCCTCGTAGCGGACTTCGAGGTAGCCGCCGAGGCGCTCGCCCTGTCGGCGGGCCTGACGGATCCGCTTCGCCCAGCGCCCGGCGACCCCGGCCGGGCTGGGCGCCTTCTCGCCCCGTCCCTCGACCATGTTCACGCGCGACAGCGCGACCGCGCGCGCGTCGCGGATCAGGTGGATGAACCGCGCCTCCGGGAGCGCGTCCTCGATCTCGGCCATCACCAGCGAGTACTTCGGGGTCTTGTCCCCCCAGCGGCTCTTGCCCTTGGGCTCGGCGTAGGCCTGATAGATCGCGCGGCAGGCCTGGGTCGCGTCCCAGCGCTCGAGCGAGGCGAAGCGACAGCGGATCTCGCTGTCTCCGATCCCCATGTCGCCCCAGCGGCGGCTGCGCTGGAGGATCTCGACCACGCGCTCGGGCGAGGCTCCCCGGTCACAGGCACGGATCACGTCCGGGAGGAAGTGCGTCTCCGGGGGAACCGCCATCTCCGGGTGCGCGTCGAGCATCAGCCTCAGCATCGTCGTCCCCGAGCGCCCGACGCCGACCACGAACGGCGCCGGCGCCGGAGTGGTCTCGCGAGCGGCCCGACGGCGGCGGCGGATCCGGCGGAGGGGCTGCAGAGAAATCACCATTACTCCGCCGCCTCCTCCGCTTCGCGTCCGGGGGCGGCGGGTTCGGGCCCCGGCGGTGTGGGCTCCTTGGACGCCGGGTACCCGAGCTCGGTCAGCAGCTCGCCGGCCTCGCGCTCGAAGGCGGCGACGTCGGCGGCGCTCATCTCCCGCTTCCAGGCGCCGACGCGGTCGCGCCTGGGCGGCTCGGACGCCAGCGCGTGCGGCGTGATCCGGCCTCCGGCGGGCTGGTGGGGAAGGTCGTCGCGCTGTGAAAGGTCTCGGTTCATCTCCTCCAGGCGCCCGCGGGCGCCGCGGTGGTAGTCCAGCATCTCCGGCACGAACTCGAGCTCGCAGAACTCGCAAACGCGCCGCAGCGCCGGCTCGGGGTCGGTGACCAGATCCTCGTAGCGCAACTCGATGTAGTGGGGGAGCTGCTCGGCCTGGCGGCGGGCCCGGCCGATCCGCTTGCGCCAGCGGGTGGCTACCAGGTCGACCGTATCGGGCGCGCGCATCGGCCGGTCGCGCTCGGGCATCGCCAGGATCGACAGCGCCACGTCGCGACCGTCGCGGATCAGGTGCACGAAGCGGGCCTCTTCGACCGCCGCCCCGATCTCGCCGATGTTGGTCAGGTACGCCGGGGTCTTGTCGCCCCACCGCCTCTTCCCCCGGCGCTCGGCGTAGAGGCCGAAGACGGCCCGGATCGCGTCCCCGCCGGTCGGCGTCGAGCCCAGCCGGGCGAAGCGCTCGCGCAGCTCGGCCTCGTCGAGGTCCAGGTCGGCCCAGCGACGGTGCCCGACGAGCACGTTGGCGAGCCGGGTCGCGTCGGCGCCGCCGTCGGCGGCCTCGATCAGGTTGGTGACGAAGTACGTCTCCGGCGGGATCGCCATCTGCGGGTGGGCGTCCAGCATCAGCCGCAGCATGGTCGTGCCGGAGCGGGGCACGCCGACGATGAACGGCGCCGGCGGCACGGCGCTCATCGCTTCTCGGGGCTGCCGATGTGGCGCAAGGGCTTTCGCAGGCGCTCGAGCCGGCGGCTTCGCCAGCCGCCGCGCTTGCGCCCCGGCCTCGGCAGCGGCGCCTTCGCTGACGGCTCCAGCGGCAGCCGCTCGTCGAGCCAGCGGTACTGCGCGGTCTGCGGGTCCAGCGGCGGTCGCAGGTCGGCGAGCAGGCGGCGGCGGTTGAACCACTGGTGGTAGTGGACATGGACGATCTCGTCGAGGTCGGCCGACTTCGGCTCCCCCTTGTAGAAGGGCCGGCGGGCGATGTTGTAGTTGTAGTTGCGCTCGAGGTTGCGAAAGCGCTCGGGCCGTCGCGCGACGGCTGCGGCGATCGCCACCTGGTCGGTGACCATCATCTTCCCGTCGGGGTAGTGCTCGTTGGCGACCAGCAGCCGCCACAGCTGCAGCCACTCGGAGCAAAAGCCGGAGTCGCGGCGGGCGGCGAGGATGCCGGCGTTCCAGTAGCCGCGGATCCGCCTGCGCTTCTCCATGGTCTCGACATAGGGCGGAGGGCCGGGCGCCCCGGCCAGCTCCCAGACTCGCTCCCAGTAGCCCTCCATGCGGTGGTCGGGCCCGGTGCTCGCCTTGTTCACGTGGAAGGCCGGCGCGACCGCGGCGTCGATCTCTGCGGGCAGGTCGAGCGCGTCGGGCTGGCCGAGGAAGACGGTGTCCGAGTCGCAGAAGACGATCACGTCCTCCGCCAGCGTGCGCTCGGCCTCGGCCGCAGCGTAGATCTTGTTGGCGAAGGGGTAGTAGGCGTGCTCGCGGTTGAGCACCTCCGTGTGCACGGTGACCCCGAGGCCTTCCAGCTCGGCTTGGGTGGAGGTGGCCGGCTCGTGGCCCTCGCGTGGGGCGTAGGCGTGGATCGGGCAGGCCGCGAAGCGCCCGCCGAAGCGCCGCAGCGAGCGGGCGAAGAGGATTCCCTGCTGCTCGAGCTGCCCGGCCTCGACGCAGATCAGGAAGGCGACGCTGGGCGCGTCCGCCGGCGGATAGCCGAGCTCGCCCAGGGTGTCGCCGGCGACGGCCTCGAAGGCCTCCCGGTCGGCGTCGCTCATCTCCGCCCTCCAGCGGCTGGCGCGACTGCTGTCGGGCGGCCCGGTGGTGCGCTCGTGCGTGGCCATGCGCCGGGCGACGCTGAGCTGGCTGGAGCCTTCGCCCGCGGGCAGCTCGCGCCTCATCTCCTCCAGCCGCCGACCCGAGCGCTGGTGGTAGTCGAGCATCGCCTCGTCGAAGGGCAGCTCACAGAACTCGCTGATCCGCTCCAGCGACGGCCGCGGGTCCGAGACCAGGTCCTCGTAGCGCACCTCGAGGTAGTGGTCGAGCTTCGGCGCGTCGGACCGCGCTCGCTCGATCTTGCGCCGCCAGCGGCGGGCCACCTCGGCGGCGTCAACGTCGGAGCGCACCGTCCGGTCCAGCACCGAGAGTGCGACGTCGCGCCCGTCCCGGATCACGTGGACGAACCGCGCCTCGGGCAGGTTGCGCTGGATCAGCGGCATCTTCAGCACGTAGCGCGGCGTCTTGTCGCCCCAGCGGGGCTTTCCCGCGCGCTCTGAGCAGGCCTCGAAGAAGGCGCGGATGGCGTCGCCCGGCTCGAGCCCGTCCAGCGCCCGCAGGCGCTCGAGGATCTCGGCGTCGGAGAAGCCGAAGTCGCCCCACTCGCGGTGGGACTTCATCGCCGCCAGCGCGTCCTCCGGCGTCGCGCCGCGCTCCCGGCAGGCCTTGATCAGGTCGGGGACGAAGTGGGTCTCCGGCGGGATCACCAACTCGGGATGCGCGTCGAGCATCATCCGCAGCAGCGTCGTCCCGGAGCGGTTCATGCCGACGACGAACGGCACCGGGAAGGTTACGCGCGCCCTCATGCCACCACTCCGTTCGTCTCGTAACCGAGGTCCTCCAGGAGGTCGCCGGCGACGGATTCGAAGGCGGCGACGTCGGCGGCGCTCATCCGCTGGCGCCAGGTGGCGATCCGGTCCTGGTTCGGCGGCTCCATCGCGAGGGCGTGCGCCGCGGCCCGCTCGGCGCCGGGCCGGCTCGCCTTGGTGCCCATGGCGGGGAGATCGCGCGAGATCTCGGCCAGCCTCTCGGGGGCCCGCTCGTAGTAGCGCAGCATGCCGTCCTCCCACGGCAGCTCCACCAAGTCGGCGACCCGTCGCAGCGTCGGTTCGGTGTCGGTGATCAGGTCCTCATAGCGGACTTCCAGATAATGGCCGAGACGCTCCGCCGCCTCGCGGGCCCGGAGGATCCGCTTGCGCCACTTCTCGGCGGCGCGGGCCGGAGGCGCCGGCTGGTGGATCGCGCGCTTGGCGCGCGAGAGCGCGACGTCGCGCCCGTCGCGGATGACGTGGACGAAACGGGCCTCCGGGAGCGCCCTGGCGATCATCGGCATCCGCTTCACGTAGGCGGGAGTCTTGTCGCCCCAGCGAGGCTTGTGCTGTCCCTCGGCATACAGCGAGTAGATCTCGCGCAGGGCATAGCCCGCCTCGAGGCGCCGCGCGGCGGCGAAGCGTCGCTCCAGCTCGTCCTCGTCGAGGTCGAAGTCGCCCCAGCTGCGCTGCTCGCGAAGCAGGGCGAGGAGGTCGGCCGGGGTCGCCGCCCCCCCGCGGCAGGCTCGGATCAGCTCGGGGGCAAAGCCCGTCTCGGGCCCGATCGCCAGCTGCGAGTGAGCGTCGAGCATCAGCCGCAGGAGCGTCGTGCCCGAGCGGCCCATGCCGACGATGAAGGGGGCCGGCGGGCCGGGCTGAGGCGAGTCGCGCCCCAGCAGCCGTCCCAGTCGGCCGCTCACGAGCGCCCGGGGCCACGCCCCATCAGGCCCGAGATCCGGCTCAGGTGGCGGCCGCCCCGCGCCTCGCGCTGCGATTCCTTCAGCTTCTCCAGCTTGCGCTCCTTGCGCCGGGCACGGCGGCGGAGCTTGTCCCGCTGGCGGATCAGGCCCTGCTGCGCGCGGGTGAGAGCGCGCATTCCCTCGAAGGCGATGTCCGCCCGCTCGGCCTCGATCTCCGAGGCCGAGAGCTCGGGCTCGCCCGCATCGCCACCGTCGGCGGCGAACCGCGGCAGCACCCGGCGCAGGCGCTCGTCGATCACCAGCACCCCCTCGCGCACCCCCTTCGCCGCGGCCTCGTCGTCGACGGCCAGCTCGGCGTACATCTCGTCCAGCCGCCCGGCGTCGTGAGCCGCTCGCAGCCGCTCCCGGGCCTGGTCGTCGAACCCTCCCCGGAGCATGATCTCGACCCGGTTGCGGTAGTGCTCGAACGAGCGCAGCGGCAGGTGCAGGACGCGGGCCGGGAAGACGGGGGCGAAGACGAGGCGACCGTCGTCGACGGTCTCGCGGTCGCGGATCCCGCGCAGCAGGGGCCGCCCGGCGCGGGCGATCTCTCCCTGCTCGAAGTCGATGTCGTGGGCGCCACGGCGGAGCTTCAGGTCGGGCTCGGGGCGGTGGGCGAGCTTCGGCCGCAGGCTGGACCGTGCCTCGCGCACGGTGAGGCGCTCCCAGAAGGGCCCCGGGCCGTCGGGGCGCGCCACGAACTCGGTTCGCGGCGCGACGACCACCCCGTACTCGGTCGGCACCCGGCCGAACTCCTGCTTCAGGTCCCCGCCGGTCGGCCACCAGAACTCGTCGGCGTCCGCGTGCAGGACCCAATCCGCTCCCAGCTCCGCGCCCATCCTGCCCATCCGGGTCACCCACCAGTGCCCCTTCTCCTTGAAGTCCTCGGCGGCGGGCTCTGAGATCAGGCGCAGGCGACCGTCGTCGCGCCAGCGCTCGAGCACCTCGAGCGTGCCGTCGGTCGAACCGTTGTCGGTGACGATGAACTCGTCGATCCCCTGCGCCGCGTGGTAGCGCAGGTTGAGCTCGATGATGTCCACCTCGTCACGGACCTTGAGGGCCATGGCCAGCTTCATCTGGACCGGCAAGTGTAGGCGGGGCCCGGTGGCGCCAAGCCCGATCTCGGGAGGCGCGGGCGCGGTCTAGGGCGCGCCGGCGCTCGGCCACAGCGCCAGGTCGAGCCCGGGGCTGAGCTCGGCGGTGCGGCGAGCGTCCTCGGCGAGCCGCCCGGCGAGCTCGTCGCCGAGCTCCGGGCGCAGGTCGCGCTTGTTCTGTGAGGGCTTGTGCTCGCGGACCAGGAGCCACGGCATCTCGGTCAGCGGCTCGAGGCCGAGGAAGCGCTGGGTCCGCTGCATCTCGGCGAGCGGGTCGGCGGAGCAACGCTCGTACTGCAGCACGAGCACGCGCTCACGGTCGAACAGCTCGAACAGCCGCTCGAGCTGCTGGGCGTACATGCTGCGGTACACGGCGTCGCCGACGACCGCGATCTCCAGCGGCGTGCCGTCTTCTTCGGCCAGGCGTTGCTCGCGGGCGATCCCGGAGCGGTAGCGCTCGACCGGGTCGCGCAGGATCACCAGGATCTTGGCCTCGGGGGCGGCGCGGGCGAGCAGCGGCAGCGCCCAGAAGTCGTGCATGTAGCGCGGGGTCCACTCCCCCGTGATCGCGCCCTCGGGCCGCGGGAACTGTCGCGCGTACTGTGAGGCGAGGTCGGCCGGGATCTCGCGCCCGTCCCAGAAGCGGTCGAAGAAGTGGATCTCCTTGCCCGGCTTCGACTCGCGGACGAAGCCGGGGTGTGAGCGGATCGCCCCGCGCCACCACCAGGTCGTGCCCGCGCGCTGGGCGCCGACGCCGACCAGGTCGGGAGGGCCGGTGGAAAAGCCGTCGGGAACCTCGGGGTCGGTGACCGGGAGCAGGTATCGCTGCTGGCGGCTCATCGGGTCAGGCGGCGACGGTCGCCGCGGCCGCCGAGGTGAACAGCGCCAGACCGTCGGCCGAGCCGGTGAGTGGATCGACGGCGTGCTCGGGATGGGGCATCAGGCCGAGGACGTTGCCCGACTCGTTGACGACGCCGGCGATGTCGCGCTCGGAGCCGTTCGGGTTCTGCCCCGGCGCGTAGCGCAGCGCCACCTGGCCGCCGGACTCGAGCGCGTCGAGCATCGCGGGCGGGGCGAAGTACCGGCCCGTCATGTGCTTGACCGGGATCGAGAGGCGGTCGCCCTGGTGGCATTGAAGGGTGAAGGGGGTGTCGGTGTTCTCGACCACAAGCTTCACCTGGCGACAGACGAACCGCAGGCCCTCGTTCGGCAGCAGCGCGCCCGGCAGCAGGCCCGCCTCGCAGAGGACCTGAAAGCCGTTGCAGATCCCGAGCACGGGACCGCCGGCCGCGGCGAACTCGGCGACCGCTCCCATCGCCGGCGAGAAGCGCGCGATCGCACCGGCGCGCAGGTAGTCGCCGTAGGAGAAGCCGCCGGGGACGACGATCGCGTCGAGGCCCTCCACGTCGGTGTCCTCGTGCCAGACCATCCGCGCCTCCCCCGCCAGCCGACAGGCCACCAGCGCATCGCGCTCGTCACAGGAACCCGGAAATTGGAGTACGCCGAACCTCACCGGCGGCTGCTCCGCCTCGCGTCCGCCGCCGCCGGGTTGTGACACGACCGGTGTGGGCTCAGCGGACTCGCCTGCACCGGGACTTCGTCCCTAGCCCTCAGCGGACCCCGCCGACCCCGGACGCGAGGCGGAGGAGTCGTCGGGGATCACTTCGTAGTCCTCTATCAAGAGGTTGGCCAGCAGCTTTTCGCAGAGTGAGGGCAGCGAGCCGAGGTCGTCGATCTCGAGCTCGACCACGCGGCCGATCCGCACCGAGGAGATCCCCGAGAACCCGAGGGCGGGGAGCGCCCGCTCGACGGCCTTGCCCTGAGGGTCGAGGATGCCCTCCTTGGGCCGGATCAGGACCGTCGCCTTCACCGGCCCAGCGTACCGGCGAGGTCCGCGGAATAGCCGGCTTCGGCCAACAGCCCTTCGCCCAGCCCGGCGCGTTCGAGCTCGGCGCGCCAGCGCCCGTCGCCGGCCTCATACACCCGCTCGGGCTCGCGTACCTTCTCGCGAGCCCAGACCGCGACCTCGGCGGGCATCTCGCGGCCCAACACGCCGTAGATCGAGCCCAGCGCGGCCGCGGGGTCGCTGCGGAGATCCTCGTTGCGGATCAGCAGGTAGCGGTCGCCGAACAGCTCCCGTCCCTGGCGCAGCGTGCGCTCGAAGGTCAGCTTCCAGACCAACAACACCCGAAGCACGTTGGAGGGGTCGTCCAGCGCGGCGGGGTCGGCATCGGCGGCGAGGCCCGTGCGGATGATCCGCCGCGAGATCGGGCGGCATGACCAGAGCTTGCGCTTGGAGCGGTCGTCAAAGAAGAGGTCGGGCGTGGCCAGCATCTCCTCCTGCCGCCGGCCGCGCCCGAGCACGATCGAGGCGGCGACGGCTCGCGGGTCGCGGACGACGTGCACGAGGGCCGCCTTCGGGTCGAGCTCGGTCAGCTCCGGCAGCTTGCTGTAGAAGCGCGTTTCCTTGATCGCGACCGCGGGGGCGATCGCCAGCAGCGCCCGCAGCCACTCCATGCAGTGCTCGGGAAGGCCGGGGTCCACCTCCAGCGGCGGCTCGCGCGGCCCGCCCCAGTTGAACTCGTCGATCTCCAGTCGCGGGTACCGCTCGCGGCGGAACTGGGCGCGCAGGGCGCCGGTCTCGCCGAAAGAGTCCTCGGCGCGGGCGCCGCTGCCGCCGCCGACCGAGGCCTTCTGCTCGCGCAGCGGCTCGTAGAAGCACCGCAACTCGCTGTCCTCGAGCAGCGCGTCGTAGAGGATCGTCGTCCCCGACCGGCGCATCCCCTGGACGAAGAGGTTCACCCCTGGTCGAGCGAGCGGCCGGAGATGCGCTCGTAGGCCTCGACGTACTTGGCGCGGGTCCGGGCGACGACGTCGTCTGGAAGCTCGGGGCCGGGAGGGGAATGGTCCCAGCCGGAGGAGTCCAGCCAGTCGCGCACGTACTGCTTGTCGAAGGAGTCCTGGCCGCGTCCGGGTTCGTAGTCGTCGGCCGGCCAGAAGCGCGAGGAGTCCGGCGTCAGCACCTCGTCGCCGAGGACGACCTCGGCGCCCGGGCTGGCCCCGAACTCGAACTTGGTGTCGGCGATGATGATCCCGCGCTCCGCAGCGTGCGCGGCGCCGTGCTCGTAGAGCTCGATCGAGACCCGGCGCAGGCCCTCCATCAGCGGCCGGTCGCCGATGATCTCGACGGCGCGCTCGAAGTCGACGTTCTCGTCGTGGTCTCCCAGCTCGGCCTTCGTCGCCGGGGTGAAGATCGGCTCGGGAAGCTTCTCCGACTCCTGCAGCCCGTGCGGCAGCTCGATCCCGCAGACCGAGCCCGACTGGCGATACTCGCGCCAGCCTGAGCCCGAGAGGTAGCCGCGGACGACGCATTCGACCGGGTACATCTGCAGGCGCTTGACCCGCAGGCCGCGGCCCTCGGCGCCGTCCGGGACGTCCTCGGAGATGTAGTGGTTGGGCACGATCCGGTTCGTGGTCTCGAACCAGAAGACGGACATCTGGGTGAGCACCCGCCCCTTGTCGGGGATCGGGGTGGGCAGGACCACGTCGTAGGCGGAGATCCGGTCCGAGGCGACCATCAACACGTCGCCGTCGAGCTCGTACATTTCGCGGACCTTGCCGCTGGCGAGTAGGCGCAGGTCTGCGAGCGGGATCGACATCGGCGATGCCGATGCTAGCGTCGGACGCAGCCGTGCGCCCGGTCGCCCGCCCCGGTAATACTGGTGGTGATGGATTTCGCAGCCTCAGCCCCGGCGGCGCCCCGGCGGCCAGGGGCCGCAGAGCTCCCGCCGGGCCCGCGGCTGCCGAAGGCCGTGCAGACGGCCCGCTTCGTCCGCCGCCCGGTCGAGTTCTTGGAGGGCTGTGCCGCCCGCTACGGCGACGCGTTCACGGTCAGGCTCCACGGGCCAGGGGATGTCGTGGTCATCTCCGACCCGCCGTCGTTGAAGAAGCTGTTCGCAGCAGACCGCGTCAACACCATCGCCCCCGGCCGCAACATCATCCTGCGGCCGCTGCTCGGGCCGAAGTCGGTGTTGCTGCTCCCGGGGGGCGAGGAGCACCTGCGACGGCGAAAGCTGATGCTGCCTCCCTTCCACGGCGAGCGGATGCGCGCGTATGAGTCGGTGATCACGGACGCGACCGAGCGCGAGGTCTCCAGCTGGCGCCCCGGCGAGCGCTTCGCCCTCCATCCCGGGATGCAGGCGATCACCCTCGAGGTGATCCTGCGGGCCGTCTTCGGGGTCGAGGACGAGGGCCGGCGGCAGCAGCTGGGCGACGACCTCGTCGAGATCCTGGCGACGACGCAGTCGCCGGCGGCGCTGGGACTCTCCTCCAAGCGCCTGCGGCGGATCTGGCCCTGGCGCCGGACGGCGGCCAGGATCCGGCGCACCGACGAGATCCTCGGCGAGGAGATCGCGCTGCGTCGCAGCGGCCCGGACCTGGCGGAACGCGACGACATCCTCTCGATGCTCTTGGCGGCGCGCTTCGAGGACGGCTCGGCGATGGACGACCGCGAGATCCGAGACCAGCTGATGACGCTCCTGCTCGCCGGCCACGAGACCACCGCCACCTCGCTCGCCTGGGCGTTCGATCTGCTCTTCCGCCGGCCGGAGGCGATGGAGCGGCTGACCGCGGAGGTCCGCGAGGGCGAGAGCCGGTACCTCGACGCGGTCATCGACGAGACCCTGCGCCTGCGCCCGGTGGTCCCGTTCACCGGCCGCCAGCTCCGCGACGCCAGCGATCTGAGCGGCCATCGGCTGCCCGCGGGGGCCGTCGTCCTCGCCGCGATCTACCTGGCGCACATGCGCGAGGAGGTCTATCCGCAGGCGCGCTCGTTCCGGCCCGAGCGCTTTCTCGACTCAGAGCCCGAGACCTACTCCTGGATCCCCTTCGGCGGCGGCACCAGGCGCTGTCTCGGCGCCGCCTTCGCCAAGTTCGAGATGAAGGTCGCCCTGCGCACGATCCTGCGCAGCGCCGTTCTGCGCCCGGCCAGCGAGGGCCCCGAGCGGATCGTCCGCCGCAACGTCACCCTCGCCCCCGCCGGGGGAACGCCCGCGGCGCTGGTCGAGCGGCTGTAGCTAGTCGCGCAGAGCCTGGAGGCGCTCGATCACCTCGGGCACGTGGGTCAGATACGCCCGGTAGTCCAGGACCTCATCGAGGTTCAGCTGGGGAGCCTGCTCCCCGATCAGATCACGGAACGGGGTGCCGGTGTCCCAGGCCATCCGGGCGGATTCCTGGACCAGGCGGTAGGCGTCGTCGCGCGCCATCCCCGCCTCGACCAGCGCGGTCAGGGCGCGCTGGCTGAACAGCGCCCCGTGGGTCAGCTCCAGGTTCGAGCGCATGCGGTCCGGGTGCACGGTCATCTCACCGGCGATCCTGGCGCCGGTCGCCTGCATGTAGTCGAGCAGGATCGTCGCGTCGGGCAGGATCACCCGTTCGGCGCCGGAGTGCGAGATGTCGCGCTCGTGCCACAGCGCGACGTTCTCCAGGCCGGCCTGCCCGTAGCCCCTGAGCACCCGCGCCAGGCCGGTGAGCCGCTCGCAGAGGATCGGGTTGCGCTTGTGCGGCATCGCCGAGGAGCCCTTCTGGCCGGCCCCGAACGGCTCCTCGACCTCGCGCACCTCGGTGCGCTGGAGGTTGCGGACCTCGGTCGCGAAGCGTTCCAGCCCGGCGCCGGCGAGGGCGATGCTGGAGAGAACGACGGCGTGACGGTCGCGCGGGACCACCTGGGTGGAGACGTCCTCGGTCGCCAGCCCGAGCGTCTTCATCACCCGCCGCTCGACCCCGGGCGGCACCGAGGCGTAGGTGCCGACCGCGCCCGAGAGCTTGCCGACCGCGGCCTGCCCGAAGGCGCCGCTGAGGCGGCTGAGGTTGCGGTCGGCCTCGAAGGCGAAGCCTGCAAGTCGCAGTCCGAAGGTCGTCGGCTCCGCGTGGACGCCGTGCGTGCGACCGACGCAGAGGGTGTCGCCGTGCTCAAGCGCGCGCTCGATCAGGCTGTTGCGGAAGTCCCGCGCCCCGGTGACGACGATCTCGCCGGCCTCTCGCAGCTGCAGCCCGAGCGCGGTGTCGAGCACGTCGGAGGAGGTGAGCCCGAAGTGCAGCCAGCGCCCCTGCTCGCCGATCGAGGCGGCGGTGACGTCGACGAAGGCGGCGACGTCGTGGCCGGTGGTGCGCTCGCGCTCGCGCACGTCGGCGACCGTGAAGGCGGCCCGCTCGCGGCAGGCGGCCGCGGCGTCGGCGGGGACGACGCCCTCGGCTGCCCAGGCGTCGGTTGCGGCGAGCTCGACCTCGAGCCAGCCGCTCATCCGCCGCTCGTCCGTCCAGACGGCCCCGATCTCGTCTCTGGTGTAGCGGTCGATCATGCCCTGATGATCCGGGCGGCCAGCAGGCCCGCGTTGCGGGCGCCATCGATCGCGACGCAGCCGACCGGGACTCCCGGCGGCATCTGCGCCACGGAAAGCAGCGCGTCCATGCCGCCGAGGTTGCGGCCCGAGATCGGCACCCCGATCACCGGCAGGTCGGTGTGCGCCGCGGCGACCCCGGGCAGGGCCGCCGACATCCCGGCGCCGGCGATGATCACCTTCAGCCCCCGCATGCGGGCGTTGGTGCAGTAGTCGCCCACCATCTCGGGGTCGCGATGGGCGCTCATCACCCGCACCTCGTGGCGAATCCCCGCCTCGTCCAGCGCCTGCCCCGCCCTCTCCATCTTCTCCATGTCGCTCTTCGAGCCCATGATGATCCCGACCAGCGGCGAGTCGGGCTCTATCTCGGAGAAGGCCGAGTCGGCCTCGGGCAGCGCCTCGGCGGTGGGGGTGCGGATCTCGGGCTCAGAGCCCATGGCCTCCGGGGTGTCCAATCTGCTCTCCTCCCTCAGGCGGCGGCGGCTCTCTTGACCGCGCGGGCCGCGATGTCTGTTCGCATCTGCATGCCGTCGAAGTGGATCTTGCGGGCCGCCTCATACGCGCGCGCCCGGGCCTCGGAGGGATTGATGCCGAGGCCGGTCACGTTCAACACCCGACCGCCGGCGGTGACGATCTCCCCGCGGACGGCGGCGGTGCCGGCGTGCGTGACCTCCACCCCCGCCACGGCGGCGGCCTCGTCGAGGCCGGTGATCAGGTGGCCCTTCGACGAGCCCTCCGGGTACCCGGCCGAGGCGAGCACGACGGTCACCGCCCAATTGTCGTCGAAGACGGCCGTGGTTCCGGCCAGGCCCCCGGGCTCCCGGGCCGCGAGCAGGAGCTCGACGAGGTCCGAGCGCAGCCGGGGCAGCACGGCCTGGGTCTCGGGATCGCCGAAACGGCAGTTGAACTCCAGCACCTTGGGCCCTGACGGGCCGATCATCAGCCCGGCGTAGAGGACGCCGTGGTAGGGGGTGCCGCGGCGTCCGAGCAGCTCCACCACGGGCCTGTGGACGCTCTCGATCAAGTCCATCACCTGCTCGGGTGCCAGGTCGGGGACCGGCGAGTAGCTCCCCATGCCGCCGGTGTTGGGCCCCTCGTCGCCGTCGAAGATCCGTTTGTAGTCCTGGGCCGGGGCGAGCGGAAGGACGTTTTGCCCGTCGCAGAGCGCCAGCAGCGACAGCTCCTCGCCGTCGAGGTATTCCTCGAGTACGACCTCGGTGTGCCCGAAGCGGCGCTCGACGAAGAAGGTCTCGACCGCTTCCCGGGCCTCTGCCTCGGTGGCGGCGATGATCACCCCCTTGCCCGCGGCCAGCCCGTCCGCCTTGAGCACGGCGGGATAGGAGGCGCACGCCAGGTGCTCGAGCGCCTCGTCTCGGTCGCGCAGCACCAGGTGCGATGCGGTCGCCACGCCGGCCTCGGCCATCGCCGCCTTGGCGTGCACCTTCGAGCCCTCCAGCCGGGCCGCCCCGGCGCTGGGGCCGAAGGCCGCGATCCCGGCAGCCTCCAGGGCGTCCACCAGCCCCGCGACCAGCGGCACCTCCGGCCCCACGACGACGAGCTCGGCGCCCTCGGCGACAGCCGCATCGACGATCCCCGAGACGTCGTCCGCCGCGACGTCCAGGCAGCGGGCATCGGCGGCGATGCCGGCGTTCCCGGGCGCGCTGAGGACCTCGGACGCCCGCCCGGAGCGCCCCAGCGCCCGCACGATCGCGTGCTCGCGACCGCCTGCGCCTACGACGAGAACCCGCATCCGATCGGCCGCAAGCCCCCTCAGAGGGCCTTGGTGAACTCCTCGGCGTCAATCGCGGTGAGCGTCTCGTTGGTCACCGTTCCCCGGGAGCCCATCTCGATCGAGAGCTTGGCCATCGTCGTCTCGTCGGGAGCGTCCACCACGGTGATGAAGTCGTACCCCCCCAGCGTGGCCCACTGGCTCTGGACCTTGACCCCGAGGTGCTCGACCTCCTTGTTGACCTCGCGCACGCGGCTCGGGTTGTCCTTCAGCGTCTTCACGCCGTCGGAGGTGAGCCGGGTGAGCATGATGTAGGTGGGCATCGTCTCTCCTGTCGTCGTTCGCAGCCCCCTTTCTTTCAGGTTGCGCGCCCGCGTGCAATCCCGCCTCGCCCCCAGCGGCTACGAGACGAGCTCGACCAGCCCGCGATAGCCCTCGACCGTGTGGCGCCAGGCCAGCCGCTCGCGCTGCTCGAGGACGCCCTGGCGCAGCAGCGCCCGCCGCTCCGGGTCGGCGAGCCGCTTGATCGCCCTGCGCAGACCCCTGGTGCTGGGGTCATAGGAGGGGATCCCCGACTTCGCCTCGCCGCGGTGGCGTCCCTTGACCAGCAGCCCGTTGACGCCGTCGATCACGATCTCGTTCATCGGCGGGTTGTCGTTGGTGATCACCGGCATCCCGAAGGCGGTCGCCTCGTAGAGGTGGAGGCCAAGCCCCTCCCAGCGGCTCGGCGAGAGGCAGACGTCGGCCGCTGCGAACAGGCGCAGGTGCTCGTCGGTCGGCAGGTCGGAGAGGATGACCTCGATCCGGGGGTCCTCGGCGGCGGCGCGCTGGAGGCGCTTTGCCTGACGCTCTACCTGCGCCTTCACCGTCAGCCGCAGGGTCGGGTCGGAGACGCCGGAGAAGGCGCTGAGGATCGGTTTCAGCGGCTTGCGCTTGGAGAGGAAGCCGGCGGGGTAGAAGAAACGGACCAAGTCGCCACCAGCCGGTGCCTCCCCGGAATCACTGCCCGACGCCTCCTCCGCTTCGCGTCCGGGGGCGACCGGGTCGGCAGCGGGATGGCGCGCGCCGCCCGGGGCGTAATCCAGTAGGGACGGGTGGACGCCCCATTGGACGTAGGGGCTGTCGATCCCGAA
>JBDTSW010000046.1:0-16782 GCA_039930945.1 bacterium
CGGCCGCGGGCTGCAGCTCGACCTCGAGCGCGAGCTCGCCGGCGGCTCCCCGCAGCTCGTCTTGGAAGTCGCTCTTGAGGCGATCCGTGGCGAGCCGGCCGACGATCAGCGCGAAGCAGACGAGGATGACGAAGGTGAGGCCGGCCGAGACGCCGGCGAGGCGCCAGCGGACCGGCCAGCGCCTGGGGGTGAGAATCAGCCGCAGGGACCGGGGGGCGCGGTCAGGCAGCTTCATCATCGGCCCGTGGAGCGCGCACCACGTAGCCGGCACCCCGCTTGGTGTGGAGGATGCGAGGCTCGCCGCCCTGCTCCAGCTTGCGGCGAAGGTTGGAGATGAAGACGTCGATCGTGTTCGTCATCGCCAGCGGGTCGTAGCCCCAGACCTCCTCCAGCAGGCGCTCGCGCGAGACCACCAGGCGCTCGTTGAGCATCAGGTGCTCGAGCAGCTCGAACTCGCGGTTGGTGAGCTCGATCGCGCGCTCTCCCCGGTGCACCTCGCGGGTATCGGGGTTGAGCCGCAGGTCCGCGATGACCAGCGAGGCGCTGCCGCGCGGCGGGCGGCGGCGGAGCAGGGCTCGCAGCCGCGCCAGCAACTCCTTGCGCTCGAAGGGCTTGACCAGGTAGTCGTCGGCGCCGGTGTCGAGCCCCTCGACGCGATCGTCGGTCTCGGTGCGGGCGGTGAGGATCAGGATCGGGACGTCGCTGGAGGCGCGCAGCCGCCGGCAGACCTCGACCCCGTCGAGCTTCGGCAGGCCGAGATCGAGCACGACCAGGTCGGGGACGAACTCCTCGGCGACGCGCAGCGCCTCGACGCCGTCGCCCGCCGAGCGGACCTCGTGGCCCTCCTGGCGGAGGGTGCGGCGAAGCACGTCGGCGATCGAGACGTCGTCCTCGACCACCAATACGCGGCCCGTGCTCTCGGCTGCGGTCAGCATCCGCACCAAGGGTAGAGGTACAAACGCCCGCTAAGGCAAAGGTTTAGCGCGAATTTACCCACCCGGGCTTGACGCAGGGGTGAGCCGGTCGGCGTCGAACTCCCAGGCAGGCCACGCGGCAACGCCGCGGTGGCAACGTCAGTCATGAGCAGAGCCTCCCGCCGCAGGAGAAAGCCAGTCAGGCGCTCGTCGCGCGGTCGCGCGGCTGCCCGCGATCGTCGAGAGCCGGCTCGCGACCTGCGCGCCGACGCGCGCGACGCATTCGCCCGCCTCGAGCAGCGACATCTGGACGTGATCGGGCTCGCGCTGCTGGCCCTCGGACTCTACCTCGGCCTCGTCCTCTACGGGGGCTGGGATGGAGGCCCGGTCGGGGGCTGGGCCTCCAGCGGGCTCACCCACGCCGTCGGCCAGGTCGCCTACGTGGTCCCGTTCGCCCTGGTGGCATGGGGCGTGTCGCTGATGATGCGTCCGTTCATCGCATCGCCGGCCGCGCTCAACGCCGGGGCGATCCTGGTTGCCTGCGCGCTGCTGTTGGGCTTTGCAGCCGAGACCGCCGGCCTCGGCCCCGAGGGCCCCAACCGCCATGACTACTTCGAGCCGCGCTTCTTCACCGAGCACGGGGGCGCTGTCGGCGAGGCGCTCTACTGGGCGATCACCACCCTCTTCCAGCGCCTCGGCGCGCACATTGTCGCCGTGGCCATGTTCCTCAGCGGGATCCTGCTGCTCAGCGGGGTCACGGTGGCAGGGATCCTCAGCTCCGCCGGCCGAGCCGCGCGACGCGCCCACGACGGCAGCCGCGGGATCGCGGGCGCCGTTCGCAGCTCACGCGATCCCGGCCCCGATGCGAGCTGGGACGCGGCCGGTGCCGAGATCGCGATCAGTCGCTCCGATCCAGCCGAACCGATGGTCACCCGGCGGCTGCAGCCCGACGACGACGAGCCGGTCGAGTCGGAGTGGGAGGACCCCGACGACGGGCCGAGCGAGCCGGAGACACGGCAGCCGTTCGCCGATGACGACTCCGAGCGCGAAACGACCCCGAATGGCCCGGGAGGCGAAGCACAGGGCGCCCCCGCCGACCTGGGAACGACGCCGATGGGAGCCAAGCGCGAGCAGGCGGCGATCACCGCCTCCGAGGAGCTGGACTACGTCCTGCCGGTGCGGAAGATGCTCGAGAAGGGCAAGCCCGACCAAGGGCCCGACACCCGCGATCGCGCGGAGGTCTCGAAGGCGCTGCTGGAGTCGCTTCGCCACTTCGGCATCGAGGCCCGTCTGCTCGGCGTGGTCAGCGGGCCCCACGTGAGCCGCTACGAGCTCCAGCTCGCCCCGGGGACCAAGGTCTCGAAGATCTCCCAGCTCAAGGACGACCTCGCCTACGCCCTGGCGTCGACCGACATCCGCATCCTCGCCCCGATCCCCGGCAAGAAGGCGGTCGGGGTCGAGGTGCCGAACTCGCGCCGCCGCCTGGTCCGCCTCGGCGACATCTACGAGGGCCGCCCGAAGGGAGCCTCGGCGCTGGCGGTGTGGCTCGGCAAGGACGTCTCCGGGCACTCTGCCTGGACCGACCTGGCGCTGATGCCGCACGCGCTCGTCGCCGGCACGACCGGCTCGGGCAAGTCCGGGTGCATCAACACGATGCTGTGCTCGATCCTGCTGCACGCCTCGCCGAACGAGGTCCGACTGGTGCTGGTCGACCCGAAGCGGGTCGAGCTCAACCACTACGAGCGGCTGCCCCACCTGCTCACCCCGGTGGTCACCAATCCGCGCCTTGCGGCCAATGTGCTCGCCAACCTGATCGGCGAGATGGAGAGCCGCTATGAGGTGATGGGTGCTGCCCGGGCCCGGAACCTGGTCGAGCTGAACAAGGCCCGCAAGCGTGCCGGCGAGGCGCCGCTGCCGCACATCCTCTGCGTGATCGACGAGCTCGCCGACCTGATGATGGTTGCCCCGGCCGAGGTCGAGGACTCGATCATCCGCCTGGCGCAGAAGTCGCGTGCCGTCGGAATCCATCTCGTGCTGGCGACGCAGCGCCCGTCGACCGACGTGATCACCGGCACGATCAAGGTCAACATCCCGGCCCGGATCGCCTTCGCGGTGGCGTCGCAGGTGGACTCGCGGGTGATCCTCGACCAGGGCGGGGCCGAGAGCCTGCTGGGCCAGGGGGACATGCTCTTCCGGCCGATCGGGACCTCGAAGCTCGGCCGGATCCAGGGCGCGTTCGTCACCGAGGAGGAGATCGCCCGCCTCGCCAAGCATTGGGCTCGCCAGGGCGAGCCCGAGTTCGACGCCGAGCTGCTGGAGTCGCCGGTCGAGCTACCGGGGGAAGGCGACGAGGAGTTCTCGGCCGACCAGGACGACCTGCTCGCCGACGCCGCGCGAATCGTGGTCGAGTCCGAGACCGCCTCGGTGTCGATGCTGCAGCGACGCCTTCGCGTCGGCTACACCCGCGCTGGTCGCCTGGTCGACATGCTCGAGCGCCGGGGGATCATCTCCGGCTATGAGGGCTCCAAGCCCCGCCAGGTGCTGGTCTCGATGGCGGACCTGCCGCATATCCTCGGACGCAAGAGCCCGGTCGGCTCCGGCGAGCCTGCGGAGGGCGGCGCCAAGCCCTCCGACACCCAGAGCGAGCTCGAGCCGTTGAGCGGCTGAGACCGGCTCCGCAGAGGCGGGCCGCAACCTGCGGCCAGGCGGGCGACAATACCGCGCCATGTCCAACCCCGAAGACCGTGGCCAGATGCGCATCGGCGAGGCCCTGAAGCGGAGCCGCACCGCCCAGGGCATCGAGATCCGCGAGGTCGAGGAGCGGACCAAGATCCGCACCAAGTACCTGCGGGCGCTCGAGAGCGAGAGCTGGGAGGCGCTGCCCGACCCCGCCTACGCGAAGGCGTTCCTGCGTACCTACGCTCAGGTCCTCGGGCTCGATGCGGACGCGCTCGTCGGCGCCTATCGCCGCCAGGTGGAAGGCGACCGCCGATGACCGTCCGCGCCGGGATCGTCGTCACCGGGACCGAGGTGGTCACCGCGGTGATCAGCGACCGCAACGGCCCCTGGATCTCCGAGCGGCTCGGCGAGCTCGGGGTCGAGGTCTCGCACATCGTCTGCGTCGGCGATCGCCCCGGCGACGTCGCCTCGGCGCTGCGCTTCCTCGCCTCCGAGGGGGCGGACCTGATCGTCACCAGCGGCGGGCTCGGGCCGACGGCCGACGACCTCACCGCCGAGGTGGTCGCCCGCTTCGCCGGGCGCAAGCTGGCGCTCGACACCGAGATGGAGGCAAGGATCGCGGCGATCCTCGCCGATTTCGCGAAGCGGATGAACTTTGACCTCCAGGCGCTGCGGGAGGCCAACCGCAAGCAGGCGATGGTGCCCGAGGGAGCGACCGCGGTGGACCCGGCGGGAACGGCTCCCGGGCTGGTGGTGCCGGTCGAGGGCGGGCCGACGGTGATCGTACTGCCGGGGCCGCCGCGAGAGCTCCAGCAGATGTGGCCCCGGGCGCTGGCGACGACCGAGGCGCGCGCCGTGCTCGACGAGGCGACGCCCTATCAGGCCTTCTCGCTGCGGCTGTTCGGGATCCCGGAGTCCGAGATCGCCAAGACCCTGCGAGAGATCGGCGACGAGATCGACCTCTCGCCGCTGGAGATCACGACCTGTCTGCGACGCGCGGAGCTCCACATCGACGTTCGCCATCGCGACGACGGCGGCGAGGCCAGAGAGCGCCTGATCGAGGGCATTCTCGCCCGCCACGGCAAGTTCCTCTTCAGCGACGACGGTTCAAGCCTCGACGAGCAGGTGGCGGCGCTGCTGCGCCAGGGACACCGGATCGGGCTCGCGGAGTCATGCACCGCCGGGCTGGTGGCGGCGCGGCTGACGCAGCCCCCCGGCGCCTCCGAGTACGTGGCCGGCGGCGTCGTCGCCTACTCGGACGCCGCCAAGACGGAGCTGCTCGGCGTCCCGGCCGAGCTGATCGAGACAGAGGGTGCGGTCTCGCCCGAGGTGGCGGAGGCGATGGCCGACGGAGCGCTGAAGCGCTTCGACGCCGATGTCGCCATCGGGATCACGGGGATCGCCGGTCCCGGCGGCGGGACCGAGGACAAGCCGGTCGGCTACATCTGCATCTGTGTCAAGAGCGCGGACGGCGCCGCGATCGCCCGCGACCCGGTCCTCCCGGGCAACCGCGGCGAGATCCGCGATCGCTCCGCGACAGTCGCCCTGCACCTGCTGCGGCGGCTGCTGCGGGGCGAGGACCTGCCGCTGTGAGCGTGGTTGAGCGCTACGAGATCTCGAGCCCGGAGGAGACGCTCGAGGACCTGCGTCGGCGGCTGCGACGGACCCGCTGGCCCGAGCTGAGGGGCTCGCTGGGCTGGGAGTACGGCGCGGACGTCGACTACCTGGAAGAGCTCTGCTCACACTGGGCCGAGTACGACTGGCGCGCCTTCGAGCGGCGGTTGAACGACCTCTCGAACTGCATCTGGGAGGGAATCCACTTCGTCCACGAGCGGGCGGAGGCCGAGGCTGGGGGCCTGCCGGTCCTGCTGGTCCACGGATGGCCCGGGGCGCCGATCGAGTTCCTCAAGGTGATCCCGGCGCTGACCGCGGCGGGACACGACCTGGTCATCCCCTCGCTGCCCGGATTCGCCTTCTCCGCCGCCCCCGAGGCGCCGCAGACGGCGACCGGCATGGCGGACCGGCTGCGCGGGCTGATGGCGGCGCTCGGCTACCGGCGCTACGCGGTCCAGGGCGGCGACTGGGGGTCACTGATCGCGGCGCGGATGGCCTTCGACGAACCAGAGGCGGTCGCCGCGGTCCACGTCAACGCGGTCTCGGTGCTGCCGCTGCCGGGCGACCTCGAACATCCGCCGATGAGCGAGGCGGAGATCGAGTACGCCGAGAGGGGGCGGCGCTGGCGCAGCCGCGAGGGCTTTCACCTCTTCGTCCAGGGCGGCGCTCCCGACGCGCTCGCCGTCGGGCTGGCCGACTCGCCGGCGGGGCTCGCGGCCTGGCTGGTCGACAAGTACCGGCGCTGGAGTGACTGCGGCGGCGACGTCGAGCGGCGCTTCTCCAAGGACGAGCTGTGTGATTTCCTCACCCTGTATTGGGCGACCGGCACGATCGGCTCGTCGATGCGCCTCTACGCCGCCGAGGCGCGGGACCGCTGGCGGCTCGGTCCCGACGACCGGGTGGGGGTGCCTGCCGCCGCCGCCGACTACCCGGCCGAGATCGTCCGCCCACCCCGCGAGTGGGCCGAGCGGATTCTCTCCGACCTCCGGCGCTGGACCGAGATGCCACGCGGCGGCCACTTCGCGGCCTTCGAGGAGCCCGAGCTGTTCGCCGCCGACGTGGTCGAGTTCCTGGCCGGGATCGAGCCCTGAAGACGAGCGGGCGTCCCCAAGAGCAGCGCGGTGAACGAAGGCGGCCATGGTGACCGCTTTCGTAGCGGACGCCTCGTCGGCCGGCCGGAGCGTGGTGGCAGTGATGTTGCCGCTGCGCCGAATCGTCACGGGCTCGGCGCGTTCGGACATGGTTTCGAGCCGATTGCGTCCCTAGCGTTGGGGACCGATGGCAAAGCAGCGACTGAAGTCCCCGCGAGTGCGCCTGTTCACGGCGCTCGATTTGCCCACCGACGTGCGGGCGGGGCTCGAGCGCTGGCAGGCGCGCGAGTGCGCCGATCAGGCGCTGCGGCCGGTGGCGCCGGATGCGCTTCACGTCACCCTCTGCTTTCTCGGCTACCACCCCGAGCGTGCGATTGGGGGGATCGCCGAGCTGCTCGCCGCAGTCGATCCGCGGCCGGTGCCGATGCGATTCGAGCCGAACCCGGTGGGGATCAGCGGGCGCAGGCCGGGCCTCTACGCGATCTCGTCCCCCAGCGACGCCGCCGTGGAGCTTCAGCGCGAGCTGGGCTCGATGCTCGCCGCGGATCGCCTCTACAAGGCGGAGAAGCGCCCGTTCTGGCCCCACGTGACGGTCGCCCGGGTGCGGCCGGAGCGGCGGCCGAAGGGCGATCCGTCTCGTCGGCAAAGGGGACGTCCCCGCGTGGTCGAGAGGCTTCCCGGGCCGCTGCCGTCCGAGCTCCTGGGCCCGTTCGGGAGCGTCCGAGTCGCTCTCTACCTTTCCCATCTGCGGCCCTCCGGCGCCGAATACGAGCGTTTGGCCGTGTTGGAACTGCCGCCTGCCACGAGCGGGCGAGAGAGGTGATGGAGAAATGGCTGAAGCAAAGAAGGCGAACTTGAAGGTGACCGACGCCCAGGCGGCGAAGGACGCGAAGGCGAAGAGCGCGGCCCTGCAGGCCGCGATGACGCATATCGAGAAGGAGTTCGGCCAGGGCTCCGTGATGCGCCTGGGCGGTGACGACATCGTTCCGGTGGAGGCGATTCCCACGGGGGCGCTGCCGCTCGACCTCGCGCTCGGAGTCGGCGGCGTGCCGCGCGGGCGGATCGTCGAGATCTTCGGCCCCGAGGCCTCGGGGAAGACGACGCTCGTCTACCACATCATCGCCGAGGCCCAGGAGCTCGGCGGAGTCTGTGCGTTCGTCGACGCCGAGCACGCGATGGACCCGATCTACGCCAAGCGCATCGGGGTGAACATCGACGAGCTGCTCGTCTCGCAGCCGGACTACGGCGAGCAGGCGCTCGAGATCGTCGACGTGCTGGTGCGCTCCGGCGCAGTGGACGTGGTCGCGGTCGACTCGGTCGCTGCGCTGACCCCGCGGGTCGAGCTCGAGGGGCAGATGGGGGAGGTCCAGGTCGGGCTGCAGGCGCGACTGATGTCGCAGGCCCTGCGAAAGCTCGCCGGCAACCTCAACCGCGCCAAGACCGTGTGCGTGTTCACGAACCAGATCCGGGAGAAGATCGGAGTCATGTTCGGCTCTCCCGAGACCCAGCCGGGTGGGCGGGCGCTCAAGTTCTATTGCTCCCAACGCCTCGACATCCGCCGGATCGAGACCCTCAAGGAGGGGACCGAAGCGGTCGGCAACCGCGTCCGCGTGAAGGTGGTGAAGAACAAGGTCGCGGCGCCGTTCAAGCAGGCCGAGTTCGACATCGAGTACGGCGCCGGCATCTCCAAGGAGGGTGGGCTGCTGGACCTCGCGCTGGAGCACGACCTCGTCCAGAAGTCGGGCTCGTTCTTCAGCTACGGCGAGCTTCGTCTGGGTCAGGGGCGCAACAACACCAAGCAGTTCCTGAGCGAGAACCCGGACCTCTATACCGAGCTGGAGACGAAGCTCTTCGACACGCTCGGGGTCGAGCGCCCGGGTGTGCCTGTGAAGGCGGCCGCCCCGGTCGAGGCCGCCGAGGGCGCCGAGCCCGAGGCTCCGGCGGAGCCGGAGAAGAAGGCCGCGTAAGGCGGCGGCAGCGCAGGTGCAGGAGTGGGATTCCCAGCAGCCCTCGGCGCCCGACCGCGCCCAGGAGGCGTTCGAGCGGGGGCTGGCGGCGATTCGCCGCCGCGAGCGCGGGACCGCCGAGCTCGCGGACTGGCTGACCGAGCGCGACTTCACCCCGGCCGAGGTGAGCACCGCGATCGGCCGGCTGACCGAGGTCGGCGAGGTCGATCACCGGCGCTTCGCCGAGCGCTTCGCCGAGGACAAGCGAGAGCTGCGCGGCTGGGGCCCCGAGCGGGTGCGCGAGACGCTGACCTCGCGAGGGATCCCGCCGGAGCTGGTCGAGTTGGCGATTGAGGCCGAGGGCCGTGACGATCAGCTCGAGCGCGCCGAGGCGCTGTTGGCCCGGCGCGCGCAGCCGCTTGAAGACGACGGCGCCCGCGGTCGGGCGCTGGCGTTCTTGACCCGCCGCGGCTACGAGTACGAGCTCGCCTACGAGGCGATCCGCCGCCACCGCGGCGCCACGGCGTAGCGCCGCGACGACCGCGCTTGCCAGAAGGGGCCTACGGCTCTACGATTGCCGGGCGGCATCGCGCCGCCGAGAAACGTGAATTGCTGGGCTGTTCTTCAGCCGTTGAAACCAAGACCCTCTTGAACCACGCAGGACAGATGAACGGATTCGCCGGCATCGGGAGGTGTGAGGCCTAGGGCTCTCACCGGCGAACGCCATGCGACCACGCTTTGCGCGAGTCGCGCTGGACCACATCTCAGCCACACACGTTTCCCGGCACGCGGGCGTCGCCGGTGTCACGACGCGGCACCGAATCTTCAAGCGAACGCAACCGGCTGCGGCCGGGCGGAGAGGAACGGATGGCCACACGCTCCCTTTGGTTGCCCTGGCGGCGGCGCGTGGAGACCGCCACCGCCGAGCGCCGGCCCGCGAGCGCCGGCACGGACGGCTCCGCAGTCGACGAGCTCAGGGCCCGCCGCGAGGAGATCGCGCGGATGGAGGAGCGCGCCCTTCGCAACCTCGAGTCGCTGGAGGTGCAGCACGCCGACGTCGAGCGCAGGGCGCAGGCCCTCGACGATCGTGAACGCAACCTCTCCGGCCAGATCGAGGAGCTGAAGCAGGCAAAACGGGTCCAGCGCCACGAGCTCGAGCGCCTCTCGGGGCTGAGCGCGGGCCAGGCGAAGCAGCTTCTGGTGGCCGAGGTCGAACGGGAGGCCCAGCACCAGGCGGGTGTGCGCCTGCGCCAGATCGAGGAGGAGACCAAGCACGAGGCCGAGCGCCGCGCCCGCAGCATCCTCTCGGTGGCGATGCAGCGTCTGGCCGCGACCCACGCGGGCGAGAGCACGACCCGGCTGGTCGAGCTTCCCAGCGACGAGATGAAGGGCAGGATCATCGGCCGGGAAGGGCGCAACATCCGCGCCCTGGAGAAGGTCACCGGCGTCGACGTGATCATCGACGAGACCCCGTCGGCGGTGGTGCTCTCGAGCTTCGATGGCGTCCGCCGTGAGATCGCGCGGATCACCCTCGAGCGGCTGATCGCGGACGGGCGCATCCACCCGGCCCTGATCGAGGAGACCCACGAGTCGGTCAGCTCCGAGATCCAGGGCAGGATCGCCGAGGAGGGCCAGCAGGCCGCCCTGGAGGCCCGCGTGCACGGCCTCGACCCGGAGCTGGTGGCGCTCCTGGGCAAGCTTCGCTTCCGCACCAGCTACGGCCAGAACGTCCTCGACCATCTGGTGGAGAGCGCGAACCTGGGGGCGATCATGGCCGCCGAGCTCGGCGCCTCCGTGGACACCGCCCGCCGGGCGTCTCTGTTGCACGACATCGGCAAGGCGGTGACCCACGAGGTGGAGGGGCCGCACGCGCTGGTCGGGGGCAAGATCGCCCGGCGCCTGGGCGAGCCGGAGGCGGTGGTTCACGCGATCGAGGCCCACCACAACGAGGTCGAGCCGCGCACCGTCGAGGCCGTGATCGTGCAGGCCGCGGACGCGGTCTCGGGGGCGCGCCCCGGCGCCCGCGGAGACTCGCTCGAGGAGTACGTGGCGCGCCTGCGCGACCTGGAGGAGATCGCGATGCGCTTCGACGGGGTCGAGCGGGTGTTCGCGATGCGCGCCGGGCGCGAGATCCGGGTCGCCGTTGACCCCGGGGCGGTCGACGACGAGCGCGCAGCACTGATCTCGCACCAGATCGCGGTCGCGATCGCCAACGAGATGGAGTTCCCGGGCAGGATCCGGATCACCGTGATCCGCGAGTCACGCTCGACCTCCTACGCAACCTGAGCGGCCGATAGGATCGCGCCGGCATGAGCGCTGAAACAGCCTTCTACATCTCCGGCCTGAGCCTCATCGCTCTGGCGCTGATCGCTTCCTTCATCGGGCTGCGAATCCGGAGCTTCCCGTCGAGCCGTGGGGCGCTGGTGGCGGCGATTGGCATCTTCGTCGTCCTGGCCGGCGCCTCGATGACCAACGCCTGGAGGGGGGCCGCAGACGAGCAGGAGCAGCGCAACGAGGAGATCGCCGCGGGTGAGCTGCCGGCGCCGGCCGAGGTGATGGCGGAGATGGGGGCCGCCTCGCAGCGGGCCGAGGACGCAGCCGAGGGCGACGCCGCCCCGGCGCAGGCGGCGCAGGACGAGGCCGCTTCGGTGGACGGCGAGGTCCTGTTCGCCGATCAGGGTTGCGCCGGCTGTCATGTCCTCAAGGCCGCCGGCGCCACCGGCACCGTCGGCCCCGACCTCGACGCCGTCCTTGCCGGCGCCGACGTCGCCTTCATCGAGCAGTCGATCCTCGATCCGGAGGCTGAGGTCGAAAAGGGCTTCCCGGAGGGCGTCATGCCCTCCGATTTCGAGCAGCAACTCTCGCCGGCCGAGCTCGACGCGATCGTGCAGTTCATCGCCGACGCCGTCGGCGCCAAGCAGTAGCGCCCGGCCCCGCGCACCTAAGATCTGCCCGTGAGCGGCAAGTCCTTCCACGTCACCACCTTCGGGTGCCAGATGAACGAGCACGACTCGGAGCGGATGAAGGGCATGCTCACCTCGCTCGGGTACGCCGAGTGCGCGCAGCGGGCGGACGCCGACCTGATCCTCTTCAACACCTGCTCGATCCGTGAGTCGGCCGACACCCGCTTCGTCGCCCACCTGGGCGAGGCCAAGCGGCTCAAGTCCGAGGATCCAGGGCGGGTCGTCGGGGTCGGCGGCTGCTGGGCGCAATCGGTCAGGGAGGAGGTGTTCGATCGCTTCCCCTTCGTCGACGTCGCCTTCGGCCCCGGCCAGATCCATCGCCTCGCCGAGTTCCTCACCTCCGACTCGCTGACCGCTCAGGGGTTCTTCGAGTTCGAGGACTTCTCGGGGCATCTCCCGGCGAAGCGCGCCCGCGAGTTCCAGGGTTGGGTCCAGATCTCCCAGGGCTGCAACTGCGCCTGCTCGTATTGCATCGTTCCCTCGACCCGGGGCCGCGAGGAAAGCCGGCCGCCGGGCGAGCTGGTGGCCGAGGTCTCGCGGCTGGCCGCGGACGGCGTGCGCGAGGTGACGCTGCTGGGCCAGAACGTCAACTCCTACGGCCGCGACCTCCCGCCCGACTCGCGGATCAGCTTCGCCGAGCTGCTGGCCGGGGTGGATGCGGTCGACGGGATCGAGCGGATCCGCTACACGAGCCCGCATCCCAAGGACATGCGCGAGGACGTGATCCGCGCCCACGCCGAGTTGCCCGCGCTGTGCGAGCACATCCACCTGCCGCTGCAGTCGGGCTCGAGCGCAGTGCTGAAGCGGATGCGCCGCACCTACAACCGCCGGCGCTACCTGGATCGGGTGTCGCTGATCCGCGAGCACGTCCCCGATTGCGCGCTGACCACCGACATCATCGTCGGCTTCCCGGGGGAGACCGAGGACGACTTCGCGGAGACGCTCGAAGTGGTCGACGAGGTCGCCTACGACGGCGCCTTCACCTTCGTCTTCTCGCCCCGCAGGGGCACCGAGGCGGCGGGCCGCCCCGACCAGCTTCCGCACGCGGTCAAGACCGAGCGGATGGGCCGTCTGGTCGAGCTGGTCCAAGGCCACGCCCGTGAGCGCGCCCAGCGCTTCGTCGGGCGCACGCTGGAGGCCCTGGTCGAGGGACCGAGCCGGACCGACCCGACGCGGCTTCGCGGCCGCACCCGCCACAACAAGGCGGTCAACTTCGACGGCACCGCCGAGCCCGGTGAGCTGGTCGAGGTCGAGATCACGGCGGCGACCTCGCAGACGCTGAGCGGGCACGAGCGCCTGCTCTCGCGGGTGCCCTGAACGTCCTCGCCCTGTTCGGGCCGACCGCGGTCGGCAAGACCGGCGTCGCGATCGAGGTCGCCGAGCGCCTCAGGGGGCGGGGCGAGGACCCCGTCGCAGTCAACTGCGACGCGATCCAGATCTACCAGGGCCTGGAGATCCTCAGCGGGGCGGCGTCCAGCTCCGAACGAGCCCGGCTCGAGCACCGCCTGCTCGGGATCGACGCAGTCGACGGGGAGTTCAGCGCCGGGCGCTTCGCCCCGCTCGCTCACGGCGAGATCGACCGGCTCCTGGCCGAGGGCCGGCGGCCGATCCTCGTCGGCGGCACCGGCCTGTACATGCGTGCGGCGCTGTCTGACCTCGACCTGCGCCCGCCGGTCGCGCCCGAGCTGCGGGCGGCCGTGACGCGGGAGATCGCAGAGCGCGGGTCACCGGCGCTGCACGCGGAGCTCGAGCCCGAGCTGGCCGCCAGCACCCACCCCAACGACGCTAAGCGCGTCGGCCGCCTGACCGAGCTGGTCAGGGCCGGGATCGAGCCCGCGCGCTCGAGCGACGGCCTGTGGACCAACGCGCTGCGCCGACCGACGACCCTGATCGGCATCGTCGCCGGGCGGGAGCAGCTGCGCGCGCGGATCGACGCCAGGGTTGACCAGATGGTCCGCCTGGGCGTCGCCGAGGAAGTCCGCAGCGCGGCCGCCGCCGGGGTGTCGCGCACGGCCCGTGGCGCGATCGGCTTCGAGGATCTGCTCGAGGGTAACGTCGACGCGATGCGTTCGGCGCAGTGGCGCTTCGCACGGCGACAGCTCACCTGGCTGCGAAAGATGCCCGACATCACCGTGATCGACCGCAGCGACCGCAGCGACGCCGAGGTGGCCGCCGAGATCGTGTCTGCGCTCGGCTGAACCCCGGCCCCACGCCGAGTGGCGGATAGCGGGACGTAGCGGAGCGTTTCTCGCCACCGGGCGTTCGCTCACGCCTCGGCCGCAAGACAGGCGCTGCGCGATACTGCCGCGGTGCGCTTCGAGAAGTGGAAGGCGCTCGGCAACGACTATCTGATCGTCGAGCGCCAGGAGCTCCCGTGGGAGCTGACGGCCGAACGAATCCGGAGCATCTGCGAGCCGCATCTCGGCGTCGGCTCTGACGGGATCCTGCTGCTGGGGCCGGCCGCCGACGACCGGCACGTCGCCGAGCTGCGGATCTTCAACCCCGACGGCTCGGAGGCCGAGCTCTCCGGCAACGGCGCCCGGGAGGCCGTGCTGTACCTGCGCCGCTCGGGCTGGACCGATGCGGACACGTTCTCGGTGATCACCAAGGCCGGCGTCCTCACCCCGACGATCCTCGGCTCGGGGGCCGTGGCGATGGACATCGGCCGGGCCTCGTTGGCCTCGGGCGACTATCCCGCCGGCGGCGCCGACGGGACCGGCACCGTCAAGTCCGCTGGACGGGAGTGGGCCTTCCAGCACGTCCAGGTCGGCAATCCGCAGTGCGCGATCGAGGTGGCCGAGGACCTGGAGGGGCTCGACCTGGCGGAGGTCGGCCCCCAGATCGAGCGCAGCGAGCTGTTTCCCAACCGCACGAACGTGTCCTTCTGGCGGGCGGACGGCTCGACCGTCCGGGCCCGGATCTTCGAGCGTGGGGTGGGGGAGACGCTGTCGTCGGGCACCGGCGCCAGCGGCGCCGCGGTCGCCGCCTTCCTGCGCGGAGCGGGGAGCCCGATCACGGTGGCGCTCGACGGCGGCGAGCTGATGGTCGAGCTCAGCGACGAGCTGGAGATGACGCTCACCGGCACCGCCGAGCCGGTCTATGCAGGCGAGCTGGAGGCCGAGTTCGTGCGCTCGCTGGAGTAGCCTCTCGCCGCTGATGGCCCTGACCGATCCATCACAGCGCCTGGAGGCGATCCCGCCGTACATGTTCGCCGAGCTCGAGCGGCGTGTCGCCGGCAAGAAGGCAGCGGGGATCGACGTGATCAGCCTCGGCATCGGCGACCCCGATCACCCGACCTTCCCGCACGTGGTCGAGGCGATGCAGGGAGCCGTGGCCGACCCCGCCAACCAGAAGTACCCATCGAACCGGGGCCGGGAGGAGTTTCGCAACGCGATCGCGGGGTTCTATGACCGTCGCTTCAGCGTCGAGGTCGACCCGGAGTCGGAGGTGATCCCGGCGATCGGCGCCAAGGAGTGCATCTACAACCTCTGCTTCGCCTTCCTCGACCCGGCTGACGTCGCCCTCGCCTCGGACCCGGGCTACCCCGTATACACGGGCGGCCCGCTGTTGGCCGGGGCGGGCTCGGTGCTGTTGCCGCTTGAGCCCGAGCTCGGCTTCATCCCCGACCTCGAGCGTCTCGACGCCGATTCGCTGAGGCGGGCGCGGCTGATGTTCATCAACTATCCGAACAACCCCACGGGCGCGGTGGCCCCCGACGGCTTCTTCGAGCGGGTGGTCGACCTGGCGCGAGAGCACGAGATCCTCGTCGTCCACGACAACGCCTACTCCGAGACCACCTATGACGGCTACGTCGCGCCCAGCTTCCTCGCGACTCCGGGAGCCGCGGACGTCGGCGTCGAGGTCTTCTCGCTGTCGAAGGGCTTCAACATGACCGGCTGGCGCTGCGCCGCCATCGTCGGCAACGCCGAGGCGGTCAGCTCGTACTGGCGGCTGAAGACCAACGTCGACTCCGGGCTGTTCGAGGCGGTCCAGCTCGCCGGAGCGGCTGCGCTGGACGGCCCCCGCGAGCCAATCGAGCGGATGAACGAGATCTACGCCCGGCGGCGCAACCTGGTCGTGCACGCGCTGCGCGAGATCGGCGTCGACGTCTCCCCGTCGCGAGGGACGATCTACGTCTGGGCGCCGGTCCCCGAGGGCCACACCTCGACCTCGTTCGCCGAATTGGTGCTCGAGCAGGCCGCGGTGGTGGTCTCGCCGGGCTCGATGTATGGGCCGTCGGGCGAAGGATTCTTCCGGATCTCGCTGACGACGCCGGACGAGCGGATCACGGAGGCGGTCGAGCGCATGCGCGAGCACCTCGGCTGAGACCCCGATGCCCGAGCGCCGTCGCGTCGCCTCAGGCTCGCCGTTCGAGCGGCGATACGGGTTCGCGCGGGCGCTGCGCGCCGGCGACAGGGTGCTGGTCGCGGGGACGGGTCCCGTCTGGCTCGACGGGGAGTGCGACCCGGACGCCCGAGCTCAGGCCCGCCGCTGCCTGGCGATCATCGCCGAGGCGTTGGCCGGACTCGGCGCCGGCGTCGAGGACGTCGTCAGGACGCGGATGTACGTGACTTCCGCCGAGTACGCCGACGCCGTCGGCGAGGCGCACGCCGAGGCCTTCGGGCCGGCGCGGCCGGTGGCGACGATGGTGGTCGTCGCCGGCCTGCTCGACCCCCGCTGGAAGGTCGAGATCGAGGCCGAGGCGCAACTCGGCGCCTAGAGCCTGCCCTCGGTCGCGAGGGTGTCGCGCAGGCCCTGCTCGAGGCCGCGCGAGGAGTAGTCCAGCTCGCCCATCGCCTTGTCGTGCTTGGCCCAGAAGGTGACGCCGTCGGCCGAGTTGATCAGCTCGCGCAGGTTCGGCGGCTGTCCCATCAGTCTGCCGACGACGGGGCCGATCGGGGTCAGCGCCTTCAGCAGCGAGGTGGGCATCGCCCGCTTCGGGGCCTTGCGCCCCGTCACCCGGGCGAGCGTCTCGATCAGGCCGCGCATCGTCGTGATCTCGCCGCCGAGGACATAGGACTCGCCGGGCTTGCCGTCGTCGAGCGCGAGGATGACCCCGTCGGCGACGTCCTCGACGTGGACCATGCTGAACCCGAGGTCGGGGAAGGCGATCAGCGGCATCCGCCCGGCGACGAAGTCGCTCATCTGCTTGCCGACGGCGGAATGGTCGCCGGGGCCGTAGACGCCGCCGGGCTGCACGATCACGCAACGCAGGCCTTCCTCTGAGATCAGCCGCCTGGCGACCTGATGCGCCTCGTACTTGGTCTCCTCGTAGTAGGAGGTGAACTCGACTCCCGGGTGCCGGTATGACTCGTCGACGACCTGCCCGTGGGTGTTGCCGAAGACGGCGACCGTCGAGACGTAGACGGTCTGGCCGATGCCGGCGTCGAGCGCGGCTCGCAGCACGTTCTCGGTGCCGAGGACGTTGGCCTCGTACATCGCTCTGTGCTCGGAGGCCGGGATCCCGACCTCGTAGACGGCGGCGCCGTGGATGACCGCGTCGCCGCCCTCGATGCCGCTGCGGATCGCCGGGACGTCGGCGAGCGTGCCGGTGACCAGCTCGCAGCCGAGCGCG